>NZ_BBRX01000049.1 GCF_000829675.1 Acinetobacter rudis
GTACCGAGTTGTTCTGGTTTGAGCCAAATATAAATCAACAATAAAAGTAGTAAAATCATCGGAAGATGGCTATAAAAAACCCAGCGCCATGAACTGATATCGATCACCCAACCACCCAGCATGGGGGATAAGGCGGGTGCAATTAATGCTGTCATCATGATGAGTGTTGAGATTTTTACTCGATCATTGCCCTGATAAAGATTAAAAGTCAGTGCTTGGCCAACAGGAATAATTAAGCCGCCGCTGAGTCCTTGGATAAAACGCCAAATTACTAAACTGTTAAATGAATCAGCAGATCCCACCATAAAACTTGAAAGTGCAAATATAGCTGTCGACCCTAACAATACACGCCGTGTATTGAATAGATTTGCAAGTCCAATACTCATGGGAATAATTAAACATAATCCCAAAATATAGCTATTAGAAATCCAAGCAGCTTCAACCTGTGTCAATTGAAATAAAGTACTCATTGCTGGAAAAGCAATCGCACTCATAAAGATATTGATACAGTCAATAAAAAAGCCGAGTAAAAAAATACAGGCAACTTTGCTGCGATATTGCATTTAAACCCACTTGTATCACACTGCTTTATTTTCTAATCACACTGGGAGACTCAGACAAAGAAAGTAGCTTTTGAATACATAATTGAAAGGTGGATGATTATTGTGGTGTTAGAAATGAAAGAGAAGTTGGCTTTTATTTACATCATTGTTCAAATATATTGAACAGCATTGCTAAAGTTGATGTGTCACATATGCCGAATTTTGAATTGATAGAAACTTTTATTACAGTGGTTGAAAAGCACTCTTTTTCTCAAGCTGCACGAGCTTTAAGTATAAGTCGAGCTTTAGTCAGTATGCGGATTAAACGTTTAGAACAAGAAATAGGGGTGACACTTTTAGTACGTGATACACGGAAAAATATTTTGACTGAGGCTGGGCAGGAGCTTTATGTCCAGTTTAAAGATATTTTATTAAGTATTACTCAATCTATCGAAAATATTAGAAAAAATCAGGTACAGAGCGCTGGAATTCTACGTGTGGCATCCACTTATGAATTTGGTCATCAGATGTTATGGCCACTGTTATCAGATTTTTGTCATCAGCATCCACAACTGCATTTGCAGTGCTTATTTGATGCACGGCCTTATGACCTCATTCATGAACAGATTGATGTCGCAATTCGATTGGGGCAACTGAATGATTCATCTTATAAAGCACGTAAGTTGACTGAATATGAAACGCTATTGGTTGCCTCACCTCAATACTTAGCTGGACGAGAATATACAACCGCCGAACAGCTAGAACATTGTGATTGGATTTCAAATCTAAATTTGAATACCTCACAGTCTTGGCAATTCTTTCAAGGACAGCAGCAAGTTACTTTATATGAAAATAGTAAATATGCAGCGAATAATATTCAGACCATTAAACAGATGCTGTTAGATGGGTTGGGAATAGCAGTGATCCCGCAGTGGATGGTGATCAATGAATTAGCGGATGGTCGCTTGGTTCAACTTTTTACAGATTATCAAATGCAACACCAAGGCGTGTATGCCGTTTTTCCAAATCAAGTTTATATTCCGCTGAAAACACGTTTGTTAATCGATTTTTTGGCTTCACAGTGGATAAATTATTAAGTTCGATTAATTAATTGCACTGCCATAAAACTATCATGAAATCGTCATTTTACTGGTATTTACTACGTCTATCTAAAAATCAATGGAAATGGTTATGCCTAAGGTGGTTTTAATTTTATGTTTATTGAGTAGCGGATTATTACTTAGTGCTTGTAATGATGACAATAACGACTCCAATAATGAAGTGACTTCGAGCTGTAAAGTCCACTGTGCACCATAAAGATAAGAGGAAATAACAATGAATCGTCGTGACTTTATTTTAAATTCAGGTAAAGGTGTTTTTGCCACAGCAGCACTTGCAAGTTTCCCAGCAAGCATTCAAAAAGCATTGGCAATTGATGCGAAAGTTGAAACAGGAACGATCAAAGACGTTAAACATGTGGTGATATTAACCCAAGAAAACCGTTCATTTGATAACTACTTTGGTACATTTAAAGGGGTACGTGGTTTTGGTGATCGTTTTACCATTCCTTTAAGCGACGGTCGGCAAGTATGGCAACAATACGATAAAAACAAAAATAAAGTACTGCCTTACCATTTAGACAGTCGTTTAGGTAATGCTCAGCGAGTATCAGGTACGCCACATTCGTGGAGTGATGGGCAGCAGGCTTGGGACTGTGGTCGTATGGGAAATTGGGTGGAGCACAAACGAAGCCAATCTATGGGGTATTTTAAACAACAAGAAGTAGAATATCAGTTTGCATTAGCAGATGCATTTACCTTATGTGATGCTTATCACTGTGCTATGCATGCGGGTACCAACCCTAACCGTAAATTTATATGGACAGGAACCAATGGTCCCAAAGCGGCGAATGTTGCAAGTGTTGTCAATGAGTTTGACACGATCGGCTCATCACAATCAGGTTATCACTGGACAACCTATCCTGAACGTTTGCAAGAAGCAGGGGTGAGTTGGAAGGTCTATCAAAATATGCCAGATAACTTTACTGATAATCCTCTCGCAGGTTTTAAACAGTATCGTGCTGCCAATGAACGTTCTGGTCAGCCTGTGAGTCATTCGAAGGTGTGTCCACCTTATGATGAATCGATTGATGCTAAGGAGCCGTTATATAAAGGGATTGCCAATACCATGCCTGATCAAGGTTTCTTGGCAAGTTTAAAACAAGATATTGCTGCAGGAAAATTGCCACAAGTGAGTTGGATTGTTGCCCCTGCCGAATATAGTGAGCACCCTGGTCCTTCAAGCCCTGTGCAAGGCGCATGGTATACACAGGAATTAGTTAATGCACTTACTGAAAATCCTGAAATTTGGAGCCAAACCGTACTGCTGATCAATTTCGATGAAAATGATGGTTTCTTTGATCATATACCTTCACCCTCAGCACCATCACGGGATGAAAAAGGTGTAATACATGGTAAAACGACTTTACCAGCTCAAGATATATCTTATGAATATTTTGATCATCAAGGGGTGGCTTTTTCTAACCAACCTAAGCCAGATGGTGGCGTTTATGGCCCAGGTGTGCGTGTACCCATGTATGTCTTGTCACCATGGAGTCGAGGGGGGTGGGTCAATTCACAGGTCTTTGATCATACTTCAGTGATTCAATTCTTAGAGGCACGTTTTGGTGTACAAGAACCCAATATTAGTCCTTATCGCCGAGCCGTTTGTGGAGATCTTACTTCAGCATTTAACTTTAAGACACCAAATAACAGTCAGCTACCTGTTTTAGCTGGCCAAAAAAGTAAACTTGAAGCAGATACGATTCGTAAGGCACAAGAGCAGCAAAGTCAGGTCAGTCTACCCACACAACAACAAAGACCTACACAGCAGCTCGGTATTCGTCCATCACGTGCTTTACCTTACATATTGCACTGTAGTGCTCTGGTCGATTCAACCCAACAACAGTTAAAGCTGATGTTTTCGAATACAGGTCATGCCGCAGCGGTATTTCATGTCTATAACCGCCGTAATCTAAATGCAATTCCACGACGTTATATCGTTGAACCGAACAAGCAGCTTGAAGATACTTGGAGCATTGAACAAGGGCTATATGACTTGTGGGTTTTAGGCCCGAATGGATTTCATCGTTCATTTGGTGGTGATTTAAGTTCACAGTTGCAAGTTGCTGCATTGCCTGAAATTCGTGTATGTATGGATGAATGTGCCAAGCTTTACTTAAAGGTGAGAAATGATGCGAATCAAGCAGCGAGTTTGGTTGTCAAATCGAATGCGTATTTAGGTAAGGAAAAAGTCTGGGAAATTAAGACCTCAGCACAAGAACAAGAGCTTTATTGGGATATGTCAGAATTTGGTGGTTGGTATGATTTTACGGTCATGCTCAGTGGTGATTCAAGCTACCAGCGTCGTTTTGCAGGTCGTATGGAAACGAATCAAGATTCAATTTCTGATCCCTATATGGGTTATGTAGAACATTGATAACCAAATACAAAAATAGCGTCTTATGACGCTATTTTTTATTCTTAGTTTAAACCCGAAATTGATCTTAAATTAGGGTTGAGGTTCGCTCGGTTCGTCTTCGGCACGTTGTAACAACTGATAGGTCCAGTTACTGCCATTAATGACATCGCTATTGAGCTTTTTATAATCGCTCAGTAACTTCTCAGCATCGAAATAACATTGCGATGTGGCTTGTTGCTGGATCTGATGAATTGTCGGGTAACATTTGCTCAGATTTTTAATAAATTGAAAATAAGGTGGTAAAGGTAAACCTGCTGAGGCCAGAACACGGCTAGCCAAAAAATGTGCTGGAATAAACTCACTATCGAATTGTTTTTTATCGATTGGGAAGTTGCTCCATACCGCAAGTGGAGTTTCAAAATACTTGGCTTGTTTCTTTTCTATTTTATCTTGTTCAGAATCAAAAAATTGAAAATCGTCATAAACCTTTTGTAAGTTTGGTAGATGGTCCCCAAAGAAAATAATCATGGTTGGACGATCCAATTGCTTAGTCATATCAATCAGTTGCTTAAATTTAGCATCAGCACGTTGCATACCAAGTAAATAGGTATTGAGTTGACGTTGGCTTGCTGCGCTCACCCCAGACTTATTGATGATGTATTTATCTTTACCAAAGCGGTCATCGTTGTACATTGGATGGTTTTCAACAGTAATTGCATAAATAAACTGTGGTTGTTGGCTTTGTTGCAGTTGTTGCTTAATGCTGTCGTAAATGAGGTCATCCGTGGCCCAGCCCCCTTGATTGATGGCGCTATTGGGATTGGCTGTCATATTTTCCAGAGAAATAAAACGTTGAAAACCTAAGTTTTGATAGACAGCACTGCGGTTATAGAAGTATTTACCATTGTTGTGCATTGCCGTACTGCTATACCCAAGCTGATTAAAATAGCGTGGTAAGGAGTAAATAGGGCGCTTTATCTTAGATACATAAAGTAATTCATTTTTATTTAAATATACATTGAGCCCAGTCAGCACTTCAAATTCAACGTTCGCGGTACCACCGCCAAAACTTGGCGAGAGTACTTGTGAAAATTGATTTTTTTGAATAGTTGGGGTTAAGTTTTTAGGCACACTTGGATCAAGTTTAGTGGCATCCCAATGCGACTCACTCATAATGAATATGATATTGGGGAGTTGTTTCAGTTCAGATTTTGCTTGCACTTGGGGTGTTTTTAAAATGTGCTCAATCTGATCTTTAGGAATTTTTTCGGTACTAAATAATTTGTCATTGAGATTGTCAATCGATTTAGAAAAGAAAAAAGTACTCATGCCTAACGTGCGAATGGTGAGATGGTCGCCAACCCAATCACCGCGTGTTTGTGGTAAATATCGTGTGTATTTACATAAGATATTGCCTGGATTTTTGGCACATTGAGTGGCAAAGTTATTTTGAAAGTTAGCGGTGATAAAAAAACCAATAATGAATACTGCCAATACCCCATTGGTCATAAAAATATGACCTTTTTCACGTTTCTCTTTTTTGTAAAGCCAAATAAAGAGGGCAAAAAATAAGGCAAGGCTAATAAATACAAAAATTTTTAAGGAAAGTGGGGAAGCTTTGAGAGTTTCGCTGACAAGTAAAAAGTCACTTGGGACTAAGCTTGTTGATAGATATCGTTCTTTTTGAATGTTAATAAAAGTCAGTAAAAAAACCGTAAATTGGCTCACAATCAGTGTTAGCCAAGTTTTACGAATCATTAAGTAAAAACCAGAAATGAATGCGTAATTTAGAATGGCGGAAAAGACGTATTTAAACGTGCGCAGGTTGCGCTCATAGTCATTTAAGGCAAAAAAGTTTTGTAGATTTTCTTGAGTTAAGAAAAAAATGAACACAGAAATAAAGGCAACGACAATGAAAAGTGCCTGTTGTTTGAGCAGCGTCATTGGCTTGGGATACAATAATGCAAGGTGAAGAGATTATAGTCCAATTGTGGTTTATTACAATTTAGTTTGCTTATAACTTAGTTATATTCTGATAGGAATATCCGTTGATTGCTTTGATTGAACGGTAAAAGAAATCAACGGATTGAAAATATTAATTGTTGTTAAAACGCATAGAAAGGTCGACTGCTTTAAGGTCTTTGGTTAACACACCCATAGAAATATAGTCCACACCACTGCTGGCAACTAGGGCCAAATTATCGAGTGTAATATTTCCTGATGCTTCAAGTTTGCAGCGTCCAGCCACATATTTGACAGCATCAATCATCTGTTGTTGGCTAAAGTTATCGAGCATCACGATATCAGCCTTAGCTTCAAGTGCTTGATTGAGCTCATCCCAAGTTTCAACTTCAACTTCAACGGGTTTATTTGGAGCAATTTGACGTGCTTGAACAATCGCTTGAGCAATACCACCTGCTGCCATAATATGATTTTCTTTAATTAAAAATGCATCAAATAAGCCAAGACGATGGTTTTGACCACCTCCGATGGCAACAGCATATTTTTGTGCAATGCGTAGGCCTGGTAAAGTTTTACGTGTATCAAGTAATTGTGTATGAAGACCATCGAGCTGCTTTACATAATGAGCAGTCTTTGTGGCTACAGCCGAAAGCGTTTGAATGAAGTTAAGTGCAGCACGTTCAATACTGAGCAAACTACGTGCCTTGCCTTGTAAAGTTAAAAATGTTTCTCCAGCAGCAACCCAATCACCATCATTTTTTAACCATGAAACTTGTACAGTTGGATCAAAATGTTGAATTAAAGCATCCACCCAAGGTTGTCCTGCCAAGATCATATCTTCACGACTTAATACAGCTGCTGTTGCTTGCTCATGTTCTGGAGTAAGCATTGCGGTAATATCGCCATCACCCAGATCTTCTTGTAAGGCGTGTTGTATATTCAATTGAATAGATTGCTCAAGCAAGGATTGCGGTATGCTCATGGAATATCCCTATATTGATTGCGCTAAAAAACAGCGGCATTTTAGCATTGTCATCGATGTCTTTGCAGAAGTTTTTATTTTTTAGAATTACGGGTAAGCTATCAGAGGCACATCGCGAGTCAATAAACTAAAGCCCTACAGCGGAGTGATAAATGCGATATATAGATAAATTTCAAGTTTCAGCAGGACAGTTACTCGGTGCAAAGCAAATTGCATCACCTAATTTTAATCAACGTCCTGAAGATACTGAAATTCAGTTGATCGTCGTACATAATATCAGTTTGCCTCCATCTCAATTTGGAGGGGGGTATATTGAACAGTTTTTTCAAAATCAATTAGATTGGGATGTACATCCATATTTTAAAAGTATTGAAGGTATGCAGGTCTCTGCACATATATTGATATTAAGAACTGGTGAGATTATACAGTTTGTTAATTTTAATGATCGTGCTTGGCATGCCGGACGCTCAAGTTATTTGGGTCAAAAGGAATGTAATGATTATTCAATTGGAATTGAATTAGAGGGGAGTGACGATCAGGATTTTGAAGATCAGCAATATCAAGCATTGGTTGAGGTCGTCAAAGTATTGCAGCAGGCTTATCCTAAAACTCAAGGGCATCTTGCTGGGCATTCAGATATTGCTCCACAGCGTAAAACAGATCCAGGTCCACATTTTGATTGGCAGTATTTTCGTGAACAGCTTCATGCCAAAAAGCAGACAAGTGAATAAGAACAGCTGATGATGATTGAGGCGATTAAAGTCAATTTATCGCTTAACGTAGAAATGCTGTTAAAGATCATCATTCAATCACGTTTTTTCGCTTCAGTTTGATTACAATAAGCACTTTATTGAAAAATGAGTAGTTCTAATGGCGCTATGGCGATCCACTTTTATCGTCAGTGCAATGACCATGGTTTCACGGGTATTGGGTCTTGTACGCGACATGGTTTTGCTGAATGTCTTTGGTGCGGGAAAGGATTTTGACACCTTTGTTGTTGCGTTTCGTATTCCTAACTTTTTCCGGCGGCTTTTTGCTGAAGGTGCGTTTTCTCAGGCTTTTATACCCATATTAACTGAATATAAAACGCAACGTTTACATGCCGAAGTACAAATATTAATTAGTAGAGTCTTTGGTTGTTTACTGTTGGCAATGTCGGCATTAACCTTAGTGGCGATGATTGCGGCTCCAGTCATTATTTATGCGTATGCACCGGGTTTTCATACCGACCCAGCTAAGTTTGAACTTGCTGTTGATATGTTTCGCCTCACCATACCTTATTTAATGTTCATGTCATTAACTGCTTTTGCCAGCAGTATCTTAAACAGTTATGGTTCTTTTTCTACACCTGCATTTTCTCCAGTTTTATTAAATATCGCGATGATTGCTGCAGCTTGGTGGTTAGCACCACATATGGCACAGCCGATTATGGCATTGGGTTGGGCTGTTGTTGCTGCAGGTATTTTACAGCTTGCTATTCAAGTCCCAGAGCTATGGCGTAAAAAGTTATTGATTCCACCAAAAGTTGATTTTAAACATGAAGGGGTGGAACGAATTTTAAAACTGATGCTTCCCGCATTATTTGGTGTATCTGTTACACAGATTAACCTCTTACTCAATACGATCTGGGCCTCATTTATGCAGGATGGTTCAGTGTCTTGGTTATATAGCGCAGAAAGAATGACAGAGCTGCCTTTGGGACTGATAGGGGTGGCAATTGGTACAGTAATTTTACCGTCTTTGTCGACACAAAAAGCTGAGCATGATCAACAAAAATTTAAAGCGATGTTGGATTGGGCTGCACGGGTGATTGTCTTGGTTGGAGTGCCTGCAAGTATTGCCTTATTTATGTTATCTACCCCAATTATTCAAGCACTGTTTCAACGTGGAGAGTTTGATCTGCGTGATACACAAATGACCGCTATGGCCTTGCAGTGTATGAGTGGTGGTGTATTGGCCTTTATGTTAATTAAAGTGTTTGCTCCTGGTTTTTATGCTATTCAAGATACTAAAACTCCTGTACGTGTTGGTTTAATCGCTGTTGCTGCTAACGCGATTTTAAACGTCTTGTTTATTGGATTATTTAAATTAATCGATTGGCATGCAGAGCATATGGCTTTGGCTATAGCTTCATCTGGTTCAGCATTGGTCAATGCCGCGATGTTGTATTACTACTTGCACCGCCGTGATATTTTCCGTTTTGGCAGCCATTGGAAAAAACTCGTAATACAGTTTGCGATTGCGAATGTCGTAATGGTACTTGCTCTAGCTTATGGCCTGACTTGGTACAATGGAGAAGCCTCACAATGGATACGTGTGCTACAAGTGATCGGCTTATGTGTGGTCGGGGTTGTTGCCTATGCCATTGGACTTTTGATGAGTAATTTTAGACCTCGTCAGTTGAAGCCTTAATTGTATTTTACGCGAATAAGATGAAACAAAATGGCTGTCTTGATGACAGCCATTTTTTAATGGTTATTGCACGATTTTGAGTAATTCAACTTCAAATATTAAAGTGTTATTTGGTCCAATCGCATCTCCTGAACCAATCTCACCATAGGCTAACTTTGCTGGAATAAAGAAGCGATATTTTGCACCCTCTTTCATCAGTTGTAGACCTTCGGACCAACCAGGAATAACCTGACTGACTTGAAATTCAACAGGTTGATCACGAGCAATCGAGCTATCAAATACTGTGTCATCTAACAGACGACCTTCGTAGTGAACCAATACTTTTGAAGTCGCTTTTGGTGTTTTACCTGTTCCAGCAGTAAGTACTTGGTATTGCAGTCCTGACTTAGTTTGAGTAATACCTGTATTTTTAAGGTTACTTTCTAGGAAAGATTTTTCCTTCAGGGCATTTTCAGCTGCAATTTGTTTCAGTTTTTCAAGTTGCATCGCTTCAATACTTTTTTGATATTGAAACATTGCCTTCTTCATTTCTTCTTTGGTTAAACTCGGTTCTTTTCCAGCAGTTCCTTGTTTAACGCCTTCCAAAAATGTATTCATGTCTACATCTTTTAATATTTCGGCATATGTAAGGCCTACTTGATAACCGTAACTATAGCTAAATTGTTCTTGTTGTGTGCTGCGATTATTGACTGATGCTGCATAACTTGCCGAGCATAAAAAGAAAATACTGGAGCAAAGTAAAGCTTTTTTCATGGTTATATCCTGTGTCGGGAAACAAGATTTGCTCCCAGTATTGAATTAAAATTAACTTTGATCAGTTCTACAATAAAAATCAAAGTCATACTATAAGTAGTGTGTATATTCTTAGTGTTAAAAGAAAAGTGAAGGCGCTTTTCTCTACATTTAAATTTATTGAACTTTGATGAGTTCAACATCAAAAATAAGTGTGCTATTTGCAGGAATAGGCCCAGTATTTTGTGAACCATAAGCAAGTTTTGAAGGCACATATAGCGTTGCTTTACTACCTTCTTGCATGAGCTGTAAGCCTTCTGTCCAACCTGGAATGACCTGATCAAGTGGAAACTCTATAGGTTCATTACGTTTGTAAGAACTATCAAACTCTGTACCGTCAAGCAGTAATCCTTTGTAATGCACAGTGACTATTGAGTTTGCTGTCGGGCGTTTGCCTTTGCCTTTTTGAATGATTTTGTACTGTAAGCCTGATTTGGTGGTGACAATGCCAGGTTTTTTGGCATTTTCACTTAAGAATTTTTCTTCGACAGCAGCTGCTTTGATTGCATCAGATTTTTGTTTCTTTTCAAGCTGCATTTGAGCTTGATGATATGCTTCTTGCAATTCTTTTTGGGTATAAGGATTAGGCTGCTTGGTATAACCAGCACGAAGACCCTCTACGAAAGCTTTAAAATCAACTTCATCAGGAACTTGCGAACTGAATTCATGTCCAAGTGCATAGCTTATTTTCTCAATTGAACTGGCTGTTGATTGAGTTTTATCTAGAGCTGCTGCATGAGTATAAGAGCCGCCAATGAGGCTAACCAAAATAAATAGTCGGGTGAATATGGTTTTTTTTTGCATGTTTTGATCTCAAAAAAGGAGAGCCTAAGCTCTCCTGAAATTTAGTTTAATTATTGAACTTTAATTAATTCAACATCAAAAATTAAGGTACTGTTTGCAGGGATTTCAGCTGAAGCTTGTGCGCCATAACCGAGTTTAGCTGGGATATAAAGCGTTGCTTTACCACCTTCTTTCATGAGTTGTAAGCCTTCAATCCAACCAGGGATTACACCTTTAAGTGGGAAAACCACAGGTTCGTTACGTTTGTACGAACTATCAAATACGGTACCGTTGATCAACTGCCCTTTGTAGTGCACAGTGACCATAGAGTCTGCTGTAGGTTGCTTACCCGTACCTTCTTTGATGACTTTGTATTGTAGGCCAGAAGCAGTCGTGATAACGCCAGGTTTTTTAGCATTTTCGCTTAAGAATTTTTCAGTACTCGCATCAGTTTTTTGTGATTCAGCTTGTTGTTTCTTTTCCAATTCTTTTTGCAGCTCTACAGAAGCAGCTTGTAATTCTTCATCTGTATAAGCACGTGGTTGTTTATCATAACCAGCGCGAATACCTGTAACAAAAGCATCAATATTTAGTTCAGG
The DNA here is from genome assembly GCF_000829675.1 of Acinetobacter rudis. GTDB lineage: Bacteria > Pseudomonadota > Gammaproteobacteria > Pseudomonadales > Moraxellaceae > Acinetobacter > Acinetobacter rudis. Next base: position 11,553 of record NZ_BBRX01000049.1, read on the forward strand.
TGGAGTTTGGCTACCAAATTCGTGGCCAAGTGCATAACTCATTTTTTCAATTGGGCTCGCATCTTTACTCATGCTGGCTGTAGTTGTTGGAGTCGCAGGGTGTTTTGTCGCATAGTAAACAGGGACTAGTGCAGCACCACCTAAAAGTACGGCAACGGTGATAGGTAAAGCTTTACTCATAACGTGTCTCAATGTGTTTTTGGAAATATAACGAAATGCAGTTTAGTGCATTCAGCATATACTGTCATTGAGTAAAGCGGTATCAAATTTGAATAGATTTTGCGTAATAAATACAGTTTTAAGTCATTCAATAGCAACAATAGCTATTGAATGTTGAGGTTTATAAATAATTTTAAAGTCTAATCATGACTGGACGAACTATAGTGATAACTGAAGTTATAGTTTGAGGCATAACCGATACTCTGTTGAATGTCATTGAGAATAACACCATCAATTTTAATGCCGGCCTGCTCATAGCGTTTTTTAGTCAGATCTAATGCTTTCATGAATGTTTGTGCGTGGCGTACAACGATTAAATTGACAGTAGCGTATTGTGAAATAATGAGTGCATCGGTAACTGCTAAGATCGGAGGTGTATCGATAATAATGTGATCATAGGATGGAGACAGGTGTTCGAGTAGAGCCTGAAAATGATCCGATGCCAATGTTTCAGATGGATTACCTAGATTTTTCCCCCGACTTAAAAAATTCAAATTATTTACATGAGTGCTGTGTATGCATTGTTCTAATTCTATTTGATGGTGTAAATATTCACTTAATCCTGGGCTGATCGCTTGATTAAAGTACTTATGTAGATAACCTCGACGTAAATCAGCATCAATCAGCAAAACTTTTTTATTACTTTGTGCAAAAATCGTCGCTAAATTAGTTGAAATAAATGACTTACCTACCTCAGGGACAGGCCCTGAAATAGAAATAATATTGTTCTTCGCATGGGTAAGGGTAAAGTGAATTGTGGTTCTAAGACTTCTTAAACTCTCAATCGCAATATCTTCACCATCCCTAACCGCAAGAATAGGGATCGATTTTTTCTTTTTAAGCACATGCATACGAGTCTCTTGAATTGGAGAGCGCGGTACTGTAGCAAAAACAGAAAGGTCTAACTCTCGCTCAATTTGTGCAAAGGTTTTAATGCCCTGTTTGAGCATGCTACGAAACAGAGAGAACAGAATACCGATGAAACTACCAATCATGAGTGACAAGAAAAGCACAATCAATTTTCGTGGTTTAATCGCTTTAACAGGTTCAACAGCTGTATCAATAATGCGAACACTACCAATTTCACCTGCTTGCGCTACTTTAAGTTGTTGGTAGTTATTTAATAATGAAGTGTAGAGTTCAGTATTTACTTTCACATCACGATAGAGCTGTAGATATAAGCGTTGAAGCTCTGGTAAGGCACTTAGTGTACGATTAAGTTCTTGGGTTTTCTTATTAATAGCCTCTAATTGCGCTGTAATCTCCGTCATGAGTGGATGGATATCGGTATATTTGGATTGAAGTTCAGCTTGTTTCTGTTTTAACTCAATTCTGGTTTTTTCAAGCTCTACGCTTTGTTTAAGTAATAAGTCAGACTCTTGAGATACATCTACTGTATTATTTTTACGACGAAATTGGTTGAATTTAATTTCTGAGTCTAATAGTTGTTGTCTAAGTTCAGGGAGTTGTTTATCTAAGAAGCTCAGCGTCTGTTTGGACTCTAGGGTCTTGCGCTCAATATTTTGTTGATGATAGATGTCCAAAACACTATTCAGAACATGGGTAATATGTTCTTTATCATAACCCTGATAGTCCAGCCCGATGACCCCTGTGAGTTTTCCACGTTCAGCCACAGAATAGTTTTCTAGAAAAGAACCCACTGAAGAGGGCAGAGATTGTTTGATTAACGTGAAGCTTTGTTGAGGTGAACCTAAGGGGGTTGCTATTTCAATTTCCCAAGTACCTTTTTCAGTAGTGAGATGATTGAGTTGATTTTGTTTCGCTTTAATCAGCACTTGTTCTTTAAAACTAATGGTAAATTGATTATTTTCTATAAAGTGAAGACTCAAAGGTTTGTCTAAATAGTAGTTGGGTAGTTCAAACTTTTTGATTTGAAAACTTGAGTGTTTTGTCTGCACACTGACAGCATTAGGTTTATAAAAAACGTCTAAGTACTTAGGGGAAATCAGTCGATTGAGAAGACTATCATGATCATCTTTGACTATAAGATTGAGATTTAGATCATGGATCACTTGGCCAATAATGAGTCGAGATCTGAGAATTTCAATTTCAGCATCAGCTGGCGATTTGGTTCCAACCGTTCCAGAGAGCTCTTTTAATTGCCCAAGTAAAGCAACAGAGGCTGCACTTTTTCCATCTTCTACTTGTACCAAAGCATTGGTTGAATAGATCGGCAAGGTAACTCTTAGATATAATATTGCAATAATCAAACTGATGACGATGCAGAGCATAACCAATTTCCATTGGTTCAAAACCGAGAAAAATAATTCTTTTAGGTCTATGTTATCGTTGTGTAATTTAGAATTTTGATTCATAGCTGACCGTTAATACTCAAGCGTAATATGAGATTGCCAATCCAAGGAAAACATTTGGATAAGACAACATATTTCATTAAAAAAAATTTGATCATGTTGGTAAGGATCGCCTACATCTTGATTTTTCCAATGTCCAATACGAAATACTCGCCCATAGGCAAAGGGCCACATGATTTCAATATGTTTTTTTTGATTTTGAGTCATAACAAAAATGATATCTGCCCATTTGATGAGATCTAGATTGATTTGTTTGGCAATATGCGGGCGTATATCAATTTTATATTGATCCATAGAAATAATTGCTTTGCTATCAGCTGGTTGGCCGACTAAGGCAGCCAAGCCAGCTGATTGAATATTTAACTGTGGAAGCTGTTGTTTAAGAAAATATTCAACCATTGGACTACGGCAAATATTACCTGTACATACGACCAGGATATGTTGAATGTTCATCGTTATGGTCTACCCAGCTGATTAACACTATATAAAACACTAGAAAAGGGAAGAATTTGGTTAACGACACGCTGCCAACGTGTTAAACCTGTAGCGTCGATATATACAATGTCATTTTTTTGCATTTCGAATTGATTGGCCAAGGCCAGATTGCCAATGCTGGATAAGTTGAGGTGATATAGCGTCGATGTTTTATTATTTAAGTTTGTGCGCATGACAAAAATACGTGCTGCACTTGCGGAAGATGGATTAATTCCTTCACTTTCTCCTAATACATCACTGAGGCTCATTCCTTGATCTCGTAATTCAATGGCACGACTACGACTAGATTCACCCATAACATAAAGTTTTTGATCTTGTTTGGTATTTACGAAAATCGTGTCGTTGGGTTGGATCAATAATTTATGTAGGGATAAGCCCTGCTTTTCTAAATTGAGTACATTTAAGTTGTAAATGATACCGCCTCGAATGAGCTGGACATGAGTGTTGTCACCGGTTTTCGTATCAATACCACCTGCCATACTTAACGCTGTATATACACTAATAGGTTGGTCATTTAAGGTAAATTGGCCGCTTTTGATTACTTGACCATTCACATAATAACGTTGGCCTTCATAGGAAATGACACGAACAACCACATCAGGTCGTTTTAAATAATGCGCAAATTGGTTGCTTAAATAACTATTCGCCTCTGCCAAAGTTTTGCCAGCAATGTGTGTACGACCGAGTAGGGGGAGTTGGATATAGCCATTCGGGTCTATGGGATAACCTGTGGTATTTGCATTTGCACTATCAATCTGGATCTGTGGGCTAATTTCAGGATAGGCCCAGAGCTGGATAGATAAAATATCGCCAGGACTTAAAACATAAATTTTTGGCTGGTGATGAAACAGTTTTTGGATCTGTTCAGGGCTTTGTTTAATTTCCAATGTTGTGGACGAAATATTTTTTTGGGTGAGTTGAAGTACTGAAATCACAGCACCTTGCTCAGTACGAAATAGCCCTTGTTGAGGCAGATCATAGGTTTGAAGACCAGGGGTAAGTGAACAGCCTGAGAAAAAAAGCGATATGGTCATAAAAACTGATGTACTTGGATACTTCACATTCATAAACCTTTCTTTATAAAAAAATCTGAATATAAATAGAGAATTAGATCTATTCATGGTGAAAATAAAATAAATAATGAATGCGTTATTGTTTTTAGAATTCAGCACATATTTATATTAAATAATATTTATAGGGTAGAGTCGGTTGTCAAACAATATCATATAGATTGTTTTCTCTCCCAACCCCTTTATTCCTTAACTGTATTTATCACTTTACTTATTTATAGTAATTGGTGTATTAAATTTCAGCTGTTTTTTATTATGTTTTTGAAGTTGATTTGCTGTTGGTTTTGATTGCTCTGAGGTGTTTGTTGTACAGATATTCTTTTTTTATTATGTTATTTCTTTAAAAGGTTTGCGTGCTGTAAAATAAGTTGGTTTTAGAAGTTAATTAAAAAAAAGCTATATTTTAACAATTATTTTTTAAATTATTGCTTCTCATATGAATTGTAAAAACCTAATGAATTAAAGCAATAAATTATACATAGTCTCAATGCAATACTCCCCATATTCATTGGTAATAATGTGCATTCAATAGAATAGCTTAAAGAGAAATATTAGATCATAAGTAAATTGAAGCATAATGTTAAATATGAATTGCATCACACTTTTTTATAATTTTGCATATTAATCTGCTGAAATCGGTGGTATCGTTTTTTCGTGGTATTCAATAATAATATTTATATTTAATTGAATTTTTATTATTTTTTGGAATGCTTTTTTATATTGAATAATTTTTTAAGGTTTTAATTTTTTTGACGATATATATTTTTAGAGGTTTCCCTATGGGCTTTTTTATTAGTAGATATTCAAATTCAGAAAAAAAATTATGGAATAGCTTTATATTAAATTGCAAAAACTCTCATTTCATGTTCCATAGAGATTTTATGGATTATCATTCGGATCGCTTTGAGGATTTTTCATTAATCATTATGAATGAGAATAATAAAATAGTTACTTTACTACCAGGGAATGTACATAAAAATGTTTTTTACAGCCATCAAGGATTAACTTTTGGTGGGTTTTTAATGGATAAAAATATACATGCAGTCGATGTAATTGAAATATTTGATGAGGTTAAAGATTTCTTAAAAATAAATAATATTGAAAAAATTATTTATAAGCCTGTGCCTGTGATTTACCATCAATACCCTGCTCAGGAAGATCTATATGCTTTATTCCGTAATGATGCTCAGCTATCACGTCGAGATATAAGCTCTTCTATTTTAATTGAAAAGGGATATAACTATTCAAAGAGTAAACAGTGGAGTATCAATAAGGCGAGGAAGGGCGGCGTAAGCTGTAAACCTATTGAGCAACCGAGTGACTTATGGGGGGTAATTCGAGCTGTACTTAAGGAAAATCATCAGACTAGTCCAGTGCATAGCGAAGCGGAGATTGATTATTTAAAAGGGAAATTTCCAGAAAATATCAAAGCTTATGCTGCATTTTATCAAGATGAAATAGTTTCAGCCTGTGTCACCTTTGAGAGTATTAATGTTGTGCATACTCAATATTTAGCTTGTAATCGTTTGGGGCGGGAACTGCGTGCTTTAGACATGCTGATTGATTATGTGATTGCTGCGAGCTCAGATTACGCCACGATATTTGATTTTGGTATTTCCAATGAAAATAATGGCCGCTACTTAAATAATGGTTTAATTAGCCAAAAAGAAAGTTTTGGAGCACGTGCGATTGTATATGACTTATATAGCGTAGATTTGGTCTAACTCTAATGTTGAAGCGCTAAAGTCGAGATAAAAATCACATATAAAAATTTGGGTCATTTAAAATATGATCAGCTTGTGTCTAATATTGAGGTGATGACATGACATGGTTCTTTTTTCTACAAAATAGAAGAGATTTCTGTCCTAGCCTCATGAAGCGCAGCTGATCATTCAAACACAAGCATGCGAATTTCTGCTATATTTCTTAACTTGAAAATGAAGTTTTTTACCTGAAAAAACCTACTGAGTTAATGGCATATGTTTCAACTTGATCAGCTTAAAATCGCAATTATCGGACTGGGCTATGTTGGCTTACCGCTAGCAGTGGAGTTCGGGAAACATGTACCGACAATCGGTTTTGATATAAATTTACATAGAATTGAAGAATTAAAACAAGGTGTTGATCACACACTCGAAGTCAGTGCTGAAGAAATGGCTCAAGCGAGTCGATTGAATTATAGCGCAGCCGTTCAAGATCTTGCTGCCAGTAATTTTTATATCGTGACTGTTCCTACGCCAATTGATGACTTTAAACAGCCAGATCTTAATCCTTTGATTAAAGCATCAGAAATGATTGCTCAAGTACTCAAAGTTGGTGATGTTGTTGTTTATGAGTCTACTGTTTATCCAGGAGCGACTGAAGAGGTCTGTATCCCAGTACTTGAAAAAATTTCTGGCTTAACGTTCAACCAAGACTTCTTTGTCGGATATAGTCCAGAGCGTATTAATCCAGGCGACAAACAGCGCCGTGTAACAAATATTTTAAAAATTACTTCTGGTTCGACAAATGAAGCAGCACAGTATATTGATGAAGCATATCAATTGATTATTCAAGCAGGGACATACCGTGCGCCAAGTATAAAAGTTGCTGAAGCAGCAAAAGTCATTGAAAATACTCAACGAGACGTCAATATTGCATTAATTAATGAATTGGCTCTGATTTTTAATAAGATTGGTATCGATACAGAAGAGGTCTTAAAAGCAGCTGGAACCAAATGGAACTTTTTAGGTTTTCGCCCTGGCCTTGTTGGTGGTCACTGTATTGGTGTTGACCCGTATTATCTTACGCATAAAGCTCAATCGATTGGTTTACATCCAGAAATTATTCTTGCTGCACGACGTTTAAATGATCGTATGGGTGAGTATGTAGCGACTCAACTGATCAAAGAGATGGTGAAAAAGCGCATTCAAGTTGTTGGGTCTAAAATATTAATTATGGGCTTGAGTTTTAAAGAAAATTGTCCTGACATCCGTAATACTAAGATTGTAGATATGGTCAAGGCGTTAAAAGAATATGATTTGGATCTCGATATTTATGATCCTTGGGTTGATCCTGAAGAAGTAGAAAAAGAATATGGATTACGCCCAATTACTCATGTTGAACCGCAAGGTCAATACGATGCGATTGTTTTAGCTTTAGCACATGAACAATTCCAACAAATGAGTGTTGAGGATTTTAAAGCTTTGGGTAAAGCCAAGCATGTTTTATATGATTTAAAGTATGTGCTTGATCAAGACCAAAGTGATATTCGACTATAAGATATAAATAATAGGAATCGTATGAATATTTTAGTAACAGGCGGTGCTGGGTTTATAGGCTCGGCTGTGTTGCGGTACTTGATTAAAAGTACTGATCACCATGTACTCAATTTAGACAAATTAACTTATGCAGGTAATCTGGAGTCTTTGTCTGAAATTGACCAGAATCCACGTTATCAGTTTGTACAAGCTGATATTTGTGATGCGACAACATTAACTCAGATATTTGAGCGTTTTCAACCAGATGCGGTTATGCATTTGGCTGCTGAGTCACATGTGGATCGTTCTATTGATGGGCCTGCTGCTTTTATTCAAACCAATATTGTCGGGACTTATACCTTACTTGAGGTGGCTCGTAAGTACTATGCTGCATTATCTGCTCAGCAGAAATCAGTATTTCGGTTGCATCATATTTCAACTGATGAAGTCTATGGTGATTTAGAAGGAACCACAGATTTATTCACTGAAACAACAAGTTATGCTCCGAGTTCACCTTATTCAGCCAGTAAGGCGAGTTCAGACCATTTGGTACGTGCTTGGCATCGAACATATGGATTGCCTGTGGTGATTACCAACTGTTCGAATAACTATGGGCCATATCATTTCCCTGAAAAACTCATTCCTTTAGTTATTCTCAATGCTTTACAGGGCAAAGCCTTACCTATTTATGGTAAAGGCGATCAAATCCGTGATTGGCTTTTTGTCGAAGATCATGCTCGGGCGCTATATAGCGTTGTGACTCAAGGAAAAGTTGGCGAAACCTATAATATTGGTGGACATAACGAAAAGCAAAATATTGAAGTCGTTAAAAATATTTGCCAAATTTTGGATGAGTTGCGGCCACGTGCTGATGGGCAATCATATGCAGTACTGATTGAGTTTGTAAAAGATCGCCCAGGACATGATTTACGTTATGCCATTGATGCAACAAAAATTGCCAATGAGTTAGGTTGGAAACCTGAGGAAACGTTTGAAACAGGTATTAAGAAAACTGTGCAATGGTATTTGGAACACTTGGATTGGTGCCATCGCGTACAAGATGGTAGTTATCAAGGACAGCGACTAGGTGTAGGTGCATCATGAATACAAAAGGTATTATTTTAGCGGGCGGTTCAGGTACACGCTTATATCCCATTACTAAAGGGGTTTCAAAACAGCTATTACCAATTTACGATAAGCCGATGATTTATTATCCATTATCGGTCTTGATGCTGGCGGGTATTCGTGAAGTCTTGGTGATCACCACAGCTGAGGATCTTGACGGATTTAAACGCTTATTAGGTGATGGGTCACAATTTGGAATTGAATTGCAGTATGCCGTACAACCGAGTCCTGATGGTTTAGCCCAAGCATTTATCATTGGTGAACAGTTTATTGGAGACAGCTCAGTCTGCTTAGTATTAGGAGATAATATCTTCTATGGTCAAGGCTTTACGCCTATGTTGCGTCAAGCTGCAAGTCGTAAATCAGGTGCTACTGTTTTTGGTTATCAAGTTAAGGATCCTGAACGTTTTGGTGTTGTGGAATTCGATGAAAACCGCTGCGCTGTCTCTTTAGAAGAAAAGCCAAAAAAACCTAAGTCCAATTTTGCAGTCACAGGACTATATTTTTATGACAACGATGTCATTGAAATTGCAAAACAAGTTAAACCCTCTGAACGCGGTGAGTTAGAAATTACCACAGTAAATCAAATGTATTTAGAGCGTGGTGATTTAAACGTTGAACTGTTGGGGCGTGGCTTTGCTTGGTTAGATACAGGTACACATGCCAGTCTGTTGGAAGCTGCGCAATTTGTAGAAACGCTAGAAAAACGCCAAGGTTACAAGGTTGCTTGCCTTGAAGAAATCGCCCTAAGTCATGGGTGGTTGAGTAAAGAACAAGTACATCGTATTGGTTTGAGTATGCAAAAAAATGATTATGGCCAATATTTATTGTCATTATTGAGTGATGAACAATGAGTTTGGTTCATTTAATTGACTTGCCTAGTTTTGCCGACGAACGTGGTGGTTTGGTGGCAATAGAATCAGAGCAAAGCATTCCTTTTGCAGTAAAGCGTTTATATTATATTTTTAATACAAATCACCAAGCACGTGGCTTTCATGCGCATTTAAATCTGCAACAACTCGCAATTTGTATCAAGGGCCATTGTCGTTTTGTTTTGGACAATGGGATTGAAAAGCAAGATGTGGTGTTGAATGAACCCACACAGGGCTTATTGATCGAAGGACTGGTTTGGAGAGAAATGCACGATTTTTCTGAGGATTGTGTGTTGTTGGTCTTGGCAAGTGAGCACTATGATGAAGCTGATTATATTCGAGACTATGCGCAGTTTATGTTAACCGTTCAAAAGAGAGAATGACCCGTACATAGGGTGCTATCCAAGATTCTTATATGAAGCACCATTGTTTGTATTCATGTTCGTGCTTTAGATGATGTGGCTATGTATGTAAATTTTAGAAAAGTCACTCCTAAACTTGAAGCATTAAGTTATATTTACATCCTGAACCAGAGCTAAGGACATAACTTGCCATGCTAAAGACGTCAACGGTATTTATTCATCCACTTTCAGATGTAAAAAGTCAAAACATTGGAGAGGGAACCAGAGTTTGGCAGTTTAGTGTAATTTTTGAAGGTGCTCAAATTGGTTGTAATTGTAATATTTGTGCACATACTTTAATTGAAGGTGGTGCGGTCGTAGGTAATAACGTAACGGTCAAATCAGGCGTTTATTTGTGGGATGGTATTCACTTAGAAGATGATGTGTTTGTTGGGCCATGTGTTGCTTTTACAAATGATAAAAACCCAAGGTCAAAACAGTACATCGATGTTTATCCACAAACGACGGTTGGGAAAGGGGCCAGTATTGGGGCCAATGCGACCATACTACCGGGCATTAAAATTGGTCAAAAAGCAATGGTTGGGGCTGGTGCGGTCGTGACCAAAGATGTTCCAGATTATGCTGTGGTGATGGGCAATCCAGCAGTGATAAAAGGCTATGTAGAAAAATGATTCCTTTTTTAGATTTAAAAAACATTAACCAACAATATCGTGCAGAACTTATTGAAGCATGTACGCAAGTGATTGATTCTGGCTGGTATATTGGCGGAAAGTACTTAGAACAGTTTGAGCAAAATTTTGCTGCTTATTGTGGCAGCCAATATGCTATTGGTGTAGCTAATGGTTTAGATGCTTTAATTTTAACTTTACGTGCTTGGAAAGAGCTCGGTAAGTTGCAGTCAGGGGATGAAGTATTAGTTCCATCGAACACTTATATTGCAAGTATTCTTGCAATTTCAGCCAATGATCTGACTCCTATTTTGGTTGAGCCTGACCCTCAAGGATTTAATCTAGATCCCCAAAAAATTGAGGCTGCGATTACGGCAAAAACTAAAGTGATATTGCCAGTACATCTCTATGGTCAATTAGCACAAATGCCAGAAATTATGACAATTGCTAAGAAGCATAAACTCTTGGTATTGGAAGATGCAGCACAAGCACATGGCGCCCAAATACAAGGCCTTAAAGCTGGAGTATGGGGTGATGCAGCAGGGTTTAGTTTTTATCCTGGAAAGAATCTTGGTGCTTTGGGCGATGCTGGTGCAATTACGACCAACGATGCTGAACTGGCAATGATGTTACGCGCTTTACGTAACTATGGTTCACATGAAAAATATAAAAATTTAGTACAGGGTGTAAATAGCCGTTTAGATGAGATTCAAGCGGCGATGTTGGACGTTAAGTTAAAATATTTAGATGTAGAAATTACACAGCGTCGAGCCATTGCCAATGTTTATTTAACTCAGATTGAAAACTCACTCATACAGTTGCCATTGCAGAATATTGATGCATTGACATATAAGCAACATGTTTGGCATTTATTTGTCATCCAGACTCCGCATCGTCAGGCTTTACAGCAGTATTTAGAAGCTCATGGAGTGCAAACTTTAATTCACTATCCAATCCCGCCACATCAACAACAGGCATATCGTGAATGGAACCATCTGAGTTTCCCTATTTCTGAGCAATTGCATTCACAAGTATTAAGTTTGCCACTCGGGCCAACTCTAAGCATAGAAGATGCAGAGAAAATTGCGCAATTATGTAATGCTTTTAGAGTTTAAGCATTTATGAATTTGCTCAATACCAGCATTTTAAATGGTTTGGCTGTTTTTATTAAAACAGTGACTATGCTTGTATTGAATAAAATACTCGCAGTATATGTTGGACCATCTGGGTATGCGGTCATTGGGCAGTTTCAAAACTTTGTACAAGTGATTACTGGTATTGGTGGCTCTTTCATCAATAACGGTATTGTTAAATATACAGCAGAATATCATGAGGATGATCAGCTACAACGACGCCTATGGGCGACTTCATCTAAGTTAATTATCCTTTTTACTTTACTGATTTCATTTGTCATCATTTGCTCTAGCTTTTATCTTTCGCAAGTCATCTTTAAACACCACGATTATTGGTCAGTCTTTGTTTGGCTAGCTATTTTTTTGGTGTTTTTTAATTTAAATGGTTTTTTACTTGCGATTATTAATGGCAAAAAAGAAATTGTAAAATTAGTGAGCGCCAATATAGGTGGTACGCTCATTACATTATTGGCAACTTATGTCTTGGTTGTTAGTTATGGTTTGTACGGTGCTTTAATTGCATTAGCGATCAATCAGTCTGTCGCATTTTTTCTAACTTGGTTTATTGCCCGAAAAAGCCAATGGTATCAACCAGAAATTTTTTGGGGAAAAATTGATAAATCACTGGCTAAGAAGCTATCTGCTTTTGCTTTAATGGCTTTAGTCAGTGTAGTGGTAGGCAATATTACTCAGTTTATATTGCGATCTTATGTTGTGAAGACTTATGGCTGGGACTATGCAGGTTATTGGGATGCAATGAACCGTTTAAGCCTTGGTTATTTAATGTTTGCTTCAACGATTATAGGTGTTTATTACTTACCGAAGTTATCTGAATTAAAACAATATAATGAGATCAAAAAAGAAGTCAGAATGGGCTATTTGGTCATCTTGCCGATTGCGACATTGTCGGCAGCTATGGTGTACCTCTTTAAGGAATTGGTGGTTGAGATTTTATTTACAGCCCAATTTAAACCTATGCTCGAATTATTATTCTGGCAATTAATTGGTGATGTATTACGTATAGGAAGTTGGATCATTACCTATATGATGCTGAGTCGGGCGATGACACGGCTGTTTATTAGCTTAGAAACATTTTTCCTCGTGAGTATCATCCCACTTACAATGCTTCTTGCCCATCTATATGGGTTTAAAGGAATTGCACTTGCTTTTGCTGTAAATAATCTTTTTTATTGGATTACCTGTGCTTTCTTTGCGAATAAAAAACTTAAAAATGATTTGAGTCCTTTAAAGGTTTAGTATGAAGGCATATGAAATATCAATCATTATACCTGTGTATAATGAGGAAAAAAATTTGATTAAATGCCTTGAAGGTCTTGATCTACAAAGCTCAAAAGCTTTTGAAGCAATATTTATTGATGATGGCTCAACAGATGCTTCAGTCAGTATGATTAAGACTTTCATTGCTCAACATCAAGATCTTAATATCAAATTGATTCAGCAAAAAAATAGCGGTGCAGCCGCAGCCCGACGAACAGGAATGGCGCAGTGCGCAAATGATTATGTGATTAATTTGGACTGCGATGATCAAATATCATCGAACGCCATCGAAGCAGTTATTGATCAACTATCTCAACATCAATCAGATATCGTGTTATTTGAGCTAGATTGCGAAGTTCTTGGTAAAGAGGGCATCTCGATCCAACGTTTCAATATGTTTAAAGCGAATTCTTTTAGCGCTTACGAGGCTTTTTTACATAGTATTGATGGTTGGGGTGTACATGGTTATGGGTGTTTTAATAAGAGCTTATGTGAAAGGGCCTATGCTGAATATTCTCACTATAACATTGACGGTCATAACTTTTTAAATAATGATGAAGTCATTACCCGCATGTTCTTTTTTTATGCGCAGTCTATTGTTGTTTGTCAGGGCATTTATACTTATAAATATAATATAAATTCAACGACCAAAAAGTTGAATAACAATAAACATAGCATGATTAAGAATTCGATCATTTTATCTAGATTTGTTGCAGAGAACGATCCGAGTGTGGTGTTTCTCGCTCATCGAAGTTTGATGTCAACCATATGGGGTGTCTTACGATACTATTTAGAAAATAAAGCAAAATTAGAGAATAAAACAGAGTGGAAATCGAGTATTCGCATGGGAATGCAATATATCGCCGAACATGATCTACGTCATCAGTTCGATTTGAAGCGTAAAATCCAATATTTACTTGTCAGACTTTCAGTTATCTATAAGGCCATCCTATGAGTAACCCCTTAGTTTCAATAGTTATTCCTTGCTATAACCATGCTGAATTTGTACAAGACAGTATTCAGAGTGTGATTGATCAAAGTTATGAGAATATTGAGCTATTGATCATTGATGATGGTTCTCCAGATCATTCTGTTGAAAAAATTAATGCAATGGTCGCAGCTTGCCAGCAACGCTTCACTCGATTTGAATTTCGTACTCGAGCCAATAAAGGGCTAAGTGCGACTTTAAATGAGTCTCTTGAGTGGTGTCAGGGAGAGTTTTTATCGGTATTGGCTTCTGATGATCAAATGTTCAAAGATAAATCAGCGATCCAAGTTGAACTGCTGCGAACTCATTCTGAATATGTTGCAGTATTTGGTGCTGTTCAATTAATTGATAACAATAATAAAGTGATTGGTGAAATCAGACAGGAAGACAAGGTTTTTGCTTTTGATGACTTGATGTATACCGATCGTTTTCTGCCAGCACCTACGCAAATGATCCGCTTAAGCGAGTTAATTAAGACGGGGGGATTTGTGAATGGCATGATCGTGGAGGACTGGTATATCTACCTCAAGTTAATGGAATCAGGTGGAAAAATTTTGTATACCGATCAACTGTTTTCTTATTATCGCTCACATGGCGGAAATACTTTTGCTAACCCTTATAAGATGGCGCTAGGGCGATTACAGGTTTTAAATGAGTTTCAGCAACAGCCCCTGTTTAAAAAGGCGTATATCAAAGTAAGTTGGGATAATGCGCTAGAAACCTTAATGATTGATTTTAAATTATCAATACAGATTTTAACGCTACGCTTATTTTTTAAATTTAAGCAGTTGGTAAAGAAAATTTTCTCAAGAAGAAGTTAGGCGATGAATAAAAAAATATGTTTTTTAATTGGTGATATTGGTCTATCTGGTGGGACAGAGCGAGTAACTTCTTTGATTGCCAATCTACTCGCTGCAGAAGGGAATCAATTGTACATCCTGAGCTTATCGGGTGGAAAACAGGCTTTTTTTGAGTTACATGATCAAGTTCAATTGCATCGTTTATTTGAGCAAAAAGTGTCGATGAAAAAAAACTTTTTCAGTTGCTGTTTTAAGATTAGAAAATTTGTACAACAACACGAAATTGACCATCTTATTGTGGTCGACAGTTTGGCTTGTGTATTCACCGTACCTGCACTTATGGGTTTAAAGGTTGGGCATATTTGCTGGGAGCATTTTAACTTCAATGTTGATTTAGGTGTTTCATTTAGACGCTTAGGAAGGAAATGGGCAGCAAAGTATTGTGATACCGTAGTAACTTTAACTGCGCGTGATAAGGAATTGTGGGAAGCTGGATTAACTCAGATCCGAGCTAAAATTGTACCGATTTCCAACCCTACACCTTATGAGAACATAGAACATACACCACGTCTGCAACATAAAATTGTTTTGGCACTTGGCCGACTGACCTATCAAAAAGGTTTTGATCGTTTGTTGGATGCTTGGGCAATCGTTTGTCAACACAACAGTGATTGGACGTTAAGAATTATTGGTGATGGAGAGGATGAACAGGCATTAAAACAACAAGCAAAAAGTTTAGCTATTGATGGTCGAGTTGAGTTTATTGCGGCAACAAAAAATGTAGATCAATACTATAGAACAAGTTCTTTTTATTGTATGAGTTCGCGTTTTGAAGGGCTACCGATGGTGCTTCTTGAAGCACAGGCATATGGTCTACCTGTGATTTCAATGGACTGTGATACTGGACCTGCGGAGATGATTCGTACAGGTGAAAACGGTTTCTTATGTCATTCAGTTGAAGATTTAGCAGAGCAATTGGTTCAAGTCATGCAAATAGATGAACAACGGTATCAGCAGATGGTTCAATCTTCACAGCATAATGTCTTAAGATTTTATTCTAATAATATCATTGGTTTCTGGAGAGAAATTTTGGAGTGACTTTATGGATGTGTTATCCAATAATTATAAATTCTCATTAATATTTTTTATTTTATTTCAGACGGTTTTATTTTTTATTTATTACAGTGGTACGGTTCTATTCTTTACAGATTATATTTGGTCAGTATTTTTTGTTGGCTATCTGGTGTTAGTCTATTTTTTTAGATACGCATGTAATATAAATTTGGCCACGATTTTCTCGTTGTTTTACATGACCAGTATTTTATTTATTGGGGGGCGTTTACTGGCCATTTTTTTTGGTTATAGCGGTGTTTTATTTAACATTGATTTTTTTGGAAATCGATATTTAGAGGTGTCTGAGGCAAGTCACCTCATGCTTTATCTGTTTAGTGGATTTGTTGCCTTAGAGATTGGCTTATATTTGTCTCTACTCATCTTAAAAGAAAATAAAGGCCAAGTTGTTGAATTAAAACTTAATAAATTAATTTTATATCCTTTTTTAACAATTTTTGCAGCTTATGTTTTTTATTCGATTCAAGATGGCATTTTATCTGTGATTTCTGGTGGTTATTTGGCTTTATATGACACTCAGGATAGTCGTTATGGCTTTGACTTTACCTCTACTATAAAAACCATATTAGCAGCTTCGATTGGCGTTTTTTTGGTACAAGATGACCGAAAAATGCGCAATGTTTTATTGTTAATCATCGGGTTTTATTATTTTGGTCAATTTATTATGGGGCTTAGGGGCGGATTTATTTGCTATTTGCTGCTGTTATTTTGGTATAAATCGGATTTTGGCTTAAAAAAAATAAATGTCTTTAAAGTATTATCTTTAATCATTTTTGTCTTTGTATTTCTGACCGCTATTTTTAATATGGTCAGTTTTCGTGGTGAAGTCGATAACGAAAACGTGTCAGATAAAGTTTTAAGTCTGCTTTACGCTCAGGGTGTGACCTTAATGGTATTTAATGACTCAATGAGCATAAGCAACTACCCAATAGTGCCTTATTTTCAAAATTTTATTCCCGGTGTCAGTTTTGTGTTCTCTACACTTGGTTATGGAGTCAACGCATATGAGGTTAATTTTGGCCAGTTTTTAAGTTATACTTTGGACCCTGTTTTATTCGGGTTAGGCTATGGATTAGGTTGGTCATTATTTTCTGATGCACATGTTTATTCATTTGGAAATATTGTCTTCTACTCAGTTTTTATTGTGCTATTTTCAGTTTTTATCAACTACATGCAAAATAACATCAATAAGAATATCTACCTGAAAGTAATCATCAGTTCCCTCGTTATCCCGCTGTGTTTCTTACCTCGTGCTGGATTAAATACGGTATTTCCCTTGATCTTTTATACAGTTATTTTCCTATTGTTGATCATGTTTCTCAGTCAAATATTAAGAAGAGAGCATTAACCATGCGCATATTATTTCTGATAACAGGATTAGGTGGTGGGGGCGCTGAGAGAGTAGTCGTTGATCTCGCAGATCAAATGTATATGCAGGGTCACCAAGTTAAGATTGCCTATTTAAAAGGTAATGTCGTCTTAAAACCAGAGCATGATGCAATTGAGCTAATTTATCTTGGACTGGAAAGTTTGACTTCAAGTCTTACCGCATTTCGTCGCTATCATACTTTGCTTAATCGATTTTCTCCTGATGTTGTACATGCACATATGGTACATGCCAATATTTTTGCGCGTTTGAGCCGGATTTTTAAGCCGATCAATAAATTGATCTGTACAGCACATAGTAATAATGAGGGTGGAAAATTACGTATGCTGGCTTACCGCTATACTCATTCATGGGCGGATGTAACGACGAATGTAAGTATGGCAGCAGCTGAAAATTTTGAACATTTGGGTGCTGTGCCTGTTGGAGAAATTTTGACAGTTTATAATGGGATTGATCTGCAAAAATTTAAATATCGACCTGATTTGAATTCGCAATTG
>NZ_BBRX01000048.1 GCF_000829675.1 Acinetobacter rudis
ATATACGATTTATCTCATTTTGTGATTTTATATTGGTAATATAGTTTTAACATGATGTGTAGCACATATAAGTGAGATAAAAAAATACTTTAATATCAGCCTGTTCCACTTCGTATTTAAATCATGAAAATACCACTAGTAAAGCTGGCAGTTTATTGTTTTATCCTTGTTTATTCGAATAATTAACAAAATTTTTACCCATAGAAGTAAAAATGTGGTCGGATGGGGTCGGATGAACAAGGCAATAAAAAAGCCCTAAATCATTAAGATTTAAGGCTTATTTACATTTAGATGGACTTCTCTAAATTAGAATTTGGTGGAGATGGCGGGAGTTGAACCCGCGTCCGCCAACACTACACTCGAGAATACTACATGCTTAGATATCGTCTATTGTTTTAACATCTTGTGACCCGACGAACAGGGTACGAGACGCGATCCTCTAAGTTTGGTATAAAGCCCCGAGGCTTGACTTTATACGGACTTGTGTGCGTGCGCTTCGGTCGGGTTCACTGACCACAAGTATTCAGTGAAGCGGACAAACTGCCCTTAGGCAGCTAGAGCGTAAGATTCGTCGTTTGCGACTATAAAATTGCAAATTTGATTTACGAGAGGAAATGCGCTCTCGGCATGCATCTATGAGCTTCATCATCAGCGTCGAAGCCAATAACATCCCCAAAGTACTTAGCCATAGTAACAGATATTTAAAAAAATACGATATATTTTCTTCGTATTGCTATATTTTAACGAGCTTGAGGCGTTTAAATACTCTAAAATGATACAATTTCAACCACAAAAATTAAAAGATATGAGTTATTTACTTGCAATAGATCAAGGTACAACATCTTGCAGAGCAATCATATTTGACCAACATGCGCAGATCCATGCCACAGCACAACGTGAAATTCATATTACAACACCACATTCAGGTTGGGTTGAACAA
This sequence comes from Acinetobacter rudis, assembly GCF_000829675.1. GTDB lineage: Bacteria > Pseudomonadota > Gammaproteobacteria > Pseudomonadales > Moraxellaceae > Acinetobacter > Acinetobacter rudis. The sequence continues at coordinate 941 of NZ_BBRX01000048.1, forward strand.
GATGCTCAAGAAATTTGGACAACTCAAATTGCTGTAGTGCAACAAGCCATTGCTTCAGCACGTTTAATGCCTAAAGATATTTCAGCCATAGGTTTAACCAACCAAAGAGAGACAACAGTTGTTTGGGATAAAAAAACCGGCCGCCCTCTCGCACCTGCGATTGTCTGGCAAGACCGTCGTGCTGCACCTTGGTGTAATCAACTGATTGAACAAGGTTTAACTGATGTGATCCATCAAAGCACTGGATTACGCATCGATCCTTATTTCAGCGCTGGAAAATTAGTTTGGTTACTAGACAATATTGAGGGCTTAAGGACATTAGCTGAACAAAACCGTGTAGCTTTTGGCACTATTGATAGTTGGTTAATTTGGAACCTCACTCATGGTGCAGAACATGTCATTGAAATGAGTAATGCTTCACGTACGATGTTGATGAATTTACACCATCAAACTTGGGATGAACAACTGCTGGATATGTTTAATATTCCACGCAGTATGTTACCTAAAATTATTTCATCAGATTATTACGTTGCAGATACTGCTCCTGGTTTATTGGGCGCTAATATTCCAATCACTGGTATACTCGGTGACCAACAAGCAGCGCTGTTTGGTCAATCCTGTTTTGAGGCAGGTAGTGCCAAAAACACGTATGGCACAGGCTGTTTTATGCTGTTTAACACTGGCAGTGAAATCCAATACAGTAAAAATCAATTGTTGACCAGTTTGGGATGGCAATGCCAAGAACAAAACCGTTATGTACTTGAGGGAAGCGTCTTTATGGCAGGCGCAGTCGTACAATGGTTACGTGATGGGCTTGGGATAATAAAAAATAGTGCTGAAGTTGAAAAACTGGCTTGCCAAGTAAACAGTAGTGATGGTGTTGTTCTTGTACCGGCGTTTACTGGTTTAGGTGCTCCGCACTGGGACAGTGATGCCCGTGCACTCTTATGTGGTATGTCACGCGGTACACATAAAGCACATATTGCACGTGCTGCGCTTGAATCTATTGCCTTTCAAGTTTCTGATGTGTTGAATGCCATGCAAGCTGATATTTCCAAACCACTTACAGAGCTCAAGGTCGATGGTGGTGCAAGCCAAAATACCATGTTAATGCAATTTCAGGCTGACCTGCTCAATGTTCCTGTACTGCGCCCGAAAATGTTGGAATCAACAGCATGGGGAGCTGCGGCTATGGCTGGGTTACGTGCTGGTGTATTTTCCAACCTAGATGAAATTCGTCAATCTTGGCAATTAGATCGTCGCTTTGAACCACAAATGAGCGAGGATCAACGCCAAGCCCGTTTAGCAGAATGGGCAACAGCATTACAACGAACCAAATCCCAAACTTTATAAAAACTTCTACTGAATAAAGAGAAATCAATTGTGTATATGGATGTATCATATGATTAATGCTGAGCTTATTGATACATCCATTCACATCTTTTTTTCAACTCTCATTATTTAAAAAAATTGCAGTGATCAACACAATTATTTCAAGGAAGATGAATCTGTCCCAGCATATTCTGAGGTTTAGGTAACAACCAAATCAACACACTAATTAATATAAAGATCAAGGAAAATCCCCAGAAAATATGGTTAATCGAGATCGTCATGGCTTCATGATCCACCACATTGGAAACCAACTCCAAGCTGTTTTGTTGAGAAATATGGGCACTCAATAATGCATGCTGACTCTGTGTCATTTGTATACGCGCAACCATTTCATGGCGTGCAATCTGACTGTAGTTACTCCATAAACTCATCGAGATAGATGCCCCTATTGCACCAGACAATGTCCGAATGAAGTTCATCATCCCCGTTGCCATAGCCAGTTCATGAGACTGTACCGCAGCCAAAGCAATATTACTTAGCGGTATAAAAAAGAAAGGTAAAGCAAAGCCTTGTAAAATTTGTGGCCAAGCCAGATCGATAAAATCTACATTGTTGGCCCAATCAGTTCTCAGATAACAAGATAAAGCAAATACAATAAATCCAATGCTAACCAAAAGACGCTGATCGATCCAATAAATCAGCTTAGCCACCACAACCGACATTAATAAACTTCCCACCCCCATTGTCGCCATCAGGTAACCAGCCCAAGTTGCGGTATAGCCCATATTGAGTTGTAACCATTGAGGTATTACCACAATACCGCCAAAAAAAGCGCCATAAGCAACAGACAGTGCCAAGGTCGCTATGCAAAAACTTTTGTTTGCAAAAATGTGCAGTTGAATAATCGGCTGTCGCCCAGTGAGTTCCCAAGCAAGAAATAGTGAGAAAACAATCAGGGTTATCATCGCTAAAACCCAAATTTTAGGATGATTAAACCAATCATAGTCATGCCCCATATCCAGCATCATTTGCAGTGCCCCCACCCACACCAGTAAAAAAATCATGCCAATGACATCAAACTTCGACTTGCTCAGTGGGGATTTAATCTTCGACAAAAAAAGATATACACCGTAAATTAAAAAAAAACCTATAGGAACATTGATCAGAAAAATCCAATTCCATGCCCAATTTTCACTAATAATTCCTCCCAAAATTGGGCCTAAAATCGGACCTAAAACAGTTGTAGCAGCCCAAATCCCAAGGGCGTGTATATATTTTTCTTGAGGGAAAATACTGATAATCAAAGTTTGACTTAAAGGCATAATGGGTCCACCAAATAAGCCTTGTCCGACGCGGCACATGACCAATAATTCTAGGCTATTAGATAAACCACAACAGATTGAAAATACAGTAAATCCCATTAAAGCTATACTAAAACTGCGGACCAAGCCAAAACGCTGTGCGATCCAACCCGAAACACATAAGCCAATCGCCTCAGCGATTGCATAAGACGTTATAATCCATGTGCCCTGTGAGGTTGATATCGCTAAGCTTCCTGTAATAGTCGGTAATGACACATTAGCGATGGTCATATCAAGCACCACCATAAAATTGGCCAATGCCACAATAAAAGCAGCAATCAATAAACGAATACCCTTAAGGTTCGTTTTTAATATTGTATTATTCATAATCTTTACTATTTTTATTATTAAAGGCCTTTTAATGGCCGTGTTATTGTTTTGAATTTAACTCAATCGTCGCATTCATCGACAATCCGACTCGTAAGGGATGTTCTGCTAACTGTTGTGGATTAAGCTGAATACGTACAGGTAATCGCTGTACCACTTTAATCCAATTTCCGCTTGCATTTTGCGCCGGAATCAAAGCAAAAGCAGAACCTGTCCCTCCAGATAGTCCCATGACTTTGCCACTATATTTGATGCGGCTTCCATAAAGATCAGCAGTTAAAATCACGCTTTGGCCTACACGTACACGCTGCAGTTGGCTCTCTTTAAAGTTGGCATCCACATACAATTTGGAAACAGGTACAATCATCATTACTGTTACCCCAGGTGCAAGTCTTTGGCCAACTTGTACATCACGACGAGTCACTACACCATCTAAAGGTGCACGAATCACAGTACGCTGTAAATCAAGCTGTGCTTGTTTTAACTGAGCTTTCGCAACCAAGATATCGGGTAAATTCGCTTGTGTAGTACCTTCAATCAGGGCCTTACTTGCATTTAGAGTACTTTGTGCCGCATTTCTTTTAGACTCAGCTTGAGTGAGACCAGCCTTCGCCACTTCAATATCTGCACGTGCAGAATTATAAGCACTTTGTGCTGTAGCCAATTCCTCCTTAGAAATCGCCCCTGACTGACTTAACTTTAAACGTCGATTAAACTCTGCCGCTATACGTTCTAAATGCACCTCTGCTTGCACCACCTGAGCTTTAGCTCGCAGAATATCATCTTGACTCACCAATAGCTGTGCATTTAGACCATCAATATTGGCACTACTTTGATTAAATTGACGTTGAGCTTTAGCAAGCTGAGCTTGCGCTTGTGCAACAGCAATATTGGCATCACTAGGATCCAATATCAGCAGTACATCCCCTCTTTTGACCTGTTGAGTATCACTCACTTTCACGGCGATCACTTGACCATTAATCATTGCACTAATATTTGCAGTTTCAGCACCAACATAGGCATTGTCAGTCGAGACAGTATTGCTAAAAAACAACAAGCTTATAAGCTTTACAAATGCACTCACAACAACCACACTCACGATCAAAATCAGTAATCGTCGTCGTTTTCTATCACGTTCTTTAACTCGTTCAGGAGAGTCTAAATGGTCTGCTCGGTTAGGATGATCAAGCCTTTGTGGTGCTGTTATATGATGGGGGGTGTCAGTCATTTTATTTTCCTTCTTCGACTAAACCCATACAGCTGCCGTACATGCAATGTCGATTATTATTGGTATCAAAGACATGTAATATATTTTAATGATAATGAGGCAGTTGCTTAAGTTCAAAATTCTATATGATTCAAATCGTGTTCTAACCCAAGTGTACCCACTAGGCTAGGGTTGAACGCATCAATTTGTACTTCGGTCGTTGTGTTTTCTTAGCATCTGTATAAAAAATTTATAGTCTTCTAAAATTAATAAAAAAAACCCATAAACCTAAGCTTATGGGGCATCACTTTATTTATATGACATGTATGAAGATAAATGATCTGAAATTAATAAGCATATGATGCAATAGCAGTTGCGATTGCCTTACCTTCATCATTAACCATCGTCATACGCATTGTACATCCCTTACGTCCCAACCTTAGCGTTTCTGCTTTGGCAATAAAGTGCTGGCCACGCCCAGGAGATAAATAATCTACCCGCATATCCACTGTCGCTAAACGTGAAACTTTCTTAAGCGTCTCAGGTAATTCATCAACGCCTGCACGTTTGTAAAGCTCAGCCATCGCCACGATCCCCCCTATACTGTCGAGTAAAGTCGCAGCAACACCACCATGCAAAATCTGAAAAGCCACATTACCAATCAAATACGGCTGCATTTCAATATAACCTTCGATTTCACCATCAACAACACGCATCTGCATACTGTTATGAGAAAAATAAGGTGAATGGTTAAATGCTTGAATCAACTGCTCAAGCACTACATTGATATCAACTTTTGCACCAAAGTGAATATTACCTGTCCACTTCTTTTGCGATTCGCTCATATATTACTCAAATTATCTACGTGGTGAAAAAAGCTACTGTTTTTTCACCACAAATGAATTAAGGGGGCTACAATATGCGCTAGTTTAATAGCGAACATCGAGATTGTTATGACTTATACGTTCAATCGTCCCGCTTTTCCGGCTACGCGTATGCGCAGAATCCGTAAAAATGATCACCTCAGAGCGATGATTAGCGAAACTCATCTAAGTACAGATCACTTGATTTATCCTGTTTTTGTATTACCAGGACAAAACCAAATCCAAGATGTTCCAAGCATGCCAAATGTTCAACGTCTCTCAGCTGACTTACTGCTAAAAAAAGCAGAGACCTTGCTACAGCTAGGTGTCACGAAACTGGCACTATTTCCAGTCACCCCGCAAGAAGACAAGAGTTTAACAGCTGAAGCTGCTTGGCGTGAGGATGGTGTAGTACAAAACACATTACGTTTGTTAAAAAAAGAATTGCCAGAAATGGTGCTGATCACTGATGGTGCACTAGATCCGTATACGACACATGGTCAAGACGGCATTATAGATGATCACGGTTACGTACTAAATGATGAAACTGTAGACTGTCTAGTCAAACAAGCTTTGAGCCATGCAGAAGCTGGGGCTGATGTTATTGCACCGAGCGACATGATGGATGGCCGTATTGCTGCAATTCGTCAAGTTCTCGAAGCGAATGGCTTTATTGGCACCAGTATTATGGCTTACTCAGCCAAATATGCATCGAGCTTCTACGGACCTTTCCGCGATGCTGTGGGCTCAGCAACCAACCTTAAAGGTGGTAATAAATACACTTACCAAATGGATGTAGCAAATCGTGCAGAAGCGCTACATGAAATTGCGCTCGATATTCAAGAAGGTGCAGACATGGTGATTGTAAAACCAGGTATGCCTTATCTTGATATTGTACGTGAAGTTAAAGACAACTTTGGCGTTCCTACTTTTGTTTATCAAGTCAGTGGTGAATACGCAATGTTGGCTGCTGCAATTCAAAATGGTTGGTTATCTGAGCAAGTCATTATGGAAAGCTTAATGTGCTTCCGTCGTGCGGGTGCTGATGGAATCTGGACCTACTACGCAGAACACGCAGCACGTCAGCTCAAAGAAATGGCTTAAGCGCTACGGATTGCTGTTGCAACATGTCATCTACAATGATGGCATGTTACATCCATTATTTTATTTTCACCCTACTTATCTCTCACTGAGTACACCATGCATATCGCCATTATCGGCGCAGGCGTTAGTGGTCTGTTGTCTGCTTTAGAACTTGTCGAACACGGTTGCACCGTCAGTATTTTTGACCAAGCACAGGCGGGGCAAGCAGCCTCCTGGGCAGGTGGCGGTATATTGTCCCCAATGTATCCTTGGCGCTATGCTGAAGCAGTCAATACTTTGGCACAGTACGGTAAAACTGAATATCAGCGTTATAACGCAAAAATTTCTGCGCAAACAGGGATTGATTTCGAAATTCATGACACAGGTATGCTGATTTTTGATGAAGAAGATTTTGCAGTTGGGCAAGCTTACAAAACCCGTTTTCAAGAGCCTATGCAACACTGTGAATTATTAGAAGGTGCTCAATTACATCAGGTCAACGCTAGACTTTCATCACAATTGCAACGTGCGATGTATTTTCCTGAACTCTCAAATATTCGTAATCCTAAGCTCTTACAATCCCTAATTGCCTATTTGACTCAACATCCACGCGTAAATTTTTATACTGAACATCAAATCATTAGATTTAATTTACAGCAGGATCGTGTGAATTCGATATATGACCAAGATGGCACAGAGTTTTTTGCAGACCAGTTTGTGATTGCAACAGGTGCTTGGTCAGCGCACTGGTCTACACAACTAAATCTAGATATTCCAGTAGAGCCAGTACAAGGGCAAATTTTATTATTTAAAACCCCTGCGGATTGGCTACCCACCATGTGTATGAATCAGGTGATGTATCTGATCCCACGTCAGGATGGTCATGTACTCTGTGGATCAAGCGTCCGACACTGTGGTTTCGATACCCAAACAGATCCAGTGACCCAAAGTCATATCTTAAAGCATTGCTTAGCCATGGTTCCTGAACTAGCACAGTTCCCTATTGTAAAACGTTGGGCGGGTTTAAGACCTGGTTCACCAGATGGTGTGCCTTATATTGGTCAGATGCCAGAACATCGTAACCTATGGGCAAATTTCGGACATTATCGTAATGGCTTATGTATGGGGCCAGCTTCAGCACAACTGTTACGTCAGTTAATGCTCAAGCATGACCCAATTGTTGATGCTACAGCCTATTCGACTACACGTTTACAATTCCATAAAACTACTGCACCCTCACTCTAAGCTGTAATGAATCAGGCTATGAGTGACCAAACATGCGCAGCGCCATACGCTGTGCTTGTTTTCCATAAAACCATAAGGTAATTAGTACCATAGGTACACTGACCAATAATACCAAACCCAGCGCCATGGCAAGGAACTGCCAATGCCCTAAATAACTGAGAAAACTATCCCATATTTGTGGGTCCTGTCCTGCAAAGTAAGCAAGACTGGCAAGAAGTCCAATTAAATTAAACAGCCAAAAACATGTAATGAACGCAACGGTAAAGTATTTTCTTTCTCTTGCCGTTGGTGCACGGCGCTGTCTTTTTAAGAAAATATGGAGAACTGTAATCATTGCTGCCAAATAAGGCGTAGTTACAAGTGCTGCTGCGATTTCATTTGGAATCCATGCCGCAATCAAACCTGTCACCAGCGTGTAGACAAAACAAAAAAAGAAGAACCACAAGTAGTAACGAGTGAGTGTAAACATGCTCAAAATCCAAACGATGAAACCAAGCTTATCAGCTAAAATCAAAAAACTTATTTTTTTTTGATTTTGTTGTCAACCAATCTAAACATTATAACGTTATTGTGGTTGTAAGGTCTGCAGCTACCGAACTATTTGTGCTGGCATCCACAAATATGATCGGTAACTTACATGGTAACGATTAAAAAAAATCTTATGCTTCCCCGTTTGATTGAGCAGCATATTCAAACGGCTTCACTCAGAAGCATCTTGACCGACGATTTTCCATCACTCGAATCGTCGGTTTTTTATTGCCTATCATTTAGCTTGTGCGGGTAAATCATGCACAATCAAACTCAGTCCAGTTCAAATTTATGCTAACTTAGTTGAGTTCATCTATTTCTGTGATTGTGCAATGACTGTACGTTTTTTTCATACCTCTGACTGGCATTTGGGACAGTATTTTTATCAACATAGTCGTCACTATGAACATGCCCAGTTCTTGTCTTGGTTACTTGATCAAATCGAACAAAAAAAACCAGATGCACTCCTCATTGCAGGAGATATTTTCGATGTCATCAATCCAGGGTCTCAAGCACAAAAACAACTTTATCAGTTTTTAGCTGATGCACAGTCGCGTGCCCCACACATGCAAACCCTAATGATTGCGGGTAATCATGACTCTGGTTACCGAATTGAACAAGTTGACCCGCTCCTTGAAAAATACCAAGCTCATGCTGTCGGAGTATTACACCGCCGTGATGATCAACAGCTCGATTTAGAACGCCTCATTTTACCTATTTATAATGCTGAACAAGAAATCGTGGCTTGGTGTCTAGCCTTACCTTTCTTACGTTCGGCTGAAATTACCAGCAGTCATGAACATAGTCGTAATAGCCAAGATGCGATTGCCTATATTCATCAACAGTTGATCGCACTGGCCAAAACAAAGAAAACAGCGAATCAGGCGCTGATTTTGATGTCTCATGCACATATGCAAGGTGGTGAAACCAGTGACTCAGAGCGCCCAATTATTATTGGCAATGAAGAAGCACTATCCACAGCCTTATTTGATGAAGTCATTGACTATGTGGCTTTAGGACACCTGCACAAACCACAAAAAGTACAACATGCACATATTCGTTACAGTGGCTCACCTATTCCGCTGTCATTTAGTGAGGTCAACTATAAACACCAAATCATTGAGGTGTGTATTGAACCTGAAAATGATCCTGATCAACGTGTAAAAATCGACAGTTTAATGATTCCACGTTGTGTTGAACTCTACAAAATCACAGGTGAACTCAACGAAGTATTTGAGCGGTTACACACCCTGCCTCAAGGCCCGATAGAGCAACTTGAGCAACGTCCATATGTCGATATCGAATACCATACCCAAACACCTCCAGCGCCTCAGTTACGCCAACAGTTTGAAGATGCGCTTCCACCAGATCGATACCGTCTAGTTCGCATTGCACGAGTCTATCGCAACAATGAAAATGACCCAAATCTACAACCGAGTGTCAGCCTAAGTCCGCCTACGCCACAAAGCCTCTTTCAACAGCTTTGGCAACAACAAGGCTACGCTATAGATTCTGAGGTGGAAAAAGACTTTGCTAGCTTAGTCCAAGAAGCAGAAGCATTACTTGAACAACAGACTGAGCAAGGCAGCCACTCATGAAAATACTTTCAATTAAAATTAAAAACTTAGCCTCTCTTGCGGGTGAACAATATATCGATTTTGATAGTGAACCGCTCGCTAGTGCTGGTCTCATTGCAATCGTTGGCAAAACTGGAGCAGGTAAATCGACTATCCTAGATGCCATGTGTTTGGCTCTATTTAATCGCGTTCCTCGTCTCAAAGATAGTGATGGTAAAATTACCGATGTTGATGGCTCAGAATTACCTGTTAATTCCCCTTTGACCGTTCTGCGCCGTGGCACAGCTCATGGTTATGCAGAACTATGTTTTATCGCCCAAGACCAAAAACACTATGCTGTACGCTGGGAAATTAAACGGGCACGTGAAAACCCCACTGGAAAATTGCAGAACATTCAACGCAGTATTAAATGCTTAAGCGATAGTGTTGTCTTAGCAGACAAAGCCAAGGCAGTTGATGAATGGGTAAAGAAAATTACACAACTGAGCTTTGAACAGTTTACTCGAGCGGTATTATTGGCTCAGTCTGAAGTCACTGCTTTTTTAAAAGCAAGAGACAGCGAGCGTGGTGAATTACTCGAATATCTCACCAACTCCAATATTTTTACTAAAATTGGTGAGTTGGCATATCGTAAAACCAAAGATATTGCTGGGCAGCGTAAACAACTCGAACAACTCATGGGGCATATTGATTTACTCTCAGCAGAACAAGTCACTGCCCTCGAAGCTGAACTTCAACAAAGCAAAGATCAAGTACAACAGCAAGAACGTCAACAACAATACTTACAACTTCAACAACAATGGTTTCAGCAGCAACAAAAGCTTGAGTTGGCACTAGATGAGAAAAAACAGCAACAAATACTGCAACAACAAGCACAGCAGGCATTAGCAGAACAACGTAACTACCTTGAGCGTATTGAGATATTCGCTGAAATTCGTTCTCAAGTTGATCAACAACAGCAGTATCAACGTATACAGCAACAGCTCGAACCCAGTATTACTCAATTACAAACTCAGTTTGTAGCGATTGAACAACGTTACACTCAAGTGGAAATGCAATATCAACAAGCTCTGGAACGCTTCAATCAACTCAAAGAGTTTCGCCAAAAGTATACCCATGAACTGAAGCAGTTACAGCAGTGCGTTGATCTTAGAGAAGTCATCTCTGATGAATACCGCAAGTTAAAGCACAGCAAGCAGCTACTGTTAGAACAACAACAACCAGTGAGTCAAAACGCAGAACAGTGCCTACAGCAGCTCCATCAACGACAACAGCAGTTGGTACAACAACAAAATCAGCTCATGGAAACCCAGAAGTTTTCGACGCTAGATGCAGGACTGTCGACTCACATCCAACAACTGCAACAATTTATTCACCAATATCAACCTTTCGTACAGGCTTTTGGATCAATTGCTCAGGCGCAACAACAAATTGCTGAACTGCAAGAAAAGCAACAGCTGTCTATCCATCAATTTGGCACCATTACTAAGATTGAACTGGAGCTTAGCCAAGCCCAACAAAAGCGTGAAACTCAACTCAATCAATTAACACAACTTGATTTTCTCGAACAACAACTACAACTCTTGACCCAATTAAAGCAGGAACAGCAACACAGTGAAAACCTGCTTAAACATGCACAAGCTGAGCGTCAAGAAGTACAGCAGCAAGTGATACTCACTGAGCAAGACTATCAAAAGCAGCAAACAGCTCGGATTCAATTACAACAGGTGTTACAGCAACAGCGCCTACTTCATAGTGAAAACATTGAAAAATTGCGTCAAAGCCTCGTCGAAGATCAACCCTGCTTAGTCTGTGGTAGCTTGAATCATCCATATCAAAATGATGATCCAGCACTCAGCAAGGCCCTTTTTGAATTACAACAGCAACAAGAGCAACATGCTGAGCAGCAGGAACAACAGTGTCTTCAAGCTTGGCAACAAGCCAAACAACACTACACTCGCCTGCAAACCAGCGCAGAACAATATACTCTGCACCTTGCACAGCTTGAGCAAAAATATCAACAGCTCGAATTAGAGTTACAGCAAACGAGCCAAGCTTTAAGTATCACACTCGACTTAAGCCAAGACCACGAACAATTAAAGAACCAACTACAAGAGCAAAAACACCAGCAACAGCAACACATTGAATTGCTGGCCACACGTTGCCTTGATTGGTCTCAAGCCATTAAAGATCAACAACAGCGGCAACAGCAGCAACAGAGCATTCAGCATCAACTAGATAGCGCACAGCAACTGCAACAACAATTACAACAACTCATGCAGTGCTTATCGCCTGCTGAACAACAGCAGTGGCAAGAGGATGTCATACAGAATAGTCAACAGTTGCTCTCAGAGCTAAAAGCACGTCTAGAGCGATTACAAACCGAGCAACAGCTACAGCAGCAAATACAACAGATCCAGCAACAACAGCAATTACTCGATGCAGAACTCAAGCAGTTACAACAACGTGGAATAAGCTTAGATCAAGATATTGAGACTGTTGCCAATAAGGGCCAACAAAACACAGAACAAGCTCAACAGTTGATTTTTACAATGACAGCATTAGCTGATTGTAAACCGCAAGAATGGCTAGAGCAACTGCAACGACAAGATCAGCAACAACTACAACAGTATCAAACTGAACAAAAAAACCTAGAGGCTTGCCGCTTAGATTATGATGAGCAAAAGAACCAACTCAACCAACGTAAAGCACAAGCACAGCATAACCAAGAAAGCTTGCATCAGGTCAAGCTTCAAATTCAGCAGTGGTTACAGCTCCATCTTGATTTTAGCGTAGAGCAACTCACGCAGTTACAACAAGTCAGTCCCGCAGAGCAGCAACAGATTCGCCAGCAACTCAGTATGGTAGATCAACGACTAAGTGAAGCCAACGCAGCTTTAAACACGCTTGAACTACAGTGGCAAGACCATCAGCAACATCAACCAAATATTGAATATGCAGCCTTATTAGATGAAATCACATCGCATACAGCACAGTTCACCGAACTACGAGAACAATATGATCAACTGAAATTAAAGCAGCAGTTATATCAGCAAAATCTCAGTAAATTACAACAGTTCTCAGCGCAAATCGAGCAAGTGCAACATCAAGAGCATCGCTGGAGTAAAATTTCAGGATTACTCGGTGATGCAAATGGGAAGAAATTTCGTGATCTAGCACAGCAGTATCATTTGGATATTTTAATTGAGTATGCCAACCAACAATTGGTTATGTTGTCACAGCGATACACCTTAAAACGCCTAGATAATTCTCTTAGTCTAGCCATTATCGATCACGATATGGATGGTGAAACACGTTCAGTGTCTTCGCTTTCAGGAGGGGAATCATTTTTAACAGCTTTAGCGCTTTCCTTGGCGATCGCCAGTATGGCTTCAGGCTCAATGAAAATAGAGTCTTTATTTATTGATGAGGGCTTTGGCACCTTAGATGCCAGCTCATTACACATGGTGATGAATGCCCTCGATCAACTACAAAGTCAGGGACGCAAAGTTGTATTAATCTCACACATTCCTGATATGCATGAACGTATTCCAGTACAGATTCAGGTTAACCCGCGAGGTGCAGGTGCAAGTACCATTGAGATTGTTGCTTAACGATCTGCTGGAAATGCATTTGGCGCAGGTGCATATTGGGAATTACTCGGTTGTTTAACTTCAGGCACTTTGAGTTCATAAACAACCGTGCCAATCACCCCAATATTTTGAATTGAACCATGTGCAGTATTGGCTGCATAAGCATCTTTAGGCTGACTAAAAGCAAATGAAGCTACAGCGTCATGACTTTTACGAAAGCCTTCGATGTCTAAAGTCTTATAAGGTTCTAACACATAGCCAGCATTATGACGCGATGCTTGACGGCCAGTGATCACATCAAGACCATCCACACTCGCCACGACCTCGTAAGTTTTACCTGTGTGGTTCTCGTAGCGGAGTTGATAACTTTGACCATTTTTACCCGCTAAGAAATACTGCTGATCAGCACGATAAAGTGTTAAACCATTACCACGATCATCGACCACTGAAAAACTAATTTTTCCAGCATTTAATGCCATGCTGTTTACAGCACGACCTTGAAAGTCTTTATTGGCATAGCGTAGCAAAGCTTCAGCTACAGGTTTATTACTTAAGCGACGTAAATCCACTTCAGTAACCTGTGATCGAATATCGTCACCCCAAGCTGTACCAAGTCTTTCGTTATTGGCAACCTTAGCATTGGCGACACGGTCTCTTGCCACAGATACAGCGGTGGTCTCTTGACTGATCGGTGTGCTTGTTTGCTGTGATTCGAATGGTTTTTGACTACATGCAGCCAAAAATATCGCAGCAAAAATGCCGATGGCTTGATAGGTCTTTTTCATTTAGCTTGAATATCCTGCTAGGTAATGTACAAACTATAAACAGAAAGCTAAATAAAACAAAGGCAATTTACATGATCAAAAAAACTTAACTGAGGTCATAACTGCGCTGACCAAAGAGTGCTGTACCAATACGTACCATTGTAGAGCCTGCGGTAATTGCAGCTTGTAAATCAGCAGACATTCCCATACTTAAAGTATCCCAATCTTGCGCATGTACATGCTCCGTTTTCACCTGTTGGAATAATTCAGCAGCAGCATTGAATGCTTGATGGTTGTGAGGTGCAGGAATCACCATAATACCGCGTAATCGCAAATTTGGAAGTGCGCTAATTTCACGGACAAGATCGACAACATCAGCCACTGCGCAACCATCTTTACTGTCTTGTTGATCAATATTGACCTGTAAACATATATTCAATGCTGCTAGGCCTGCTGGACGTTGTTGTGATAAGCGCTGTGCGATAATCAATCGATCCACCCCATGTACCCAAGCAAACTTTTCTGCCAAGTGCTTGGTTTTATTACGTTGTACATGTCCGATAAAATGCCATTCAATCTCTAAAGCCTTAAGTGCTTCAATTTTATCTAAAGCCTCCTGCAAATAGTTTTCACCAAAAGCACGCTGACCAGACTGATATAGCTGTTCAATCGCCTGACTCGGATGCGTCTTAGACACCGCCAGAAGTTGCACTTCATCAGCAGATCGATTTGCTTGCTCACATGCTTTTTGGATATGTTCCAATACTTCACGTCGTGCTCGATGCAGCTCATTCATACAGGTTTACTCTTATCTAAAATTTATTAAGCTTGGTCGCCCTAAGATTGGTCAATCAGATGGCTGTCTCTTATTATGCAACAAAACAAAGAAAATAAGACAGCAGAGCGCATATCTATGGACCTCATCAGTTTACTTCGTTTAACTCTCACCCAGCATGCCTCTGACCTGCACCTCTCTGCAGGACTTGTCCCTATACTGCGGATCGATGGCGAACTACAGCAAACGAGTTTGCCTGTACTTAGCACAGAGCAGATAGTCTCGCTGTTTGAACCAACCCTCACCGATCAACAACGTCAACACTTTCATCAACAACTAGACTTAGATCTTGCACTCGATATTCAAGATTTATCACGTTTTAGAGTTCATTTATTTTGGCAGAGCCGTGGGGTTTCTGCTGCAATACGATGTATTCCATCCGAGATATTTCCATTAACGCATTACGATTTAGCTCAGACCTTTGAAAAAATTTGTCATTCCCCTCACGGCCTTGTACTGGTAACTGGCCCCACAGGTTCAGGAAAATCAAGCACACTTGCTGCGATGCTAGAACATATCAACCATACTCGACATGCACATATCATCAGTATTGAAGATCCAATAGAGTATCTGTTCCAAGTGAAAAAATGCCTCATTCAACAACGAGAGATTTTACGACATAGTCATGACTTTAATGCGGCCTTATATGCAGCACTTCGCCAAGATCCAGATATTATTTTTATTGGTGAATTACGTGATACACAGACCATTCGACTCGCATTAACAGCAGCAGAAACAGGACATCTGGTTTTGGCCAGTTTACACAGCGCCTCAGCAACTAAAACCATCAATCGGGTTGTTGATGCTTTTTCTGCCTCAGAAAAGGACAGTATTCGTCAGCTTTTGGCCGAATGCTTACACGCCATTATTGCGCAAGTATTAGTGAAAAGAAAAACTGGCGGACGTATAGCAGTACATGAAGTTATGCTGGCAACACCAGCAGTTCGTAATTTAATTCATGAAAATAAAATCAATCAACTTTATTCAAATCTACAAACTCAAAGTGCAATTGGCATGATCACGCTAGATCAACATTTAAAACAGCTCACACAGCAAGGCATCATTGAGCCAGCTCATGCACGAGCAGTGGCGCTCTATCCTCAAAATTTTTAAAACATCACCCTGTTCAACCATTTTTTCAGCATAAAAAAGAGAGGAGTAATAACTCCTCTCTTTGTTCTACACAATAACTTTTGTGTATGGATTACTTTTTACGCATCGCTTCTTGGCAAGCACTGTCACTGCAATAACCATAAAGGTTCAGTGAGTGGCCTGTTAAAGAAAAACCGAATTGCTCAGCAACCTTATGTTGCTCTTCTTCAATAATATCGTTAGTAAATTCAATTACTTTATTACAATTTTGGCAAACAATATGATCGTGATGATCTTCTTGCATGATTTCAAAAACAGAGTGATTGTTTTCAAAATGATGACGTTGAATAATTCCTGCAGCTTCAAATTGAGTTAACACACGATATACTGTCGCTAAACCAACATCCTCACCTTGTTCAAGTAAGGTTTTATAAATATCTTCTGCACTCAAATGATGTTGTTTTGAATTTTCAAGTAGTTCCAAAATTTTTATTCGTGGTAAGGTGACTTTCAGTCCAGCTTTACGTAAGTCTTGATTTGAAATAGCCATATAACGGTGTCTCTAAACAAATTTTAAGTTGGAATATGCAACAGAGTTTAGATGCAGTATGATCTATCATTGTATCAATTGCATCAAAAATAAATTGGGATAGTGTAGCAAAATGCAAAAAATCATGCTGGCTTTAATTACCGCCACAGTACTCAGTGGTTGTTCTGTCTTTGGCGTTTACAAGGTTGATATCCCTCAGGGAACACCACTAACCAAAGCACAAGCTTCACAAATTCAAGTCGGAATGACTCACCAACAAGTACGATTCTTACTTGGCAGTCCAACCGTGACAGATCCATTAAATCCATTACGTTGGGACTATATTTATAACTACATTCCTGGAACGTATGCTAAAAAAGCCAAGATTCCTGCTGCGAATGGCCAACACCTTAAAGTGTACTTTAATGAATCTGGTATTGTAAACAAAGTTGAGGGCTTAGAAACTATCCCAGATTCTCAGCCGGGTTTACCACCATCTAAAGAAGCCATTCTTAATGCTCCCCCACTATAATCACTTTAAATAAAAATGCCACCCCTCTACTGAGGGGTTTTTATTCATTTCAAGCGCTTATAGCGATTACTTCAAGTGTTTAAAGCGATTGCCTCGGCAATATCGGCTAACGGGGTTAGCCAATGCTCGCTTACGGCGAATCTCTTTAGGGTTCGCTTGCAAGGGTCTATATACCTCTACCCGATCACCTTCTTCAAGGATATGATCGAGATCTGCAATCTGTACAGAAAAAATTCCGACATGTACAGGTTGCTCAAAAGGTACTTGTTGTAATAAACCACTTTTATCAATGGCCTGACGCACTGTCATACCCTGCTCAAACTCAACCGCACGATAAAACTGCAGTTCTGGTGAGACATAACTCACCCAAACATTGGCGACCTGTGTCATTAGATGAGCTGTCCAACAAATGCTACGATTGCAAGCACAATTGAAAGCGGTAAAATAATACGCACAGCAATACGCCAAAGGTTATATAAGCCTTCGTTACCAATATTCATTGCCTTACGCAAGTGGCTAATTTTCATCAACCAACCAACAAAAATGGCATAAATCAAGCAAATGACCAAGCCCCAAAGCATTAACAACGGATTTAGCCATTGTGCCATGTTCGGTACAAACCAAACAGCAAGTGCTGCTAAGCAAATGGCATATTGAATCAGTACAGCGATTTGGCGATGTTGTAATTGCACTCGTGCAAATTGTAATAACAACGCTGCCACTGCAACCACACTAAATACAATGCTAATTGCAGGTAATTGTGCATTGACCCCAAAGTAAGCAAAAGCGATAACTGCAAGTAGCTGCCCAACCCAAATAGGTAACACAATTTTACTTGCAGATGCTTGCGACTGCACACTGTCTAAACTATTTTGCCAGTACAAACCTAAGCCTAAACCGGTGGCAACCAAAGCTAAGATTGTGGCGTTACCCCACTCAGAAAAGCTCAGTTCAGTCATATGCCACGGCGTCAATGCCGCAGGATAAACGGTGGCGAACACTAAAGAAGCCAAAACACCGATTACGCTTAAAGCCAGTAAAATTTGACGTGAAATGAAGGACAATGCAAAGGCTAAAGCCATGCATCCAAGCACAAACCAATGATGCTCAACCGCTAACTCTGTTGGCTTTAGATTCATCGCAGTAATATTAAATACAATACCACCCGCTAAAAATGGAATGAACACCACAGCGAGCCAACCAACAATGCGCCATTTTGGTGAAACATCCGCATCACGCGTCAAACTTGATAATGCATTCAATACCGTCGTTTTACTTCTTTTCGCTAAAGCAATTTCCAAATAGGCAATAGGTAAAGCAAGCAATAACATCGTGCCAAACCATAACAGCCAAAAATCAATCTGACGATCCACAGCCAGACCCAAGCTCGGGGCAAGGCCAGCAATCAGAATAAATGATAAACAAAATGCCATCAGCGGCGATAACCATCGTGACATAGAATTGTCCTGCATGCGGTATATCCAGTGAAAAACTGCTGCTATTTTGCCTTTGTCATAGGCGAAAATCAAAGTTTCATCCCAAAAAGCCCGAGATAAGATCTAAAGATTGAAATCAAACATTGTTTTTAGCGATTTTAATACTGATCAGCTCGGGTAATACGCTTTAAACTCGGATCAGCTTGCTCACGCAATAAACGTTGAACTTCAGTTTTTGCTGTCAAAATCGGCTGTCCATCCTTAAATAAAATCAGTTCACCAGGACTAAAAGCGTGCCACTGTTCATTATGCGTCAAAGGGTCAGTGGTAATCACCGCCACACGATCATGCTCACAGGTTTCTTGGCTAAAATCCACTTCCACATCGATATCAATCAAACGAGCATGTTGAAAAGGGGGTTCACGTACTAACCAGTGTAGTTTCGTAGTGGCATAGCTAAATAGCGCCTGTCCATTGGAAAAACAAAAATTGAAAGTGCCATGTTCCGCGATTTGAGGAGAGATTTCTTCTAGTGCTTCAAAAACCTGTTCAAGTTTAGGTTCCACATAACCAAAACGTTTTACTAACTGATCCAACACATAGCAAAATGCCAGCTCACTGTCTGTATTACCTATCGGGGTAAAACGTTCAGATAATGTTGGTGCAAAATCATGTAAATCACCATTATGTGCGAAGATCCATTTACGTCCCCATAATTCACGACTAAATGGGTGTGAATTTTCTAAGGTGACTTTACCTTGAGTCGCTTTACGAATGTGGGCAATCACATTACGTGACTTAATTGGATAATTACGCACAAATTCTGCAATAGGTGAATCTACTGCTGATTGATTATCTATAAATAAACGACAGCCTTTATCTTCAAAAAATGCAATACCAAATCCGTCGGAGTGATCCGAGGTAATCCCTGCCCGTTGTGAAAAACCACGAAAAGAGAATGTAATATCTGTGGGAGTAGCACAATTCATTCCAAGTAATTGGCACATAATTCTTCTAACAACTTAAATGACCTTGAACCATTGTGCATCAGCAAACAAACGCTTGCAAATCATATTCTTTGCAAGCGTTTATGATAAAAATGACTAACGAATAATTTTTTTCTTAAAAACAATTTGCTTCATTGCTTCATTCATATCAACGAGAACAAAATAATCGAGGCAATTAAAATCTACATCATGATAGGCTTGAGTTGAAAGGCGTGCATTCATGCTTAAGTAGACCTGAAATAACTTTGGAATTCGCTCATCTTGAGGAAAGCTGAACTTTGGATAATGTGGCTCAAAACTGGGTTTTGCTGCAACTTGAATCAACTGTTGAGGAGCTAACTGACGAATATATTGGTGGGTATAATATGCGCGTGCCAAATTGTCTTCTAAACGAATACTGACACAACCAATCAAATGCTTCGCTTTCATTTTCCATAACACTGTCGGTGCCAGATTCAACCACAAAGTCGATAATGCACGGCCATTACGATAACGTGGATGAACACAAGTGCGACCAATTTCAACCACATTGGACAGCTGCTTAAACGCCGAAACATCAAACTCTTGAGCACTATAACTTTGTGCTAATTCATGGCCTTGGAACAATTTTAATCGCGTATATGCAACAATTTCATTGCTCAATTTATCTCTTAATACTGCATGTTCACAGTCCAAATCATATAGGTCTTGATCTAAACCATTCTCAAATTGAATACCAAACTGCTGTGAAAATTGTTCTGCTCTAAATTTTTGCACTTCTTTTAATTGTTTGAGGTCACTCACCCATTCAAAACGATATTGTGACTGGGATTTTTTAGAACGATGAAGGGGGGCAATTAAATTTTGTCGATAGTGATTGAGTTTTGCGAGCATCGTCAAGGACTCCTTTATTTTACTCTACACTATGCAATCCTCATGACAATAAAATGACATTTTTTAACCTGCTCACTCAGCCAATCCTATGGCTGAGTGAGGCTGATATTATTGTGCGGCTTTATTGCGATTCGTAATCAATGTACCAACACCATGGTCAGTAAAGATTTCTAATAAAGTCGCATGTGGAACACGCCCATCAACGATGTGTGCACTGACAACACCACCTTTAACCGCATCCAAAGCACAGCCCACTTTAGGAATCATGCCACCATAGATCACACCTGATTCAATCAGACGATCAACTTCTTGAGTACTTAATCCAGTCAATAGATTTTTGTCTTCATCTAATACACCAGCAATATTGGTTAACAAGATGAGTTTTTCTGCACCCAGTGCTTCTGCAACTTTACCTGCCACTAAATCTGCATTGATGTTGTATGTATTACCGTCCTCATCGACACCTAGTGGTGCAATCACGGGAATAAAGTCGCTGCTACAGAACATTTCTAGTACATCAGTTTTAACGCCTTGTACTGTACCCACCTGACCTAGGTCAATTTGTTGCACAGAACCATTTTCAAGCGTTTTTTCCATATAAAGCTTACGTGCACGGATTAAATTGCCATCTTTCCCCGTTAAACCAATCGCACGACCACCATGCTGATTGATCAAGTTCACTATCGACTTATTCACGCTGCCACCGAGTACCATTTCAACAACTTCCATCGTTGCTGCATCAGTTACTCGCATCCCATCAATACGATCTGACTCACGGCCCAATTGCTTGAGCATCGCATCAACTTGAGGACCACCGCCATGAACCACAATCGGATTTAGCCCCACTGTTTTTAACAGGACGATATCTCGTGCAAATGAACTTTCCAAAGCTGGATCAGTCATGGCATTGCCACCATATTTGACCACCAAGGTTTTTCCTGAAAAACGTTGGATATAAGGCAAGGCCTCAGTCAAGATTTGTGCTTTATCAATGCCAGTGTGCTGATGTGGCATGTACCTCTCCTCATTGAATATTTGAAATATCTTGCGCGATCAAGGGATAACGATCACACAGCATCGTCACGAACGTCTGTCGGATTGTATTTAAATCAGAAGGGCTGTCTGCATCAAAGCGTACTGTAAAAAAATCACCCGTATTCGATGCTCGCATAATGCCAAAACCATAGCTAAAATCAAGTCGAACACCATCAATTTCACTCAGTTGTGCATCTAAAGCTTGGCCTTTTTGAGCAATCTCTTTAAGTACCAGTTTAGGATCAACCTCACGTGTACTAATATAAGTGTCTTCGGTATAACAGCGTTTTGGATAGCGTTGCATTAATGTGGATAAGCTCTTTCCACTTTGGTTCATGTATTCGAGTACACGAAGTGCAGCATATAGGCCATCATCGAAACCTAAGCCACGACCATCATTGAATACATAGTGCCCAGCATATTCACCACCCAATATTGCTTGCCCCTGAGAATACTGTATATAACGGCGCAAGAAACTGCTTCCAGTTCGAAGCATTTTGGCAATCCCCCCTGCAGCCTCAATACTTCGACGCACCATGGTTGAACACTTTACATCAAATACCACTTCTCGCTTGGGATGTTCGGCTAAACAAATTTCAGCCAACAGTGCCAGTAATTGATCTGCTGAAATCACTTGTCCATGTTCATCAATTAACACTACCCGATCGCCATCGCCATCGAGTGCTACGCCTAAATCAGCCTGCTGTTCTAACACGTTATGCTGTAAGCGTTTCAAATGTGCAGTGACTGAAGGGTCTGGCGCATGGTCTGGAAAATGGCCATTCGCTTCACAGCGTAGGGTAATCACGTCTATAAGATCAAACTGCTGCAAGATACGCTTTGCAGCATAGCCCGCTGAACCATTTAAACCATCAACCACCACTTTAAAAGGTTGGTTAAAATGAATATCTTGAAGTATAAACTGTTGGTAAGCATCGAGACTTGAAGCTAAAAACTGATGGGCTGCCACAGGATCAATTGGTTTGATATGTTTTGTTTGTGCAAATGACTGCAAAGCAGTTTGACCGATCAGTTGAATGGCTTCTGGTGTTGGTGGTTCACCTTGTACCACCCATTTCAAGCCATTGTCAGTTTTAGGATTATGACTGGCTGTCACCATGACACCATTGCCTTGGTGACAACGTGCAGCAAAATACATTTGTGGAGTAGAACAACAACCTAACTCAATTACCTCAAACTCAGTTGCCAGTACATCACGAATAATCTGTGCATAGGCAGGGCTGGTTAAACGGGCATCATAACCCAGTACAATTTGACTTTGCTGTCTTAATTTAAACAATTGAGCAAATGCTTGAGCAATTGCGCTAATCAATTTTGCATCTAGTTGTGTCGTTCTTCCACGAATATCGTAGGCTCTAAAAACCTGATATGGAAAGAATGGAGCAATACTATTCATAGGCCAATTTCTTTCAATTTTAACATTCTAAATGTTGATGAAAAGGAGAAACATGCTTTACACACCGTTGTAAATTTTCCCCTAGTCAAAACATCCTAGATGTCCTAGAAAATAAAACGTTCAATATAAAACTTTTAAATTTTTTTTGAAGACAATCATTGTTATTCATAATAACTTTATTGGGAAGCACTTTTTTTAAACATTTTACCCTACAGCCACAAGCATTGCTCAGATTGAAATCACACTGTTATACGCTATAATTTTTAAATTCACTCTCTGATGAAGAAATATTATGTATACAGGAATAGTTCTTGGTACTGAAACCATTTTATCTGTACAAGAGCACGAGGGTCATCACCGTATCGCGGTTGCCAATACCCAAGGTTTCTTTGATGATGCATTTTTAGGTGCCAGTATTGCTATTGATGGCACTTGCCTGACCGTTTGCAATATCGATCCCAATAAAGCACAGGTATCTTTTGATATCGCGGCCCAAACACTGCAACTGACGACCTTGGCACAGTTAAAAGTAGGTGCAGAGGTCAATGTTGAACGTTCATTTAAAATGGGCATGGAAAACGGTGGTCACAGCCTTTACGGTCATATTGAAGGAACCTGTCAAGTCATTGAGCTGAGTCGTCTGGGTGAAACCTTACACCTCAAACTTAAGATTCCTGCTGAAAAAATGAAGTACTTTTTTCTTAAGGGCTTTATTGGATTACACGGCTGTAGTCTTACAGTGAATCAGGTGAATCAACAAGAAAGTTATATAGCTGTAGACCTTATTCCTGAGACTTTGCGCCTCACCAACTTTAAAGCGCTACAACTAGGCGATCAGCTCAACTTTGAAATTGATCAAACCACGCGTACTTTGGTCGATACGATCGAAGGTATTTATCAAAACAAACTCAATATACCCGCTTAAATGGCCCTCCTCATCCGTATCGGTATATGCAATATTATTGATACGGAACACCTTATTTGTATTACTCAGCAAAACTTCATCATTCTTAAATAAAGTAGCAACAATTAACATTTACATTGAGCCACTTTATTTAATGATTCAGTCGATATGTCTAAATTTCTTCTCCCCATGATCATGGCTTCTGGCCTAGTACTGTCCGCATGTAATAGTGATGATAAAAGCACTGAAAGTGTTGTAACACCACCTCAACCACCTGAAAAACATTTGTTTTATCAAGATCGTGCTTTTGATTTACAAGCACATCGTGGTGGATTGGGTTTAAATACAGAAAGTAGTATCGCCTCATTTAGTCATGCGCTTGAAATGGGGGTAACGACTTTAGAACTAGATACTCAAGTCACAAAAGATGGTCACGTTGTAGTGACCCATGATCGTCAAATTTCTAAAAACAAATGTATAGATGTTGCACCAGTTACAGGAGGCGATCCCCTTTACCCTTACGTGGGTAAATATATTAAAGATCTTACATTAGAACAAATCAAAACCATGGACTGTGGTCGCTTACAACTTAAGGACTACCCACAACAGCAGACACATCCTGGTGCGAAGATGCTAACGCTTAAAGAATTTTTTGCTTTAGTGAAAAGTTATCAAGCTGATAAAGTTTTAATGAATATTGAAACAAAAATTGAAGCAGGTGCGCCAGAGCAAACTGCGCCACGTGAACAATTTGTCCGTGCTGTTTTAAAAGATATCGAGGACTCTGGGCTTCAGAACCAAATCACCATTCAAAGTTTTGACTGGGGAGCACTCATGCTTGTTCGTAAGTTAAATCCTAAGTTACCCATCGTTGCACTCACCAATGGTCAGCAATTTTTACAAGCAGGACAAGAGGGTAAATCTCCTTGGTTAGGCGGAATTGATATTGATGATTTTCAAGGTGATTTAATTGATGCGGTGAAATCCTTTGGTGCAGACGCGATTTCTCCCGTTCACGGTAATCCTCAAAATGGTAAAATTACAGATGCCCAATATGTTCCTTACACCACTCAAGCCATGATAGAAAAAGCACATAAAAATAATATTAAAGTCATTCCTTGGACAGTATCTGATGCAGCAACCATTGATCATTTAATTAAGCTTGGTGTGGATGGCATCATTACTGATCTGCCTGATGTAGCACGCTTAAGCATGCTCAAAGCTCAAATGCCACTGCCTGAACCTGTCAAGAAAAAATAGCGTTCCCCATGGCTCAAGGGCAAAAAAACCTTGTTTTAAGAAATCTACTTTAATCCAAAGATCTACCCACTTTATGTTGGGTAGATCACAATAATTAATATATTTATTAGAATAAAACAGATAGGTATCAATATTGTCTAACAATATAACTGATAGCTGTCCCTAACTGATATTGGCCTGACCCAATTGGCACTTACTCCATCTTGCACAACAAGTAATACTGCATCTTAGAAAAATAATCACATGTATCCAAGTGTTTAACACTTGAAGGGAGTATTTGTATGAACGCTAAGATATCTGTTTCAAATCGTGCGGGGGCATCCTTTCCTGTTCGTCGTATGAACTTTGACTTTAACGATGTTCCAGAATATTGGGTCAGTGGTTCGCCTGGGCTGACACACTTCATGACTGCTTTATCTGCACTGTTTCCAGCAGGTGAACGTTACTTTATTGATAGTGTACGTGCAGTACGTGATCATCCATCGATCAAGGACAATGAAGCACTACAAAAAGAAATTCGAGCATTTATCGGTCAAGAAGCCATGCATACGCATGAACATATTGCCTTTAATGCCTCAGCACAGCGTTATGGTCACGATGTCGACACCTTAGATCGCTATACCAATACGATCATTCAATTTGCTCGAAAATATGGTGCAAAAGCATTTAAACCTTTTGGTGTAGACCCGAAAATGTTAGATCTGCTAGGCACAACAGCCCTAGAGCATTTTACTGCTACCATAGCCTCACAACTTCTAAAAAATGAACACATACAAGCTTTAATGACAGATGAAACTATGGCGACCATGTGGTATTGGCATGCTATCGAAGAAAATGAGCACAAAGCTGTAGCCTTTGATGTTTTTGAAGGTGTATTTGGTAAAGGTCCTAAGGCCTACATCGCACGTACCAGTTCATTGATTTTCTATATGGTTGCATTGTTTGGTGTACAAAATACTTTTCTCGTATTTTTATTAGCTAAAGATAAGCAACTCAATACACGCGCATTAAAAGATATTTATACCTACGCCTATAGCCCTTCAAAGGGCATCATCACTGGCATGTATAAAGAAATGTTGGAATACTTCAAATTCGACTTTCATCCCAATGATCTGGATACCAATGCCCTACTTGATCACTGGAAACAAAAACTTGGTTTTTAAGCCAGATTACGGCGAATAACCAAAGAGGGAAAATGAATATTTTCCCTCTTTTGCATTGAGTGACTCGTATTTTTCAGCCATTTTTTTATAATGGTGCAAATTCATCATTCAGACGATCCCACATGATTCGTTCAATGCATCAAGCAGATCTAATACAGGTCCACAAAATTGAGCAACAAGTACAGACTCATCCGTGGAGTCTTAATCAATTCCAACAATCACTTGATAGTGACAGCTGTAGCGTACTTGAGATCAATCATCAGGTGATCGGATTCTGTATTTTTCAAACCGTTCTTGATGAAGCGAATCTCCTTCTCATTGCTATTGATCCGCAACATCAAGGTCAAGGTCATGCAACTGCGTTACTACAACAATCTATGCAGTTACTAAAAAATGAGCCGATCCAAATATTTCTAGAAGTCAGAGAAAGTAATTTAAGCGCCATCGCACTGTATGAAAAACTTGATTTCCATCAAATAGATCTACGTCGCAATTATTATCCAACACATTCAGGAGGCCGTGAAAATGCTGTCATTATGGTAAAAACCTGTCATGACGATTTTGCCAGCCTCTTTAAATAAAATTTGAATATCGCTAAACAATTTATTTATTAAAAATGACGTTTTCCCATTCTGCAGGGAAAGTCGTCATCAACATTGCGCCTAGTTGTTCAATTTGCTCTTCGCTTAAACGACGATTAAGGCGCTTCCATTTACCATCCAATAAAATCTCAATTGGATTATATTGGGTTTTATAGTTCATTTTATTTGAATGCGGTACCCAATATCCTAAATAAACATAATCCAAGCCCATCGCTTGCGCCTGTTCAATCTGTTTTAAAATGGCATATACACCCAAAGAGCGATGCTGTTCATCAGGGTCAAAGAAAGTATAAACTGCTGAAATACCATCATCTAAAAAATCACAAGTCGAAACACTCAACAAACGACCGTCTTGACGCAATTCTAAGAAATAGCTTTCAGTACAGCTTTGGACCAAGAACTTTTCAAACTGATCATGGCTAGGTGGAAACATATCACCATCGGAATGACGAGCATGAATATAGCGCTCATACAAGGCATAATGCTCTTCAGTCGCATCAGCACTTGTAATAATCGTTAGACTTAAATCCTGATTGCGCTTCCATGCTTTCTTTTGTGTCCCATTCATTGAAAAGTCATGAACAGGGACTCGGCATGACAAACATTGTTTACATAAATGACATTCTGGGCGATAAACAAAATCCCCACTGCGTCTAAACCCTAAACGGGATAACTCAGATAAAGTCAGTACATCAATTTGATGTGCTGGATCTAAAAATACCATCCGTGCAGATTTATTCTTTAAATAACTGCAATCATGTGGCGGCGTAATATAATACTGTAAATCGTTCAGCAGGGACTTCGGGTGATAAGAATTCATAATATGCAATGCCCCCTCGCGCTATTCTTTGTTTAATCCTGCAGTTAAAGCGATGCTCCGAGTTAAAAATACACCCTCTTGGTACTTTTTCCAATCAATGGCTGGTCGTTTTACAACATCTTGTAACGAATTAAGATAGTCTTGGCGAGAAAGTGTACAGGCACCCAAGCTCATTAAGTGATCATTGACCAGTTGACAGTCAATCCACTCAAGTCGGTGCTCAATTCCAATTAACATCAGCGCATAAAAAGCCATTTTAGACACATCAGTTGCCGTACTAAACATGGATTCACCAAAACAGCCCTGACCGATGGTGACCCCATAAAGACCACCAATTAATTGCTCTTCGGCATCCCATACCTCGATACTGTAGGCATAACCAGCCTCAAACAATGCACAATAGCCTTGAATAATATCTTCTGAAATCCACGTCTCATCTGCATACTGTCGAGGTAAAGCACAGCTACGAATCACCCGCTCAAAGGCGTAGTTAATAGTTATGTGATAGTTCTTAGTTTTCATATTCCGAAGCAATGATTTGCTCGGTTTAAAATCAGCAGGTCGAATGATACAGCGCGGCTCAGGACTCCACCAACAAATCGGTTCGCCCTCTGAAAACCATGGAAATAGGCCCTGGCTATAAGCTTGATAGAGTGTTTCAGGAGTTAAGTCCGCCCCTATACAAATTAATCCTTGTTGATCTGGATCGGCCTGAATCGGATCAGGAAACACATAAAGAGAAGATGCTAACATCGCATAATAAAACTTAAAAAATTTCACTCATCTTAGCTGATTTTCTTTATAAAAACAGTGGTTGACATCCTCACCCCCC
>NZ_BBRX01000047.1 GCF_000829675.1 Acinetobacter rudis
ATAAAAAAGGGAAGCCACTTGGCTTCCCTCACGTAATTTCAACGTTTGACTTAAGCTACACGTTTTTGCACCAAAATCGCACCCACTGAATAGCCAGCGCCAAATGAACAAAGTACACCATATTCACCATCAGCAACTTCATGTTGGCTACGATGCAAAGCAATGATTACACCAGCTGAAGAGGTATTGGCGAACTCATCTAAGATGATTGGCACCAACTGCGGATCTGTTTCTGCTTTTTGCTTACCAACAACTAACTTCAAAATAAGTTCATTCATTGAAGCATTGGCCTGATGCAACCAAAAACGTTTAACCTGTTCTGGAGCAATCTGATTTTTTTGTAATTGCTGAGTAATAATTTTTGCCACTAACGGACAAACTTCTTTAAAGACTTTACGACCATCTTGACGGAATTGTTTATCGTCTTTAACTGCATCTTCACTGCGGTTTAAGAAACCAAAGTTATTACGAATATTGTTAGAAAATTGAGTAAACAAATGCGTATCTAAAATCTCAAAACCTGTTTTAGACTCAGTCTCTTCAATAATAGATGCTGTTGCAACGTCACCAAAAATAAAGTGGCAATCACGTGAACGATAGTTGGTATGACCTGACGTGATTTCCACGTTGACCAACAACACACGGCGCGCACCAGATTGAATTGCATCATAAGCTTGTTTTAGGCCAAAAGTAGCTGCAGAACAAGCCACATTCATATCATAAGCATAGCCTTGAATCCCAAGTGCTGTTTGAATCTCAACAGCAACCGCTGGATAAGCTCGCTGCATGTTTGAACATGCCAAAATCACGACATCAATATCTTCTGCACTGACACCAGCATTTTCCATTGCTTGTTTAGCAGCATAAACGCCCCACTCTGCCTGTAGCGAAAGTTCATCATCCTCACGCTCTTGTAAATACGGACGTAAACGAGTTGGATCGAGTACACCTGTTTTTTCAACGACATAGCGACGCTTCACCCCTGAAGCCTTTTCAATAAACTCAGCACTAGAACCACGCAATGCTTCAAGCTCACCCGCTTCGATTTGTGCTGCATGCTCTAGATTATATTGTTCTACATAAGCATTTAAACTTTGCACCAACTCTTCATTGCTGATCACATGCTCAGGGTGATATAAACCTGTACCCGTAATACGTATGCTCATGTATTGTTCCTTATCTTAGTTTATTTAATTAATCACTTAGCCAATTGCCAACTCATTCCAAACTTTTTGCAGACGCGTCGCTGAAATTGGAGTCTTGGTTTTCATCGGTTGAGAAAATAACGAAATTCTGTATTCTTCAACCATACAATATAATGTGTTTAGACGTAAATCGTCTTTATGCTTAAACAACTTATCCATCCATGTATCAACGCTTATAATCGCATCTAAGTCACGGTTTAAGTTGTTTGGCAAGCGTTCTAAACGTATCAATAATGCTTTTAAATAACGTGGAAACTCTTGCCAAATTTCAACAGGCTTACTATAGACAAAATCAGATAAGCGCATCAAATCCAGCTGATCCTCAATATCATCCACACTTTTTCCAAAAATATTTTGATCAACTAACAACAGCTTATGCCGAATCTCTTGCCACTGAATGTAAATTTCAGACATGGTGCGTAAAGCAACTTGCCCATGACTCAGAAAATCTTTTTTGACCTGAGCCAATTGCTTATCAAAATCCATTTTGTTTACAGGCAAATGATCAATCGACATTTGCAGAGTGGCGTAAATCAACATATGTTCAAGTTTGGCTTTTTCACCCAAAGGTGAATAAGCTAAAGCCATATTTTTAGAAATCTGCTTCTTCAACTGACGAATCAAATCACCAAGTTGCATATAAATTAAACGGATCACACCTTCACGATGTTGACGCATCGCTTCGGCCTGATCATTAAACGTTTGAATCACTACGCCTGCGGTTTTTTGATTGTTCTGTTGCAAACTCAACTGCTCAAAAGCGGTCATAGGCACCAAAGCTTGGTATTGTTGTACAACCACACCCGTCACTTTTTTCGATGCCTCAAATACAAACTGCTCAGGGAAATGATCAAACTCGCCTTGAAGTTGTTGTACAGGACTATGCGTTTCCGTTCTACAGCGTGCTTTTAATTCAACCAAATCACGCCCACTTTCAACCACTCTGCCCTTTTCATCAATCACTTTAATAAAAGGGACGAGATAATCAGGCACACGCTCAAAAGAGAAATCTTGCGACTTAATTTGCTCACCGCGTAACTGAAATGCCAAATAATCAAACAAATGTGCATTTAGATCTTTAGCATCTATAGCGCGCAGCAATTTTGCAGCAGTATCTGGAATCGGTACCAGTTGACGACGTTGCTCTTTACTTAATGTTTTAAGTAAAGCTTCTATCAACTCTTGGCGCCAACCCGGAATTCCCCATGACCAAATCCCTTCGTCGACTTGTGCCAATGCAGCCAATGGAATCTTGACCGTTGCGCCATCTTCAGCATGACTTGGATCAAAACGATAACTTGCAGCTAGACGCAATTGACCATTGCGTAAGTAATCTGGGAAGAGTTCTGTGGTTGGTCGATCATTTAACCAAATACTTTCATCATCAATAAATAAAAAGCGCGGTTCAGTTGACTCAATAGTTGCTCGCCAGTCTTCAAAACTACGTCTACTTGCGATATCAGTAGGCACTTTACTTTGATAAAACTGATAAATCGTTTCTTCATCCACCACCAGATCACGGCGGCGTAACTTATCTTCAACTCTTTCAACTTCTTCAAGTTTAAGTAAGTTATGTTTTAAAAATGGCGGTGTAACCCCCAAATGACCCGTGGTTAGACCATCTCTTAAAAAGATCTCATGCGAGGCAGGTTGGTCAACTTTTTCATAATTACATAAGCGTTTAGGTTCAATGATCAAACCAAATAATGAGATTTGATCATAGGCATTGACCACACCGTTTTTCTTCGACCAATGTGGTTCAAAATAATGATGCTTTAATAAATCAGGCGCTGCGAGCAAAATCCACTCAGGTTCAATCTTGGCCAATGTACGTAAATACACCTGTGAAGTTTCAACCATTTCAAAGGCCATAACCCATGAGGTTTGAGTTTTATGTAATGCAGAGGCAGGAAAAATACGTGCCTTTTGTTGACGCACTGCCTGATAGACATTCTTTTCATCTGTCTTATTGGCTATAAACGATAATAACCCAGTCAATAAAGCTCGATGTAAGTTCTCATAACTCGCAGGTTTATCATTGGTCGAAAGCTTTAGACTATCAGCCATATCCTGCAGTTGCTCATGGGTCTTGCGCCATTCACGTAAACGTAGCCAACTCAAAAAATGCTGACGAGCAAATTGACGACGTTTATTTTCCGTTAATATCTCACGATTATTTTGTAAGGTATCCCAAAGCGTCGTATAGAACAGGAAATCTGAATCAGCTTGTTTAAACAAAGCATGCTTCTGATCGGCTTGGGTTTGCTTATCCGCTGGACGTTCACGTGGATCTTGTACAGCCAGCGCTGCCACAATGATCAACACCTCTTTGAGTACACCAAAATGCGAACCTGCCAAAATCATACGTGCTAAACGTGGGTCAATTGGCATACGTGCCATCATGTCGCCAATCTTAGTGAGCTGATCTTTTTTCTCTTGATATGCACCAAGCTCAATCAGTAACTTACGACCATCATTGACCAACCTATGATCTGGTGGCTCAATAAAGTCAAATGATTCTACGCTTCCCAAACCCAGATGTTGCATCTGCAAAATTACAGAAGCTAAGTTAGTCCGCTTAATTTCTGGCTCAGTAAACTCAGGACGACTCTGAAAATCTTCTTCACTATATAGACGTATACACACCCCAGGCGCAATACGACCACAACGTCCTTTACGCTGATTTGCCGCAGCTTGAGAGATTGCTTCAATCGGTAACCGTTGTACACGTGAACGATAGTTATAGCGAGAAATTCGAGCAAAACCACTATCTATCACGTAACGAATATTCGGTACAGTCAGCGCTGTTTCAGCTACGTTGGTGGCAATAATGATACGTCGACCACCACCGCTTGGATTAAAAATCTTTTGTTGCTCGGCCAAAGCCAATCGTGCATAAAGTGGCAAAATCTGGGTATGACGTGGCCCATACTTTTCGAGTGTTTCTTGGAGTTCTCGAATTTCTTGTTCAGTGCTTGAGAAAATTAAGATGTCAGCATGTTCAGGATGCCCTTTCTTTTCAGCATCTTTAAAACACTCTTCAACAGCTTGAACAACGGCACGTGGTAAGTTTTCTTCAAAATCATCGAAGTCATCGTCATCACTGCCGCCTATACTCATCTCCGAAATTGGACGATAGAGTACATCGACTGGATAACTACGGCCTTCTATTTCAAAAATAGGTGCTTGATTAAAGTATGCGCTAAAACGATTCACATCCAAGGTTGCAGAAGTAATAATAACTTTTAAATCTGGGCGCTTAGCAACGAGCTGCTTAATATAGCCCATGATAAAGTCAATATTTAATGAACGCTCATGCGCTTCATCAATAATAATCGTATCGTATTTATTTAAATAACGATCATTGGTTAACTCTGCCAGTAAGATCCCATCAGTCATTAAACGGACAATAGAGTCTTGTGAACCTTGCTCAGTAAAGCGGATTTTAAAGCCAATAGATTCACCTAGCTTCTCTCCCACCTCTTCCGCGATACGCTGTGAAACACTTCGTGCAGCTAGACGGCGTGGCTGAGTATGACCAATCATCCCAGTTAAACCACGTCCTGCTAACATGGCAATTTGTGGGAGTTGAGTGGTTTTACCTGAACCCGTTTCCCCCGCCACAATTATTATCTGGTGTTTTTGTATAGCCTCAATCAGCTTGTCTACATGTTGAGTAACAGGCAAATCTTGATTGAGTTTAATCTGAGGTAGACGTGACAGTCGTTCACGAACTTGACGATTAGACTTTTCAAATAAAGCTTGATGTTGTTCGGGATTGGCCTGTTTACCTTTTCTAAGTCGATTTAAACGATGACGGTCACGGACCATGACCAATTGATCGACATTTAAATGACTATGCACAGATAACTTATCCCAAAACAAACAATAGAGCGCGCTATTTTACGCTGTAATGTTCAATAAAGAAAACCCCGGATGAACCGGGGTTTAATCAACTGTAATATCGATGAATTACAGGCTGTAATACATATCAAATTCTACTGGGTGAGTTGTTGTATTTAAACGACGAACTTCTTCAGTTTTTAATTCGATGTATGCATCAAGCATATCTTTTGTGAATACATCACCTTTAAGCAAGAATTCATGATCTTCTTTCAATGCTTCAAGTGCCATATCTAGGCTATGAGCAACTGTAGGAATCTTCGCTTCTTCTTCAGGAGGAAGGTCATAAAGGTTCTTGTCTGCTGCATCACCAGGATGGATTTTGTTTTGAATACCATCAAGACCTGCCATCAACAATGCAGAAAACGCCAAGTATGGGTTCGCCATTGGATCAGGGAAACGTGCTTCAATACGTTTACCTTTCGGGCTAGAAACGTAAGGAATACGAATCGAAGCAGAACGGTTACGCGCTGAATACGCCAACATAATCGGTGCTTCAAAATGAGGCACTAAACGTTTATATGAGTTTGTAGATGGGTTTGTAATCGCATTCAATGCACGTGCATGTTTGATCACACCGCCAATGAAATACAGCGCCATTTCAGAAAGACCTGCGTATTCATCGCCAGCAAATAAGTTTTTGCCATCTTTAGAAATAGACATATGTACATGCATACCAGAACCATTATCGCCAACCATTGGTTTAGGCATAAATGTTGCTGTTTTTGCATATTGATGAGCAACGTTCCAAACTGCATATTTGAACTGTTGAACTTCATCAGCTTTACGTACTAGAGTGTTGAAGCTCACACCAATTTCTAATTGGCAAGATGCGACTTCATGGTGATGTACTTCTACACGACCTGGGCCCATGATTTCTTCGATTTTTGCACACATTTCAGCACGCATATCTTGTGAAGAATCAACTG
This sequence comes from Acinetobacter rudis, assembly GCF_000829675.1. Lineage (GTDB taxonomy): Bacteria > Pseudomonadota > Gammaproteobacteria > Pseudomonadales > Moraxellaceae > Acinetobacter > Acinetobacter rudis. The sequence goes on from NZ_BBRX01000047.1 coordinate 6,038, forward strand.
GTGGTACTGGGAAGTAACCGCCTTTAACACGAGGACGGTGACCAGAGTTACCTGCTTCGTAGTCTTTACCTGTAGACCAAGCAGCTTCTTCTGCGATCAAAGTGTGACGAGCGCCAGACATATCGATGTCCCATTTCACTTCGTCAAACACAAAGAATTCTGGTTCTGGACCAAAGAATGCAGTATCACCGATTCCTGTAGATTTCAAATACTCTTCAGCACGACGAGCAATCGAACGTGGGTCACGCTCATAACCTTGGCCTGTAGATGGCTCAATAACATCGCAAGTCACGACAATTGTCGGCTCTGCAAAGAACGGGTCGAGGAAACAAGATTCAGCATCCGGACGTAAAATCATGTCTGATGCTTCAATGCCTTTCCAACCAGCAATCGAAGAACCATCGAACATTTTACCGTCTTCAAATGTATCTTCGTCGATTGAGTCAGCAGGATAAGTAACGTGTTGTTCTTTCCCTTTAGTGTCAGTAAAGCGAAAATCGACCCATCTTGCGCCACTTTCTTGTATGAGTTGAAGGACTTTATTCGCCATGCTCATTTTGCTCCAATGAAATTTTGTTGCACTTATCAAGTGCGTGTGAGTTATTGATCATATCAATGCAAATCCCGTACCAACTTTCAAAAAAAGTTAAGCTGCTGAATTTCCTAGTAGATCATACAGTAATAACTGCTCTATCGAGGCCCATTATACTGTGTGCCAATACAATTGCACCATCTTCACACACTGTTATTTCGAATTGATTTAAAACTATACGAACGAGTCCCAAAATGGTGCATCCAAATGCTACTTTTTCATTCTTTCGATGTGGATTCTAGTTTTCTACTGCGGTATTTGTGTTAATTCGCTTATTTATGGCATATTAGCTTTGGCGACTTGCCCCAAAACTTAACTGTACTTCACTCAGCAGCTCAAAAATATAATCAACATTTTCTTGATAGGATTTATAAATGACTCATCTGAACCAAGTTGACTTTTCTCAGCTCCGTTCTGCGGCTAAAGCTGTACTCGCGCCAACAGAACTTAATCGTAATGTCGCATTTGGTAGTGTTGCTGCGGCAATTTTGAGCCAATCAGGTACAGTTTATACAGGTATCTGTCTTGATACCGCATGTTCATTGGGTTTCTGTGCAGAGCATGCAGCAGTCGCTGAAATGTTGAAAAACGGAGAGTATCAAATTAGGGCTTGTGTCGCTGTCAACCGCTTCGGTCAAGCGATTCCACCCTGCGGACGTTGCCGCGAATTGCTCAGTCAACTCAGCAGTGACAATCTCAACGCTGAAATAGAGATTAGCGATGGTCAAATTCTTAGCCTAGAGCAATTGCTGCCTTTTGATTGGAAAGCAACACAGCGCGCTAAACTTAAGACTGCTGTTATTGACTAATTCAGGCGTTATAAAGCAAACAAGCTTTAGCTTAAACCTCTAACAAATTGACTTGTTCTGCTTGTACATCACTCATAATCTGCCCTTGTCCCAAAAGACGATCAAAATACTGCTCAACGACTTGGGCTTGCGCTACAGTACTTTCAACTTGATACATCTGTTGCCTAAATTCATTACTACCACGTAAGCCTTTGGTGTACCAAGCAATGTGTTTACGTGCAATACGACATCCAGAATATTCACCATAAAACTGATAGAGCTCAGCCAAATGCCCAAGCAAGACTTGTTTGACTTCTATGATCTCTGGAGCAGCCAAATGTGTGCCCGTTTTTAAAAAGTGTGCGATCTCACGAAAAATCCAAGGGCGACCTTGAGCTGCACGACCAATCATCAAAGCATCTGCACCAGTTTCGCTCAAAACTGCCTGCGCTTTTTCAGGGCTATCAATATCACCATTGGCAATCACAGGAATATTAATCGACGCTTTGACCTGTTTAATCAATTCATATCGCGCTGTATTAAGATACATATCTTCACGAGTTCGTCCATGCAAAGCTAAAGCAGCAATACCTGCCTGTTCTGCACGCTTTGCTACTCTTAAGATATTTTCTTGACCATTTAAATACCCCAAACGTGTTTTTAGTGTGACTGGCACATCAACTGCTGCCACAACTTGATCAAGAATACGTGCAACCAAGTCTTCATCTTGCAATAAGGCAGAACCAGCCAATTTGGAACATACCTTCTTTGCAGGGCATCCCATATTGATATCAACAATTTGTGCGCCATTGGCGACCTGATAACGTGCGGCTTCTGCTAAATCTATAGGATCAGCACCCGCAATCTGGGCTGAAATTGGGGCAATTTCACCATCAAAATTTGCTCGATACAGACTTTTTTTACTCATACGTAAAGTCTTATCTGCCGTCATCATTTCACTGACCGCATGCCCTGCACCAAAGTACTTACACAGCGTTCGAAATGGACGATCCGTCACTCCGGCCATAGGGGCGACCCAGATTTTTCGATCTATAGGACGATCAAACAAATCTTGAATAACCTGATGCTGACTCACTGAAAACCTCGTTGCGGGGAAAAAATTACAGCAGCTAGTTTAGGGATTTTCCCTAAAAATTTCCATTACATTCAAAAAAAGCCTGCAGGTGCAGGCTTTGATCAAGAGTCTTTTTATTAGGTCGCTGGTTTATCGAGTGCAGCAATCGCACCATTGTCAGCTTTTTCTTCTGTAGCAGGTGCCTCAGGTGTTACTACACTTGCTTCTGTTGAAGGTACTGCTTCAGGCGCTACAGGTTCAACTGGTGCTGCACTGCTTACTTCTGCTGGTACTTCAGAAGCTGTCGCTGCTGGTGCTTCATCTTTCTTTTTAGAACAACCAACAAAAGCTAAAGTTGCTGCTGCCAATACAACGATTGAAACTGTTTTTAAATTAAGCATTTTGATCTAAACCTAAGTAAATGATTGTGGATAATACTGTGCAAATATGAAAGATTCATGAAAGCGCACAGCGTGAAATTGCTGCTTTTCCACTCAACTTAACCTGATTTCTGCAAACGTAATAGCTGTGATAATTTTTCAATCATACGACTCAATAAGTTTTGTTGAAGCACAAAACAAGTCACGACACTCAACAGTAAACATAGCAACAAATTGAACTCAATCGTGCCAGTGAGTTTGATCAATTGAGCGATCAGTATCACCACAAATCCATGTAATAAATAAACTGCCAAGGTATTTTGCCCCAGCTGAACGAGAGGACTGAATTTAAAGCGTGGTGTAAGCGCAAATAAAGCCACACACCCCACTACGGATATGACCATTAATATTAATCGAGTACCCAGCGCCATTAATCCATGCTGGTTTAATTGGCTGTAGCTGTAGCTACCATATAACCATCCAGATGAAATGGGTACAGCATAGAAGACTAAAGCAATAGCAATAAGTGTAACTAAACCCAATAGCCGAGTTTTAGGATATTGTTTTAACCATTGAAACCAAGTTTGCCCATATAAATGTCCAAGTACAAAGAAAGGGAAAAATGTAAAAACTCGCCCTATGGACAATATATAGTTATTGATAGGAGAAAAACCGATGAGCATGGCTGCAGATACTGCAATAAATAAAGGATATCTACTTTTCAATACAAGGGGTAATAATAACGCCCAAAAAATCATGCCAAGTAAATACCATAATATCCAATAAGGCTGATACCACCACGTACTGCTCCAATGACCAGTCAAAACATAATTCAACAATAGATAAAACAATTGAAAAGGTATAAGTAATGATAAAAAGTAACTAACTTTCTCTAAAATATTTTTATTTTTAAATAACATACCAGAAATAAAAATAAATGCAGGCATGTGGATCGCATAGATACTGCTTAATAAGGTACGACTTTCTTCAGTTCCCCAACCGATTAGACGTTCAAGAAAATGCCCAAAGACCACAAGGAAAATTAATATGCCCTTACTTTGATCAATGAATGGATCACGCATAATAAACTCTAAACTGGGAATGACGACTTTTGCCTTGAGTCTGCAATAACTCATCAATATTAGCAATCAAACAATTGACGAATCTTCCCCATAATCTTTTCATTATTTGTTGTATTACTCACTAGAAAACACATTAAAATCCTAACAATTCGCCGAATATTGCGTATACTAAACTGGTTAATTTTCCTTATTTTTGAGCGCTCTTCGTTCATATGAAAAAACCTCACTCTCTTTCTAGCGTCATTCAATTGACATCAATCCTCACTCTCTCAATCACTTTGTCTGCATGCGGCAAGGGTGGATGGTGGTCCGAAGACGAAGCCAAATCTCTGAATCAAGAACAAATTAAAAAATTAATCCCAGCGCGAGTAAATGATCGAGCGTCATGGGCTGAGGATATTGCCAGCATTACTGAGACTTTAAAAATCCCCAATAGCAAAGAAAATATTTGCAGTATTGTTGCCGTGGTTGATCAGGAATCAAATTTTGTTGCTAACCCGAATGTTGCGGGTTTGGGGCAAAAAGCGGTCAAAGAAGTCAGTACTCGTTTCCAAGAGAAATTTGAAGATAAATTAGGTGTAACACTCGGTGGTCCCCTAGCAAATTACTTTAATGATGTGCTACGTACCCAACCTTCTGTTGAAGACAATTATCTTAAACAAATGAGTAAAGTCAAAAATGAACAACAACTTGATGTGTTGTATCGAGAAATTTTTGACTACATGTCTCAACATTATCATGTGAGCGCATTAACTGGGGCCGCTAAATTGGTCGGTCAAGATATCGCTGAGAAAATGAATCCCATTACCACTTTGGGCTCCATGCAAGTACATATTAATTATGCGAAAGAACATAAGCGTAACTCTGTAAATAACAATGAATTACGCGATGATCTGTACACACAGTATGGGGGTTTATATTATGGGATACACCGTTTAATGCTCTATCCTGCTGCATATGACAAAGCAATTTATCGTTTTGCAGACTATAACTCAGGGATGTACTCTAGCCGTAATGCTGCTGTACAAAAAATGGTGGAAAAACTCACCGAAATCGACCTGAGCTTAGATGGTGATTTACTTTCTTATGATAAAAATGGAAACCCTTTGGTGACCAACACCCTATCTGAAAAAGCAATCAACACATTATTTATTACCAACAAAGTACTCATTACACCGCGACAATTACGTAATGATTTAAAAGATGAAAAAAGTGCGGACTTTGAGAAAACCCAAACATATATTGCGATTTCTAAGCTCTATCAAGAAAAAACGGGTAAAGATCCAATTTATGCCATCATGCCTGAGGTGGTGATTTCAGGACCAAAATTGAGCCGCGATTACAACACCAACTGGTATGCGAGCCGAGTGAATGGACGATTTGAAACATGTATGCAACGCGCAAAACATATAAAAATTTAGCCCTATTTGATTTTGATGGCACGTTATACTCAGGTGATAGCTTCACTCGCTTTATATTTTATACATGCAGTAAACGGCATATTCTTAAAAATGGCTTGAAAATACTCCCGTGGATTCAGGCCTATTATTTAAAACTTTACCCTGCTCGATCAATGCGCCCTAAATTGTTTTCTGCAATCTTTAGCCAAACAAATCTTGATGAGTTACAACCCATTATTCAAGACTATGCGAAACAGTTAATCACTGGGTTAAATCCTGAATTGTACCAGCAGCTCTTACAACATCAACAACAAGGTGATGATGTGGTTTTAGTTTCTGCTTCTGTAGACATTTATTTAGAGGCTGTCTGCCAATTACTCGAGATTGACTTAATTTGTACTCAAACTGAAAAAATTGACCGCATATTAACTGGAAAATATATTACACCTGACTGTAGTGAAATACAGAAATCACTCCGTATACAACAGCATTATCAACTCAAAGATTATCAGTATATCTATGCTTACGGAAACAGTAACGAAGATATGGACATGTTAAAACTGGCAGATTTTCCACACATGGTTGGTGTAAACAAACAACTCCCTATTTTATCTGTTCATCTAAAAAGAGGCGCATAACTTAGCTTATGCACCTCTATATTTTAGTTTATTTAGCTAAGGCTGCTTAAACCATAACAAATTACTGTTAAGCATATACCACTACGGATTTCTTATAAGTAAATGCGAGATAACCATAATAACCATGGTAATCCCCTATACCTGAAATACCACTACCACCGAATGGCAGGTATGGTGAAAATGCTTGTAACATCACGCCATTAACGATCACATCCCCTGCTGGAATTTTTGATAGTATCTTACGCCCTTCGTCTTTATTTTTACTGAACACATAAGCAGCCAAAGGTTTAGGATGATTAAAATTAATCTCCTCAATCGCTTTATTAATATCAGTAAACGTGAGTACAGGTAAAATCGGTCCAAACAATTCCTGCTGCATTAAGGCATCATCCCAATCGACATGATCAACCACAGTTGCTTGGAAGTAACGTTGTTCAGCATCATATTCACCACCAAAAGCAACCTCTCCACGACTCTTGGCAACCATTTCAGCTAAACGATGGATCTGTGAAGAACTAATGATCTTGCCGTTTGAATTGACATGTGGAAAATCAGCTTTTAATTTTGCCAGTAATTTGTCCAGCAAATCTTGCTTCACACTCTCATGAACCATGACATAATCTGGTGCAACACAAGTTTGACCACTATTTGCACATTTACCAAAAACTAGCTGTGCAACAGTATGATCTAAATCTGCATCAGGCATAACGATCAGTGGACTTTTTCCACCCAATTCTAAAATGCATGGTGTCAAATTTTTAGCAGCAGCCTGCATTACCAGCTTTCCTACAGTTGGACTACCTGTAAAGAAAATTAAATCAAAGTTCAAAGACAATAAATACTCATTTTCTTCACGCGCACCTTGTACAACTGCCACATGCTCTGGTGCAAATGTCGCTTGAACGATCTGTTCAATGAGCACTGAAGTCGCAGGTGTATTTTCTGAGGGTTTAATAATCGCAGTATTGCCTGCACAAATCGCAGCAACCAAAGGTGCAAAGGCTAAGTTTACAGGATAGTTAAATGGGCAAACGATGTAGGTCACACCATAAGCTTCATGCTCTACAAAACACTCAGCAGGTTCAAGTAATGCATAGGTTGGCACTTTTTCTGGCTGTACCCATTGATCTAAGTTTGCCAAAGCAAAATCGACCTCTGTCACCACTTCACCGATTTCAGCTAAATCGACAAATTCTTTGGTTTTACCTAAATCTTGTTCAAGAGCAACATAGATTTTCTCTTTAAAAGAAAGGACTGCATCTTTAAGTTTTTGCAGCTGTTGTTTTTTAAAAGCCAAGTCTTTTGTTGCACCACTGGCAAAGAAAGCCTTTTGCTGATCAAAAATAGATTTTATCGTTTGATTATCTGTAAATTTCATTGTGCTTACATCCTGTAAATTAAACTAAACCGTATAACTCTTATCCACGACCAAAACAGGTTTAATCGTTTTACCTGACAAAGAATCCGCAGAAGCCTGATTAATATCATCGAAATCATATAACTGGATTAAACGATCAAATGGGAATACACCATTTTTAAAGTATTCAATCATCTTAGGAATACTGAGCTGAGGCACAGTCGCCCCCATAAGCACACCAATCATTTTTTTACTTGCAAGTGCCAAATCAGTCAGCGTGTTAATCGTTATATTTTGATTCGTCACAGCAATAGGCGCAGCAACACCACGAATCGCCAATACATCTAAGGACAGTTTCATCACCGATTCAACACCTGTGGTATCTACCGAATAATTCACTCCAACTTGATTGGTGATTTCACGAATTTTCTCCAGTACATCTGTAGAGCGGCTATTAATAACATGAGTCGCACCTAACTCTTCGGCCAATTGCAGACGTGCATCATGAATATCCACCGCAATAATCGTGCTACATCCACTAATTTTTGCAGCCATCATCGCAGCCAAGCCAACTGCACCTGTACCAAAAATCACAATACTCGATCCAGGTTTAGCTTCTAAACCATTTACTACCGTACCTACACCCGTCATCAGACCACAAGCCAAAGGGGCAGCCAAACGTAGATCGACATCTTTTTCAACCTTAGTGATATTTGTCGCTTTTACATTGATATGAGTTGCAAATGATGATTGGTGGAAAAAGTTTCGTACTACTGTCCCGTCATCACGAGTAAAAAATGGTGTGCCGTCGGTATGAACAGCACCCCAGTTTAGAGAAAGCCAATCAGTACATGCAGCAGGTATTCCTTCTAAACAGTGGTTGCAATGACTGCAATAGGCATAAGCCAATACCACATGATCGCCTTCTTGAATATTACTTACACCTGAACCCACTTTTTCGACAATACCCGCACCTTCATGCCCTAGAACACCAGGAAACTCATATGCAGCATGGCCTAAACGCAAGGCGTCATCTGAATGACAAATACCTGTCGCAACAATTTTTACACGGACCTCATCATCTTTTAATTCTGCAAGATTTAGAGTTTCAAAGGTGTAGGGTTGGTTAACACCATTTACAACAGCGGCTTTTACTTTCATTGTGCATATTCCATTTGCTTATATTTTAAAGTCTGTAGCAGAAAGGACTTTTAACCTCGCACCTATTCATTTCCATGACAGTGCTTCTGACCTTCTCTCTCACTACGACTTTGATTTTAAACACAGCAAAATCACATTGGTTACCGAAAAAAGGCAAACAATGTCAATATTCGGCATTAAAGAAATAACCGAACATTTTCACAACGCATTTTTCAATCTCTTCAACATGCATCCAGAAGATAGACAAAGAAAAAGTGGCTAAAATGCCACTTTTTTAATATCTTAAGTAGTTCAACCGCTTCATCTATTGATGATTTTTTAACACTTAATTTCTCTTGATTGTGGTTGAAGGTAACTCGCCATATTTTTGTTTGTACTGTCGAGCAAAATCACCCAAATTGATATAACCACAAGCATGGGCAATATCCATCACATTACTCGCCGCATCTGCAGTCAATAAACGTTCTCGAACTTGCTCTAACCGAACTTTTCTAAGCATCTGCCCTACTGTCATCTGCTGGTGTCGTTTAAAAGTCGCAGACAAGGTTCGAATACTGACTCCTACAGCTTGGGCAATTTCAACAATGGTTGGACTATATTGATAATTGGCATGGATATACTCCATCGCACGCTTAATATAATAAGGCGCGATATCGATGGGTTGACTGAGGTCTATTTTCTCGTGCCTAGCCCATGCATTAATGATATGTAAGCCGATCATCTGCTCAAGATGCTGACCGGCTTTACGCTCTAAAGCCTGTGCGGGTATTTCTTTTATCGTTTGATATACATAATGCAGTAATGCCATCCAACAGGCATTACTGCCATCAAAATAACTTCGAGCTTGCCATAAACTTAAAGGCGCATCATGGCCAAAATTTGCAATAGTTAACTCTTGCAGTGTTTTTTTAGGAATACTCAAATTGAGTTGAATATTATCTTCACTACATAAAAATGCATAATCATCAGGATAACTTGAATCCATCAAATACGATTGATTTAAACTCGTAACAACACTACGCGACTTATCGATTGCATGCCGGGCATGACCATGAATCGTGGTCAGTAATAAAACCCGAGAGCAATTTTCTGAAAAATTATAAATCTCTACAGGAATACCATAAGTAAACCGTGTCAGGATAAATTGCCCGATATTAATACGCGACATATATGCCGTGGGATCATGAATCTCACCTGTAGGGCGGACTTGAAACGGTAAATAAACTTGATCTGACCAGTTTTGAATGAGCCCCCAATCATTTTCAAAACTCATCTGTTTTTGAAAGAGGCTGTTTTCTATACCTTGCTCTAAATAGTGTTTAATCGACATCAAAAAACACTCCATGTTATCTATGATGCAATTACATTTTTCAATTAAGTGACGTTACAGCGAACTACAGCATGTATCTTTCCGAATCATTTTACAAGTATAAAAAAACCTCATAATTTCTTATGAGGCTCTTTGTCTTTTTTACTTTAAGGCAGAAATACTAATAAATCGCCATATGATTTCGATGAATCATTTCTAACGAACGTGATTCGCCAAGCACTTGATAAACTTTATCTGAAGATAAACCTTTAACCAATTCAGCTGAGCGAGAACTAAAGTTAACTCGACCTACTGCAATACGTTTACCTTGTGGATCAACACATTCAACCACATCACCACGTTCAAAATAACCCTCGATCGCTTTTACCCCTACTGGTAATAAACTGCGATGTTGAGTTTTAATGGCTTGAACTGCACCATCATCAATCACTAGACGACCAGCAGTTTGTAGATGTGCAGCTAACCATTGTTGATGCGCTGTAATCCGATCATTATCAGTGACAAATAAAGTTCCAAGCATTTCTCCAGCCATAAGGCGAGACAAAACACCATCACTTTCACCACTGGCAATCAAGGTTGGGCAACCAGATTTAGCTGCTAAACGTGCAGCGCGAACTTTGGTTTGCATCCCCCCACTTCCCAAAGCACCACTACCACCAGCCATCTCAAACAGGCCATCATCAAGTGCACGCACTGTAGACAGCAAAACTGCATTGGGATTACTGCGTGGATCAGAGTCAAACATGCCCTGTTGATCAGTTAATATAATCAACAAGTCAGCATGCACTTGACCGGCAACCATCGCAGCGAGTGTGTCGTTATCACCAAAACGAATTTCATCGGTTGATACCGTATCGTTTTCATTAATAACAGGGATTACCCGCCAATCGAGTAACTGTTGCATCGCATCACAAGAGTTAAGATAACGGCGACGATCACTCAGGTCATCATGTGTTAACAACACCTGTGCAGTTCCAACCTGATGGCGCTCTAAAACACTCGACCAAGTTTGGATCAAGCCCATCTGACCAATGGCTGCACAGGCTTGTAAACTGGGTAAATCAGTGGGTCGACTCGGCAACTTCATCCGCACCATCCCCTCTGCTACAGCACCAGATGATACTAAAATCATCTCATGGCCAGCTTCGTGTAGATCAACGATTTGTTTTGCCCAATGGGAAATCGCCTCGATATCTAAACCCGCGCCATTTGCTGTAAGTAGAGAAGATCCGATTTTGACAACGATTCGTTTGCACGCCTTAAGTTGACGTTGTCCATCTACCACTTCTATCATGATTTTCCTCAGTTCTCATTCACGTTACGCATCGAAATTAACGTACGTAGAATACTTCCATATCGCCATCGTCTTCATCATCGAAGTCTTCATCGTCATCCATTTCACCATCACGTTGTGCACGGCGCATAGCACGATAAGCTTCTTTTGCAGCGATGGTCTGTTCACGTGTTTCAGCTTCAAGCTGCTCACGGAATTCTCTAATTTGTGCAGCATATTCAGGATCTTCAAGCTCACGTTCACGCTGTTGCTCAATTTGATCCATCAGATAATACACAACAGGTTTAGTCCCCTGTTCAAGTAAACCTGAAGTTTTAAATACAGGTCCAGTCCATTCAAGTTCTTCAAGAATGTGCTGACACCACTCTTCACGCGTATCTTCACTTAATTGATCAAGTTTATTAAGAACGAGAACAACAGGTAATTTTGCTAAAGTTGGCGAGAATTTTTGCAATTCTTGCATAATTGCTTTGGCATTGTAGGCTGGGTCTGAACCATCAATTGGCTCAACATCAACAATGTGCAATAAAATACGAGTACGTGCCAAATGTTTTAAGAAACGAATACCTAAACCTGCACCTTCTGCTGCACCTTCAATCAGTCCAGGAATATCCGCCATCACAAATGAACGATGACTATCAGCATCAACCACACCGAGGTTAGGAACCATTGTGGTAAACGGATAATCTGCAACCTTTGGTTTCGCTGCTGAAACTGCACGAATAAAAGTCGACTTACCAGCGTTTGGCATACCAAGTAAACCAACATCGGCTAAAACTTTAAGTTCTAGACGAATCTCACGATTTTCACCTTTAATCCCGTGAGTACACTTACGTGGTGCACGGTTAGTCGATGATTTGAAGTGAGTATTACCTAAACCACCATCACCACCTGTTGCAACCATAACCTTTTGGCCATGAGCAACTAAGTCACCAATAATATCACCTGAGTCAGTATCTACAATGGTTGTACCTACAGGTACTTTGAGTACAACAGACTCACCACCGCGCCCTGCACAGTTTGCGCCAGAACCATTTTTACCACGTTCTGCGCGAAAGCGACGGGTATAACGATAGTCAACTAGGGTACCTGTGTTTTCATCTGCTTCGACAAATACACTACCGCCACGACCACCATCGCCACCATCTGGACCACCAAAAGGGACAAATTTCTCACGGCGAAAACTGGCTACGCCATTGCCACCGTCGCCAGCCTCTACAGTAATGACTGCCTCATCAACAAAGCGCATGCTGCCAATCCTCTAAAATCTTTGAAACCGCATATTTTGCCATATTTTGCAAAATATCTCGAACAATATTATGGGTTATATTATGTTTTTTCGCTCTTCGATTGATTTAAGATTAAAATCACGCTTTAAACTGACTTAATTTGATGGTGTTGAGTGATTTTGCTGTGCAATTAACTCTGGTAAATTACGCTCAATCCAAACAATCAATGTATTTATTTTTTCTGCAGCTTGAGCCCCAATAATACTCAATTGGTATTCCACTCGCGGTGGAACCTCGGGATAAACTGTTCTTAGCACAAAACCATCACGTTCAAGGATTTTTAAAGTTTGTGCCAGCATTTTTTCACTAATCCCCTCAATCCGTTTATACAACGTATTAAACCGATGTACCCCTTCACTCAGGCATCGTAATATAAGGACAGACCATTTATTGGTAAGGTGTTCGAGTATTTCTCTTGAAGGACAGTTATTCGATAAAACCTGACCGATGATCGTACTACTGGCATAGAGACTCATCATTGCTCCACATGCAATTAACTTACGATAAGCGATAAACTTACCTGTCGATAGTTTCAGTTTTAGATCATAGCACTCTGCCGATTAAATAAACAATTCTTATTTATTCGACAAAGTGCAGTTTTCATTGAGATCAAGATTTTAGGGATGAACATTTTTAAGTGGTAACTGCATATTCATTTCTAGATTTGCAGTAGATTCACGTTCTGCATTTTGCATGGTTGCACGAAAGTCAGCGAGCCTCTTCATGGTCATTGGATCATCAATACTCATGGTCGGTGTTAACACGTGTTTGACTGGAACATTTAGCACCTCATCAAAAACAAAATATGTTTTACCATCAAACATGATTTTAATCGGCACCACATAACTACGTTTTAAATGAAACGGCACATCAAGCTGAATCGGAATATCCACACGTAAAGGAAAACGTGGTAAATATTTTTTCTGATAGACCAAATCAGTCGTTGCATCTAAAGGCAGTATGGCATTTATTTTCACTGAAGTTTGATAATCAATATTCACTTTAACGGGTGTTTCTACCACAAATTTAAGGTTAGCAGGATATTTACCTTTCAAAGGTAAATTCATCCGCTGATCCATATTAATCTCTGTGTTGAGTTTACCTTTGGCTTTAGTCTCTAAATAATTTCCCACATGAATTTTCGTTTCAAAGCGATCTGATAATTGTATTTTTGCTTTTTGCGCGCTGACATACATCGAGGCTTGTATATTTAAATAAAACCAAAACAGTACCGCAATCAACATCACCAATAAGACAAAATAAACCACCCAAGGAATGATTGAGCGAGAAATTTTCATCTGCAATCCTCCTAAGGGGTAGCAAGAGCAGCGGGTGTACTCGCAGGCGCACTTGCTTCACTACGTGATAACTGAACACTATTCAATGGGATTTTAAGATTACCTTGTTGAATCTTCACAGGTAAAACGTTTTGCACATCAACTGTCGCATCCAAAGGTGTTTTTACAGGAACATTTAAACGCCCACTAATTGGAATTTGAGTATCCAAAGTGGTAACTAGTGGTACACGCAAACTTTCTTTTAAGTCTGTACGAACTTTACTGTCGAATTTTAAATGCACTGCTTGATCTAAAGGAACTTGTAGTTCAATAGGTACATCCATTTTAATTGGAATCACGCCTTTTAAAGGAAAGCTCAGATCTTTACCAAAAACATTCACAGTCACTTTGGTATCAATCGGCATATCCTGCTCCACTTTTAATACTTCTTTTACAGGGATTGTAGTTTTAATCGGCACCATATTATCAAAATAAACGTGCGGCATAAGTGTTTGATTGACAGGGATAATTAATTGCTCGTTAATCGGAATAACTGCTTTTACATTTCCAGTAACGTCCACATCTAAAGCATCATGAATGGTTACTTTGGCTTTTAATGCCTCTTGCAATTCAATATTTACCGCCTGATTTTCAAGCGGAATATAAATATTAAAATGTTTAAATACCCAAATTGCAATCAAGACACCACAGATGGCAGCAACGATGAGAAAACCCAATGTCATTATTAGTTTTTTAATTTTCAACGCTCTATCCTTAAAACGCTTACCTATTTTCTTGAGTGTAACGGTTTTTTTTGTGATTTGATTTGCACATTTTTCGGCAAAGCCGTTGTAATGGTCAATGGATATTCGTCAAGAACATAGAAAGCAAATAAAAATTAATATATTTCAATTTGTTATAAAATATAGCCTACTTTTAAACGACCTAAAATATCACGTTATTATTTATACATTTTCTAAACTATTTTGCTTTTATTGAAATTTTTTCTATTTAACCGAATGACTGATTTGTAATATGAATAAAGCTGTTTTGATGATCCGTTCGAGATGAACTCCTTTCAGGGTACAATTTTTTTAAACGAAAAAAAAGAGCTTCAATGAAGCCCTTTTCTTTCTACTGAAAAATCAGCAATTAAGCATTTTTTTCTGCAGGAACTTTTGCGTAGTTAACACCACACATTTGCTCAGCGATACGTAATACTTGGCAGCTATAACCTACTTCGTTGTCATACCAAACATAAGCAGTCAAACGTGTACCCGATGCAATTGTCGCTTGCGCATCAAACACACCCGCAGTACGCGAACCAATAAAGTCACTTGATACAACTTCTGTAGAGTTGGTATAACCAATTTGACCTTGAAGGCTAGAGTTGATCGAGATTTGACGAATATATTCATTCACTTCTTCACGATCAGCTTCTTTCTCAAGTGTTAAGTTAAGAATAGCCAATGAAACGTTTGGTGTAGGTACACGTACAGAGTTACCTGTCAATTTACCTTGTAGAGCTGGCAATGCTTTCGCAACTGCTTTCGCTGCACCAGTTTCAGTGATGACCATGTTCAATGTTGCAGCACGGCCACGACGGTCAGCTTTATGATAGTTATCAATCAAGTTTTGGTCGTTTGTGAATGAGTGTACTGTTTCAACATGACCATTGATCACTGTGTATTTGTCATGAAGTACTTTCAATACAGGTGTAATCGCGTTTGTCGTACAACTTGCAGCAGAGATGATTTTATCTTCATCAAGAATGTCAGCTTGGTTCACACCAAATACAACGTTCTTCATGTCACCTTTACCAGGTGCAGTCAATACCACACGAGCAACGCCTGGACAGTTTAAGTGTTGGCTTAAACCTTCAGCATCACGCCATTTACCCGTATTATCAATTACCAACGCGTTTTCAATACCATAAGCAGTATAGTCAACTTCGCTTGGATTAGACGCATAGATCACTTTGATGAAGTTACCATTTGCAATAATTGCTTCGTTTTCTTCATCAACAGAAATTGTACCGGCAAAAGTACCATGAATCGAATCACGACGTAACAATGATGCACGTTTAGCTAAATCACCATCAGAAGATTTACGTACAACAATTGCTTTTAAGTTTAAGCCACGGCCCAAACCAGATTGGCTAATCACCAAACGCGCTAAGATACGACCGATACGACCGAAACCGTAAAGTACAACATCTTTAGCTGTTTCAACGGTTGCATTGCCTTTAAGACCAGCAACTGCCGCTGCAACAAATGCATCGATATCACCACCTTGCTGTTTGTATTCAACTGCAAGTTTACCGATATCTACTTCTGCAGTACCCATATCTTCAACTTTCATCAATGCTTCAAGAATTGGGAAAGTATGTACAACTGACAGTTCAACATCCAATACACGGGTACGACGGTGAGTTTTTAAAATTTGAATAACAGAACGGTTGATCAAAGAGCGACCGTAAACAGATACAACAATATTTTTTTCGCGGTAAAGTTGGCCAATTAACGCAATCATACGTTCCGCGATTTCTTCACGGTTTTTCCAACGACCTTGATGTTCTGCGTGTAAGGCGATGATAGTGTCTTTGCTCACAGATACGTCCTCTAATAAATATCTATATAGACTTGAAATTTAAATCGCCACAATTGTAATGTAAAACGCACCAAGATTGAATCAAAAGCTGACCAGCAAAGCCATTTTTCCCTAAAAAGGCCCATTATTATTGGCTTTGACACACCATTTCTTTAATAAATGGTCTTATTTCTTTAAGTGTTCTACTGCTTTTAACTGCTTTTTGAGACGATAAGCTTGACGGCGTTGTACATAAATATGCCAAGCCCCTTCAAATACCAAGACTAAAACTGCTGCCCAAATCGCGATATACGTCCACCATTCTGATGCCTCAATGCTCTCACCCAATAAGATCGAAACTAAAGCAAGCAGTACGGGTTCTAGATAACTTAACAGACCAAATAAGATCAAGGGCAGATAGCGACTGGCTAAGATATAGCTCCCTAAGCCAATTGAACTGAATAAACCTAGACCAAGCACAATCAACAATAATATTGGCTCAGAAACCATCTGGCTCCAAGCATGTGGCTGAGTATCAATAAAATAAATTGCTACCGGCAGACATAACAATAAGTCCCACCAAAAACCGCCCAAATGATCAGTGCGTAATTTTTTTCTGAGTAAAAAATAAAGTGAATACCCAACAGCAACTACGATGGTTTCCCATGCGATGCCCCCTTGTCTCCACAAAGCCGAGCCGACACCGAGTGCAGCTAAAATGACTGATAGCAATTGAAACTTTGAAAGTTTTTCTTTAAAAAAAATACACCCGAACAACACTAAGACCATGGGCAATAGAAAATAGCCCAAAGACACTTGTAAACCACGACCGTGGATTGGTCCCCATAAAAACAACCAGAGTTGTAAAGATGACAAAGCCGATGTGAGTAACAAACCAAGTAATAATATTGGCTTATCGCAAAGACGACGAAATATCACGGCGATATTATTGAGTTCACCAGTGAAATACATAAATAAAGTCAGAAATGGCAGTGTTGCCAAAATACGCCAACCAAAGGTTTGCTCACTGTCAAACATACCCAAAAATTGGGTATAAAAATATAAAACCCCAAATGTCACTGAAGCCAATACAGAGAGCAAAATACCCTTAAACACAGATGCTACGCTCCCGCTTTAGCTGTTTACTCATTACTTTTGATGTGTGGTATACACAACATCATCTACTTTATATCCAAGGCTTTTAGCATAATTGAGATATTGCTGGACCACCGCCTGATTCGGATGAGGATCACGTGATAGTAACCACATCGATTGCTTATTCGGTTCACCAATTAAAGCCATCTGATATTGCTCATCTAACTTTAATATCCAGTAATCGTTTTGACCAAGTGGTAACCAACGAATAGCTTCTGGCATAAAACTCAATTTAAACTTGCTATAACGCGGCTCATTGACTGGATAGGCCTCACCAACGAAGGTTAATGGTTTCTGATCTTGATCCAAACATTGACGCTCAGCCAGCAGATGACCATATTCGTTTAAAGTATATGTTGAAGTAATATCCCGATTACAACGCTTTGTCGTTGAACTCGGTTTACTCAAGATTTCATACCAAACCCCAAGAAACTTATCGAGCTCAACCTTATCTACAGCTTGCAGCTCTGCCGCTTGAAGAGGCATTACTGCAAAACAATAACACAGCACGCCAAGCACAATACCGCTCAGCTTTTTCTTTATCGTCGCATCGTTCATGATGATTCCTGCGGTTATTTTTATTTTAAAGTCTTGACGAGTTTAGCCTAAACTTTAAACTTTGTAACGCCAAATCACATATTAAACAATAGATTATATAGGCCAATATATTACACAATCATTTGTGCTTTGAGTCTTAGAATATCATCACGAATTTGTGCTGCCTGCTCAAATTGCAATTCTTTCGATGCTTTCAACATTTGCTTTTCGAGATTTGCCAAATGTCGTGCAAATAGTTTTGGATCAGAAAGAATATGACGTTCATCAGCGCTCATGCTGCTAAATTGATTAAACAATGCCTCATCGTATTGTTCTTGTTGAAGATCTTCACCTGTATCAATTTCTTTAACGGTTTGTCTAACCGCACTACGAGGTACGATACCATGCTCAGTATTAAACTCAATTTGTTTTAAACGTCGACGTTCAGTTTCATCTATCGCTTTTTGCATTGAGTCAGTGATACGGTCAGCATACAAAATCGCCTTCCCTTTTAAATTACGTGCAGCACGGCCAATGGTCTGAATCAAAGAACGTTCAGAGCGCAAGAAGCCTTCTTTATCTGCATCTAAGATCGCAACTAAGCTCACTTCAGGCATATCTAGCCCTTCTCGTAATAAGTTAATTCCCACCAAGGCATCATAGACACCTGTACGCAGTTCATGAATAATCTTAACTCGCTCTACAGTATCAATATCAGAGTGTAAGTAAGCAACTTTAATCGAATACTCTTTTAAATATGCAGTCAGATCTTCAGCCATACGTTTGGTTAAAGTAGTAATCAATACTCGCTCGTCTCGCTCCCTACGTATATTAATTTCAGATAAGACATCATCAACTTGAGTAAGCACGGGACGAATTTCAATTTCCGGGTCAATTAAGCCTGTAGGACGTACCACTTGCTCTACAATTTTTTCAGACTTTTCCAATTCATAGGCAGCAGGTGTTGCACTAACAAAGATAGTCGTAGGAATAATACGTTCCCATTCCTCAAACTTCATTGGGCGGTTATCTAAGGCACTTGGTAAACGGAAACCATAATTGACCAAGTTCTCCTTACGTGAACGGTCACCTTTATACATGGCACCAATCTGCGGTACGCTCACATGTGATTCATCAATGATCAGCAAGGCATCATCTGGTAAATAATCAAATAACGTTGGCGGTGCAGCACCTGCTGCACGACCAGACAAATGACGTGAATAGTTTTCGATACCGTTGGTGTAGCCTAACTGTTGCATCATCTCTAAATCATAACGCGTGCGTTGCTCAATTCGCTGTGCTTCTAGCAACTTGTCATGTGCTCTAAAAAAACCCAACTGTTCTTGTAATTCAACTTTAATTGTATCTATTGCACGAGCCAAATGGTCTTTAGGGGTTACATAATGGCTTTTTGGATAAATAGTTACACGTGGAACCTTACGCACCATTTTTCCATTGATTGGGTCAAACCACCGAATTGAATCTACCTCATCATCAAACAACTCTATGCGAATAGCATACTGGTCCGATTCTGCTGGGAAAATATCTAAAATTTCACCACGAATTCGATAGGTACCACGTAAAAATTCTAATTCATTACGGCTATACTGCATTTCAACCAAGCGACGAATTAATTCATCGCGGACAACCCGATCACCCTGTACCACATGCAACAACATACTCATATATGCATTTGGGTCACCCAAACCATAAATTGCAGAAACAGAAGCAACAATAATGGCATCGCGGCGTTCTAAGAGTGAACGCGTTGCAGATAAACGCATTTGATCGATATGATCATTAATAGCAGCATCTTTCTCAATAAAAGTATCTGAAGATGGCACATAGGCTTCAGGTTGATAGTAATCATAATAACTAACAAAATACTCTACGGCATTATTGGGGAAAAAAGCTTTAAATTCACCATAGAGCTGTGCAGCAAGCGTCTTATTATGTGCCATAACGATTGTTGGTCGTTGTAACTGTGCAATGACATTGGCCATAGTATAAGTCTTACCAGAACCCGTTACTCCCAACAGCAATTGGTCTTTTAAGCCATCACGTACACCTTGGACTAACTTCTCAATCGCCTGTGGCTGATCACCAGCAGGTTGATAATGGGTGACTAAATCAAAGGGTTGCTTTTCACTCACGACAGATCACTTCCTCAAGACCAATTTTTAAAGGCACAACATTTAAACCAGAACGATCTGCCCTATCTGAGTTGTTTATATTAAAGCGCATTAGAAATAATATCCATGCACCTGAATCAGTTATATACACTTGCGTGCATTGTTTTATTTCTACCGATTAAATTAGGCCATGTTTTCACTTATATTTCAGATTAAATTTACAATTTTTTTTTGACAACTTTGTATAAAAAACTTAACAACATTTTGATTTAAAAATAAAAAAAGTATGGTGCTTCGCCGTGTTTTATTTATACGTCAAATAATCAGAGAAATTTCAATTGTAGCTGATCTTGGCTTTTGTTAATTTAATTTCAAAATCGAGCTCCACCACAACACAATCAACTGTTATTTATAAATATTTATTCTTTATTTTAAATAAAACGGTATCGCATTTGCTCTATCACGCCGCACTTTAAGTGCGTGATTCAGCACCAATGCTTGATGATTAAGACAGAAGCAAGTAGCACAAAGAGTACATTATGCCAAAAATTACGGTTTCAAATTTACAACATCCTCATCTTCATCAAGATCTACAAACCAATTTGATCCGAGTTGAACTCCCGTCACGCATTGATCTAAATATTGATAAAAATGAAATTGCACAAATGGAACAGGTGGGTAAAAACTTAATCATCACACTCAAAAACGGTGAAAAGATAACGATCCAACAGTTTTTCACTCCTGAACAACATACACCACATCAATTATTACTGCGTGATCAACAAGGAAACGAAGTTCAGGCCAACTTTGATGAATACGCTCAACTGCTTGACTACAGTCCTGTACGATCAGTGCAAGTCACTGCACCCTCAAGCCCTGATCATAGTGTAACCACTGCTCCGCTCAATGCAGACCCCCAACTAGGAACATTATCTGCAACAGAAAATGAAGAGGATGGACAACCACTATTGATGAAAATAGGCTTAGGTATATTAGTTGCTGATGCGGCCTACTTACTTCTCAACAAAAAAGATAAAAACAACTCAGACAATAATCATGCAGGACCGCCAGATCTTACGCCCCCAACCATCAGCGCGGGCACTTTAGATCCCGATGGTAAAGTGATCACAGGTCAGACTGAAGCCAATATTCGGATTTATGTAACCAATCAGGCGGGTAAAACAATTGGAGAAAGTACCTCAGATGCTGAAGGTCGCTTTAAGATTGTGCTGAGCGAAGTCATTACAGATGGAGCACTGATCAGCATGAAAGCTGTCGATCAAGCAGGCAATGAGTCAAAGGCTGTTATTTTAAAAGGCAGTAAGGATACGATTGCTCCTGCTGAAGCCAATGCACAAATTAATGATCAAGGGCTAATAATTTCAGGTAAAGCAGAAGCCTTAAGCAAAATCTATATTTATGATGCGACTGGAAAAACACAAATTGCGGGTCCAGTCTATACCGCTAAAGATGGGTCATTTTCAGTGACCCTCAAAACTGCGCTACAACATGGCACTAAGGCTATGGTCATGGTACAAGATGAAGCGGGCAATCAATCAAAAATGGTCAGCGTAGAAGTTGGTAAAGATACTTTAGCTCCAGAACAGCCACTTATTGAAGTCACGCAAGATGGGCGTACAATCAAAGGCACTGCTGAAGCACTAAGTAAAATTAGTATCTTATCTGAAAATGGTCAGGTCTTGGCCACTGGTCAGGCTGATGCAAATGGTAAGTTTCAGCTCAACCTTCAGCCTGCGCTTGCCAAAGATCAAACAGCGAATATCGTGCTTGAGGATGCTGCTGGGAATAAATCTCCAGCACTCAAGTTTAAAGCTGGACAAGACAACATCGCACCTGACAAGGCCATCGCAACAATAAATGCTGATGGTACTGTCATCACGGGCACAGCCGAAGCCAATGCCACGGTTGAAATATATAATCAACAAGGCAATAAGATAGGCTCAAGCACAGTAAGTGCTGATGGAAAATTTAGCGTGACGCTGACGACCTCCATCGTCAATGGCAACTTAGCCAAAGTATATGTCCTTGATCATGCTTCAAATAAATCCATAGCCTTAGACCTTATCGGCAACAAAGACACTATTGCTCCAAATAAAGTGCTCTTAAAAAATGTTAATGATCAAGTTGGGGAAACCAAAGGTGAAATTAAAGCGGGAGACAATAGTGATGACCCTAGACCCGTGTTTAATGGTACTGGTGAACCGAATGCAACCTTAACTGTATATAATCATGGGATTGCCATTGGTAGTGTTCAGGTTGACAACAAAGGGACTTGGAGTTTTAAACCAGCAGCTGACCTTGCGCTGGGTAAACAAAATTTCACATTTACTCAAATGGATGCAGGCAGCAACACCAGTGAAATGAGTGATAGCTTTCAGTTTAATGTAATTCCGCCGAGCACAACCAGTAGCAATCTATTGATGAACCATGACCATCCCGTCCATCAATTTCAAGCTCAAACCAATATCTCTATTGATCAGCTTTTACTAGACAAGCCAACGGCACCAGAGACTTTTTTTAGCAATAATATCTCATTGAGCCAATTCGATTCCACAACAACTTCACCTGATTTATTGCAGTTATTACAACCTATTACAACTTATATTGCCTGATATAAGTGCTGAACAAGTATGCTTTAATCTGCTTGTTCAGCAATCAACTGACAAATCACTTGACCCTTTAGACAAAGCTCTGCAACATGAAGCAATACACACTTTCATGATGCGATGACCATGACCTACCATTATCACGATGAAACCATTATCAAAAACTTGCCTGAAGATACCGTTTTTGTCTTTGGGAGTAATATGGCAGGTACCCATGCAGGTGGTGCAGCTAAAATTGCGTTACAACATTTTGGTGCAATGCGTGGCGTAGGACGAGGTTGGGCTGGACAAAGTTTTGCTATTCCGACGATGAATGAACATCTTCAACAAATGCCACTATCACAAATTGAACATTATATTGATGACTTTAAAATTTATGTAAAAAACCATGCGAATACGAAGTTTTTTATCACCGCAGTTGGCTGTGGTGTTGCAGGATATAAAGTCGAAGAAATCGCTCCAATGTTTAAAGGTATTGGTCATCATGTAATTTTTCCCGAATCATTTCGACCATTTGTAGAAAAAACTCTACCCAAAATTAATCAAAACTTTTTAAAACAAGTCATTCACTCAGAACTCATTCTCGCAGCTGAACCTGAACAACAGATTCAAGAACTTCATTTAACAGCAGCAGAAAAAAGTCTGGCCACCATTTTACTCAACACGCCAATGTTCCCCGTAGACAGTAATGGTCGTGAACGAGATTTTGAAATCCAAGATATCCTGCATACCTTAAAC
>NZ_BBRX01000046.1 GCF_000829675.1 Acinetobacter rudis
AAGGAGACTCAAATTCAGCCTTTCAATATGTTTGGTCTGGTGAGCAATTACATATACGAAGCAATGAAACTGTGCAAAGTTTTAAAGATGCGGCTATTCTAGAAATTCTACAAGTCAATAAAAGCTCTGCAAAAAATAGACCTGCATATTATCAACAGTTTCAGAAAATCAATTCAGTCATGCTCAAACTTAAAATCGTACATGAGGATAAGGCGGGTCATCCACCAGGGGACTATATTTTATTTATCACTGTGGTACAAAAGACCCCTCAATCTAATTGGATGATCACAGAGTTTGGTAGCAGCGCATAAATTGTTTTCTCGTTACACCGCCTAGCTGTGTAACGAGAAAATCCATCATTTTTTCTGAAATAAATACATTTGAAAGCTTGCGGTTACATCCAAAGCTTCACGTTGTTGCAGGGCTTCACGCTTTTCAACTTTTGCTTTATATGCATAAGGTGTCATTGCGATCAAATGACTTAGTTGTTGTTGATTCAAATGTAGATCAGCATTAATTACTTGTTGTTCTACCAAATCAAAATTACCTTCCAACTGAGCCACAAATTTCTCAGGCTGATGCGGTGTTACTTGATCAAACAAAGCCTCTCGCATAGCATAAAGATGTTCTGTTGCGGGTGTAACCACTAACAAATAAGCTTTGTCTTTGAGCACACGTAAAATTTCTGCCTCTGGGATCGGGCTAAATAAGCTACTGCACAGGTCGATGCTTTCATCGAGTACAGGAAGTACTGCACCTGTTGCCACAACCCAAGTCACTTCAGAATTTAATTTGGCTGCGATTTGTACCGCATTTTTAGCAATATCAACACCCACACACTGCATAACCTCAGCCTGCATAGCGCTGCTATAGTACCCTTCACCACAGCCAATATCGAGTAAGTTCTCAACACGCAATTTATGTAGTAGTTGTACTACGGCTTGTTGCAAAGGCGCATAAAAACCAGCCGATAAAAATGCACGACGTGCCTCAACCGATTGTGGCGTATCGCCTGGTTGTTTACTGTGTTTGTGTTGCACCACATGTAAGTTGACATAGCCCTGTTTCGCCACATCATAACTATGATTATGCTCACAGTACCAACGCTTACCTTCTTGCTGTAATGCCGCACGACAAATCGGGCACATCAGTAAATTCATGTTTTACTCCACAAAACCTATAGTCTCTATCCATTAAAAAAGTCGGCAAATGCCGACTTTTTTAATGGATTTGTTTAACGTAATTTTAACGTCATTAGGCCTAAAACGACCAATATAATGGTAATAATCCAGAAACGAATAACAACTTGTGTTTCACGCCAACCTTTTTTCTCATAATGATGATGCAAAGGTGCCATTAAGAAGACACGTTTATTGCGCATGCGTAATGAACCGATTTGTAAGAAGACTGAAATTGCCTCCACAACAAACACCCCGCCCATGATCGCAAATACAATTTCTTGGCGAACCATCACTGCTATCGTACCGAGCATTGCACCCAGTGCCAAAGCCCCGACATCCCCCATAAAGACTTGTGCAGGATGCGCGTTATACCAAAGGAAAGCCAAACCAGCACCAACCATAGCCGCACAAATTACAACTAGTTCAGAAGCATAACGTACATAAGGAATATGTAGATAATCAGCGAAACGCATATCACCAGCCAAGTAAGCAAATACACCGAGACCTGCGGCAACAAGGACCACAGGCATGATGGCTAAACCATCTAAACCATCAGTGAGGTTGACTGCGTTTGATCCACCATTAATCACCAGATAAGTAAATAAGATGAAGCCAATACCCATTGGAATCGCAGACAGAGGAATACTTAAGTTCTTAAAGAATGGAATCAGTAGATCTAACATATCGGCTGTATGTTCAGGGCTGTGTTGACCTTTTGCAATGATATACAAAGCAATACCCGCTGCTAATGAGCCGACAGACGTCCAGAAGAACTTCTTACGTGCAGGTAAACCAGCATTGTCTTTATAGCGAACTTTAATCCAGTCATCTGCCCACCCTACAGCACCAAATACCACCATGACAAACAATACAATCCAGACATACGGATTTGAAAGATCTGCCCAAAGCAATGTACTTAGACCAATAGAAAGTAAAATTAGCACACCACCCATGGTCGGTGTACCCATCTTTTTGGCATGGTTCTCTGGTGCAAAGCTACTTACAGCTTGACCATATTTTAGCGCATGTAATTTGCGAATCATGATTGGGCCCAGAGCCAGACCAATGATCAGCGCGGTCAATACGCTCAGTAAAGAGCGTAGAGTTAAATATCGAACCACCTGAAACGAGCTGTTATAGCCCGAGAGTTGCTCAAATAACCATAACAGCATTAAAATTTCTCCATCAAATCAGTCATCAACGTTTCCATATGGGTATAACGAGAACCTTTAAACAGGAAACTCATGTGCTGGTGTTGTTGCTGATTAATTAATTGTATTAAATATTTAAAAGCATCCGCCTGTGTTGCAAAGGCTTGTATTTTATTCGGTGCAGCACCTGCTGCTGTATTTACAGCATAAGCACCAACAGCAATCACGGCATCCAAAGGTAGGGCTGCGATATCTCGGCCTAAATCATGATGCTCTTGTTCTGCCGCATCGCCGAGTTCGCCAATATCCCCCATCACCATCACTTTAAATCCCGCTTGTTGAGTCAGAACTTGAGCCGCAGCGCGCATAGAGCTTGGATTAGCATTATAAGTATCATCGATGAAAAGTGTATTGTTTTTATAAACAAAGTTTAACCGTCCTTGAGCATTTTTTGCTGCGGTTAAACCCTCGATAATTTGCTCTAAACTGATTCCAATCGCCATCGCAAAAGCAGCTGCTGCTTCTGCGTTATGCACATTATGTAATCCTGCAAAAGGTAACTCTAACTGTTGACTGCCTGCAGGAGTATTCAAGGTAAAACGTGAAGCTTGTGGGAGTAACTCGATATTTGTGGCATAGACTTGACCACCAGCACCAAAACTCAAACGCTGTTGATTGGTGACTGCTTGAGAAATACGCTCTTTATAATCATCTTCTGCTGGAATAATCGCTGTTCCATCCGCATCAATATGCGCATAGATCTCAGACTTGGCACGACAAATACCATCACGTCCACCAAACTCACCCAAATGTGCTGTGCCGATGTTTAGGATCCCTGCAACATGAGGTTGTACCATCTGTGCTGTATAATCAATTTCTCCCACATGACTTGCACCCAACTCCATCACGGCATACTGATGTTGATCGTTAAGCTCAAGTAGCATCATGGGTACGCCAAGATCATTATTGAGATTGCCACGAGTGACTAAGGTTGCAGCACAACGCGATAAGATGCTACCGAGCATTTCCTTAACTGTGGTTTTACCACTGCTGCCTGTTAATGCAATCACTTTTAACTGTGAATGCTGACGACGACGATAGCCACCCAAATGACCCAAGGCCAAACGAGTATCAGCAACAACTAACTGGTAGATATCTAGGTGTTCAATTGGCTCAGTCACGATCGCGACTTGACAGCCTTGCTCAGCAACTTGAGGAACAAAGTTACGCGCATCAAAACGCTCACCTTTGAGTGCCAAAAAGGCATCTCCTGCCTCAGCATGACGAGAATCCGTTAACACACGTTTAATCGGCTGAGTCGGTACTCGATCTAAATACCATGTACCTTGCGTCGCTTGTTGTAATTGTTGTGCCGACCAAGGCACTAAGGCCACGGTACTGGTCGTCGAAGTATGCATGCTAACTCCTATAGTGCTGAGTATGAATGAGTAGAGTCTCCGCGATGTTCAAGTGCACCACGCACTTCCACCACGTCATCAAACCAATGACGAACACCATCGATTTCTTGATAGTTTTCATGACCCTTACCAGCAATAACAACGATATCCCCTGCTTGTGCATGTTTGACTGCGTATTTAATTGCCGCACGTCGATCATGGATTTCTTCTACATCATGCTCTGAGAAATCAATATCTTGTTTCATATCTGCAAAAATTTGAGCTGGATCTTCAGTTCGTGGATTATCTGAGGTCAAAATCAGTTGGTCGGCAACAGCCAATGCAGCTTGACTCATCAATGGACGTTTTCCACGGTCACGGTCACCGCCACAACCAAACACCGCCCATAAACGATGATTAACATGGCGTTTCAAGGTGTTTAGAACCTGAGTCAAAGCGTCTGGCGTATGTGCATAATCCACCACAAACAGACGCTCAGCATCACGAATCACTTGCATTCGACCGGGTGCACCTTGTAATTGAGGTACTAGACGGATAAGTTCAGCCAAATCATAACCCGCTTGCTCAACCATAATCAGGCTGGCAATCAAGTTCTCAATATTAAAGTGCCCAAGAAGTGGACTATTGACCTGATATTCTGCATCACGTGTTTTTAAATGGAAGGATACGCCATCAAGACTATATTGAATTGCAAAAACCTGATAATCCGCAGACTGACCTGTTGAATAGGTCAGAACCTTAACTGGCGCAGGATTATGGCTGATTGCATCTAACATCACACCCGCATATGCGTCATCAGCATTAATCACAGCCACCTTAAGACTAGTAAAAGCAAATAACTGGGCTTTCGCAGCAGCATATGCTTCAAGTGTACCGTGATAATCTAAATGATCACGGCTCAAGTTGCTATAAGCAGCAATTTCAATTGGACAACCAGCCAAACGCCCTTGCTCTAAACCATGTGAACTCGCTTCAATTGCAGCAAATTTTGCACCTTGCTGAGCATACTGATGTAATGCATTTTGAAGATGAATCGCATCTAGAGTGGTGTGACTTGATGCTTCAAGCTCAGGTAAAATGCCGTTTCCAGTGGTCCCCATTACTGCACAAGCTTGACCAGATAAAGTCAAAAGCTCAGCCACAAGACGAGAAATTGTGGTTTTTCCATTGGTCCCTGTCACGGCTAAAATACGTACTGCAGCAACAGGCTCACTCTTGGCTAAATACTGATGTTGCCAGATTCCCATCAACTGCCGTACTTCAGGGCAAGTCCAGCTTGGCACTAAATCCAATGCTGTTTCGCTAATTACCCCTAAAGCCCCTTTGGCTAAAGCATCTTGTGCAAACTGACGAGCACGATCTGCGTGCGCATAGCTGTTTAGGGCGATAAAGATCTGTCCAGCGATCAACTGACGGCTATCGAGGCAAAAGCCTTTAAATGCATCATGCATCCAAGCTAATGGCGCTTCAACCGCATGTATGTCTAGAAAATTCATAACTATTCCAAATTTATTTCGCAGCAGTCGCTGTATCGAGTGGCTTATCTAAAGGCACATCAAGCAGTCTTAATGACTCTTGCATAATCTTGGCAAATACTGGTGCTGCAACCAAACCACCATAATATTGACCACGTGGATTTTCTACGACCACAATAATCGCTAAACGAGGATCACTAATCGGTGCTACACCTGCAAAAAGAGCACGGTATTCTGTTTGTGAATAGCCACGGTGGTCTGGACGCAGTTTATGTGCTGTACCTGTTTTACCACCAACACGATAACCTGGGATCACCGCTTGTTTTGCAGTACCGCCTGGCATCGTCACTTGTTCAAGCATCATCAGAACATCATCGGCGATCTTCGCTGAGATAATCTGCTCACCCTTAGGTTGTTGATTTAATTTGTACAGACTTAAGTCGTGTTTAACCCCATGGTTTGCTAGAACGGCATAACCTTGAGCTAACTGTAAAATAGTCGCGTTAAGACCATAACCATATGCCATAGTTCCCACTTCAGAAACATTCCACTTGCTTGGAGGTAAAATCAAACCACCACTCTCACCAGGGAACTTCACCGCAGAGCGTTGACCAAAGCCTAAACGTTTAAAGAAGGTCGGCAGAGTCGAGTATGGCATCGACAATGCAATCTTTGCTGAACCGACGTTCGATGACTTAATGATGACACCTGTCACAGTCAATGAACCATAATTGTGTGTATCACGAATGGTATGATTACCAATTCTCATTGTACCGGGGCTTGTGACAATTACCGTATTTGGTGTGTATTTACCACTTTCTAAAGCAGCAGCCACGGTAAACGGTTTCATGGTTGAACCAGGTTCAAACATATCGACTGCACCACGGTTACGCATCGCATCTTTGTTATTTAAACCATCTTTATCATTTGGGTTATAAGATGGCCAACTACCCAGTGCCAAAATTTCACCAGTCTTCACATCAACAGCAATAGCTGAAGCAGAACGTGCGTTATTGGTTACACCCACCGCAGTCAGTTCACGATACAAAATATACTGTAAGCGCGAGTCAATACTGAGATGGATATCTTCACCTGGAGTCACTTGTTTAATGACTTCTGGACTTTTTAAGCGATTACCGTGTTTATCACGTACGATGGTTTGCGCACCATCTATGCCAGATAAACGCTCATTAAGCTGCATTTCCAAGCCTTCAATCCCAGTGCCTTCACTGTTGGTCATGCCAATAATTTGTGCATTCGCTTGTGGCTGTGGATAGTAGCGTTTGTAGGTCTTTTCAGCATATACGCCAGCAAAATTACGTGATGAAATCAGTTCAGCTTGAGCTGGTGGAACTTCTTTTTTCAAGACTAAATAGCGTGAACGTGGTCGATCATTTAAATTCTTTTTCAGTTCTGCACGATCAATACCAACCGCATCGGCTAATTCATCAAGATTAAGATTTTTCTTTGGTAACTGATATTTAAGCTTGCTGCTATTGGGTTGTTTCTTTAAAGCAGCACTCACTTCTTCAAAGGTTTCTTTCGTCTCAAAGTAGTCACGTGGGTCGATTACCACTTTCATAATCGGGGTACTAATTGCCAAAGGCACGCCATTACGGTCATAAATGACACCACGCATGGCTTTGAGCTTTTCTGTTCTTAGAATATTGGCATTGGCCTTATTTTGTAAGAAGTCTTTATTAATAACTTGCACATAAAAAGCACGACCTACCAGCCCAATGAAACAGGCAAGTACCACAAACCACATAAAATAAAAACGCCACAAATCAAATTCGAGCGTTGGTTTGACCGAAATCGACTGCTTCACTTTACGTGTTGGCTTTCTTTGCTTATCTACCATGCCAGATGCCTTATTGCTTTTGATCTTTTGCGTTTGCCAATGAAATTACGATGGTTTGTGTTGCGGGTGGAGAATACATACGCAACTGTGTCACCGCTCGTGTACCAATTTGTGCTGTCGCACCAAAGGTTTCTTTTTCAATTAAGAGTCTTCCCCACTCTGCATTTAAACTTTCTTTTTCACGGATCACGTCGTTATACCCTGAGTAATCCTGGCGATAGCTATACACTTGCAATACCACCATAAAAGCACTGGCAAGCACCAAAATCAGCAAGCACGCAAAAACAAAAAATTTCTTGATCAGTAAATCGTGGGGCTTCACCACTTCGCTTTCAGGTTTCATGCTCTACCTTTTAATATGTTAAGCGTTCTGCCACTCTTAGCCATGCACTACGTGAACGTGGATTGGCCTGAACTTCCTCTTCACTGGCTTTGATACGGTCAATTTTTTTCAAACGACGCGTATCTGCTGTTTGTTGCGGTAATCCCCAGCCTGCATCTTCGGCTATTGTTGATTCTTTTTGGATAAATTGTTTAATCATTCGATCTTCAAGGGAATGGAAACTAATTACCGCTAAACGCGCTTCAGATTTTAGCAAACTTACCGCTTGGGGTAAAAATAATTGAATGTCTTCTAACTCTTTATTTATTTCTATACGAATCGCTTGAAAAGCACGAGTAGCAGGATGCTTGTGTTTTTCCCATTTAGGATGAGCCGCTTTTACCACTTCTGCCAGTTGGCCTGTTGTTGTCATCAAACCAGCATTTTTAATCGCTTTAGCAATACGACGGCTGTAACGCTCCTCGCCATACTGATAAATCACATTGGCTAAATGGGTTTCATCAACTTCAAGTAACCATTCTGCGGCTGTTTGTCCCTGTGAATTATCCATACGCATGTCCAAAGGACCATCATGCATAAAGCTAAAACCACGTTCAGGCTGATCAATTTGTGGTGAAGATACACCTAAGTCAGCCATAATCCCATCGACATGCGTCAGCCCCAATGCAGCCATTTCAGTTTGTAAATCAGCAAAGCTGGCATGAATAATTTTAAAGCGTGGATCTTCTTGTTCAAGCTCCGCCGCAACAGCTAAAGCCTGTGGATCTTTATCAAACGCATATACACGTGAATTTTCGTCTAATTTAGACAATAACAAACGGCTATGGCCACCTCGACCAAAGGTCCCGTCTATATAGACTCCTGTATTGCGACCTGCAAGTAAAGCATCAACAGTTTCATGTAGTAATACAGAAATATGGGACATCTTTTCACATTCTATTTAATTAAAATACAGCTCGCTATTATCACCTTGTTTAGACAAAGCTCCAAACGTCTTTTTGTAGGAAAATATGATTTTGTGCAGATAAAGGTTGATTTTACAACTCGTTGCATAAAAAAAGCCCCATATGAATGGGGCTATGTGAAATTCATCACAGAAATCTAAAATCTATCTCATAAAACTTAGCGTTTATTACTATAGATTTGATCAAAGACACCGCCATTGGCAAAGTGTACTTTTTGAGCATTACTCCAACCACCAAACACTTCATCAATAGTAAAGGTTTTCAGTTTAGGGAATTGTGCTGAATATTGATTTAAAATTTCAACATTACGTGGACGGTAATAATGACGGGCAGCCATATCTTGACCGAGTGGCGAATAAAGATAATTGATATAGCCTAGTGCTAACCATTTATTACCATTTTTCTCAACTGTCTTATTAACGATTGCTACTGAAGGTTCAGTCAAAATCGAAATAGATGGATAAACGATATCAAATTTATTTGCACCCAATGCCTTACGTGTAACCAGCGCTTCATTTTCCCAAGTCAATAGCACATCACCGATGCCGCGTTCTGCAAAAGTGGTCATCGAAGCACGTGCTGCAGGGTCCATGACTTTCACATTTTGGTAAAGCTTAGTTACAAATGCACGTGCAGTTGCTTCATTACCACCGGGTTGTTTTAGTGCATAACCCCAAGCCGACAAGTAAACCCAACGTGGTAGGCCACCCGTTTTCGGGTTTGGTGTAATAATTTGCACGCCTGGACGAGTTAAGTCTGACCAGTCATTGAGCTTTTTAGGGTTGCCTTTTCGAACCATGAATACGATGGTTGATGTATAAGGTGCTGAGTTATAAGGGAACTGCTTTTGCCAGTTGGCATTGATTTGACCTGACTTTACGATCTCTTCAATATCATTCGCCAAGGCCAAAGTTACAACATCACCTTTTAAACCATCAACAACTGAGCGTGCCTGTTTACCAGAACCACCATGTGATTGCTTAAACTTAACATCAATCCCCGTACGTTTTTTCCAGTAATTGCCAAAAGATTTATTGAATTCATCGTAGAACTCACGGGTCGCATCATATGAAACGTTCAGAAATTCACGTTCAGCAGCTTGTGATTCTACCGCTGTAGTTAATCCTGTCACGAGTAATAAGCTACCCAATAGCAATTTAAACTTGCTGCTAATTTTCAAACTTTTCATGACTAAATATCGACCTAATATGCAAATAATGCAGAGTTATCTTGATTGTGTTCAAAACTACTACAGCACGCCTTAACTTTAAATAGCACACAACTCAGTCAAATACTGCAGATTTGATCAATAAGCCGCCAAATGATATTTTTTATGTTTATTATCAATTAGATAGGATGAAGTCTTTGTAAAAACCATCACTTATCTTTAATTAGCACATTTTTTCGTATTCTTATTATAATTTCTGCTAACAATCTACATATTCAATGTTATTATTTTTTAATTGCATAGTCTTTGTATATCACGTAACGTCGTACATTAATCGGATTGCTGTAATTTTGCATTCAATTGATATAAACATTTCATACAATAGACAAACATTCGGTGTTACAATACCGTCTTTGCTAAAGTTTTATTTTTTCTTGGGTCTGCACTGACCGAATAATTGTCGAATAGCTGGCAAAATAAAAAATGATGAAGGGGAAGTAGCATGGGAACTCAATTGTTCAAATTACTGTTTATAGGTCTAAACTTATTCGCACTGCAACATGTGCACGCAGCCAATATTAAAAGTACCACCCCAGCCATAACACTGAACAGTAACAAACAACCGTCTCCAATCGAGAAGGCGCTTGAACAACTTAAACGTGATGAAGGTAAAATGCCTTCGGTCACCAATGACAAGTTAAAAGTTAAAGCTTTTACTTCTAGTCAAAAAGAACCGACACAACATTTTCTAGCAGAACAAAACCAACAGTTTAGTCGTTTATTACAGAGCTTTTTTCCATCTCAAGGCTCTTAATTTACCCATTGTTTATCGTTTAACTTCTAAAAATATTCCACCCGATCGTATTCGCTAAGTTAAAGCCTTAAACGATCGGGTTTTTTCGTTATAATAAGTGCAATTTCAAATATAGATTTGCCATAACCATGACCGTTCGTACTCGTATTGCGCCTTCTCCTACAGGCTTTCCACATGTAGGCACAGCTTATATTGCTTTATTTAATTTATGCTTTGCCAAACAACATGGCGGTGAGTTTATTCTTCGTATTGAAGATACTGATCAACTACGCTCAACTCCAGAATCTGAAAAAATGATTTTAGACTCTCTGCGCTGGTTAGGTCTAAATTGGTCTGAAGGTCCTGATATTGGTGGTCCACATGCGCCCTATCGTCAATCAGAGCGTATGCAAATTTATAAGCAATATGCCTTAGATCTCGTTGAAAAAGGCCATGCATTTTATTGCTTTGCAACACCAGAAGATCTTGATCAAATGCGTGCTGAGCAACAAGCACGTGGTGAAACACCGCGTTATGATGGTCGTGGTCTAGAACTGAGCAATGAAGAAGTACAGCGTCGTCTCGCTGCTGGTGAAGCACATGTGATTCGCATGAAAGTGCCTCAAGAAGGTATCTGTAAATTTAACGATCTACTGCGTGGCGAAGTTGAAATTCCTTGGGCACAAGTGGATATGCAAATTTTGCTTAAAACTGATGGCCTACCAACATATCATTTGGCTAACGTTGTTGATGATCACTTAATGGAAATTACTCATGTAATCCGTGGTGAAGAATGGATTCCATCTGCTCCAAAACATCAGCTACTCTATCAATACTTTGGTTGGGAAATGCCAGTACTGTGCCATATGCCATTACTGCGTAATCCAGACAAATCAAAATTATCAAAACGTAAAAACCCAACATCAATCAACTACTATCGTGATATCGGTGTATTCCCTGAAGCGCTATTGAACTATCTTGGCCGTATGGGCTGGTCTATGCCAGATGAGCGTGAGCAATTTACACTCGATGATATGATTGAACATTTTGATATTCAACGTGTCTCCCTCGGTGGCCCAATTTTTGATG
The DNA here is from genome assembly GCF_000829675.1 of Acinetobacter rudis. Taxonomy (GTDB): domain Bacteria; phylum Pseudomonadota; class Gammaproteobacteria; order Pseudomonadales; family Moraxellaceae; genus Acinetobacter; species Acinetobacter rudis. The sequence goes on from NZ_BBRX01000046.1 coordinate 11,445, forward strand.
TAGAAAAACTCAACTGGCTCAATGGCCAATGGATCAAAGGGCTAACACCAGCTCAACTGCTTGATCGTCTGTTAACTTGGAAATCAGATCGTAAAACGCTAGAAGACATTGCAGCAGCAATTCAACCTCGTATTCAATTACTCTCTGAAGCTGTGAACTGGGCAGGTTTCTATTTCAATCAATTTCCAAAACTTGAGAAAGAACAATTTGCCAGTAAAAAACTCAGCGAAGAACAAGTTCGTCAAAGTCTACAGTTTGCAATTTGGCGCCTAGAAAGCATCATGAGCTGGAACAATGACTCAGTTAGCCAGACCCTCATGCAATTGGCTGAGCAAATGGACATTAAGTTAAGAGACTTTATGCCAAGCTTCTTTATTGCTATTGCAGGATCTACCAGTTCAACGCCTGTTATGCAGTCTATGGTAACTATAGGTCCTGATTTATGCTTTGCTCGTCTACGTCATGCTTTAGAAATTGTTGGTGGACCGAGCAAAAAAGAGCTAAAAGTATGGGAAAAACTCAATGAAAGCTTAAAATTGCCGAAAAATGATGCAAACGATGAAGCTTAATTAAATTTTTTATTGACGTGTAAGCGCAATCATCCTAATATTGCGCTCACACAGACTGGGGGTCATAGCTCAGTTGGTAGAGCGCTACAATGGCATTGTAGAGGTCAGCAGTTCGATCCTGCTTGGCTCCACCACTCCCAATCTTGTTGTCTGCCTCAATCCGTCCCTATCGTCTAGAGGCCTAGGACATCGCCCTTTCACGGCGGTAACCGGGGTTCGAATCCCCGTAGGGACGCCAGATTCAAAAAAGCCACTGTTTGAGTAATCACAGTGGCTTTTTTATTATGTTTTTTCTAAGTAATCTATAAAAATGATACAGTAGTACTCGTCACAATAATTTTTTCTTCACCCCATATTCAACCGCCTTTAGTTTCGGAGTTGTAATGCAATATCGTTGCCCCAAATGTCAAAGCCCTAAAGTTATGCCCGTTGCGAGTGCCAACACCCCTGCGGTACGACCAGTAGTGCCTAAAAGCCTTGTTATTTTAATTCCAGCGTTATTTATTTTACTTTTTCTGGTTTTGGTGAGTATTGCAATGTGGATCTTTGGTGATGGCGCGGGCTCAACCGTTCAAATCGCCACAGTGATCGCCTTTGTTATCTGTGTGCTCGCAGGCATTATGTTCTGGCGCGACCTTCCTAACTTTAAAATTTCAATGCAAGCATTTATGAACAGCAATAAAGACTGGAAATGCCGTGAATGCCAACACGAATGGCATATCCAATAAAATTTAATAATATAAAAAAGGAGTTCATATGAACTCCTTTTTTATATCGCAGCAGCAACCTTTAAACCTATTGATACCGCTTATTTATGAGCAGGTAACTGGTGTGATAAAGCCAGTGCTTCATCTTCTTCAATCTGCAAGGTGATCTCGGTAATACCATGTTCGTGATTCAGCATTTCAAATGCAGCCTGATGTAAAGCAACATGATCAGCCCCAGGCGCATAAACATGTGCAGTCAAATGAATATTTTTAGAACTAATAGCCCAAACTTTAAGTTGATGAATACTTTCGACACATGGCAAATCTAAAATATCCTGACGGAGTTTCTCAATATCAATTTCATCAGGTACACCTTCAAGTAATATATTAATACTCTGCTTTAACAAAACCCATGTTCTAGGTAATACCCAAAACCCAATCAAAACTGCAACGACAGTATCGACCCACTGCCACCCTGTAAAATAAATAACAACGGCAGCAATAATAACCCCGACTGAACCCAAAGCATCGCTCAGTACTTCTAAGTATGCCCCTTTAATATTGAGACTTTCTTTAGAACTTGAAACCAAAATCTTTAAAGAAATAATATTAATCACTAGCCCTAGACTAGCCACAATGAGCATTCCTAGACTTTGAATTTCTGGCGGTGCATAAAAACGCTGATAGGCTTCATATAAGATATACATTGCTACCATAAACAGCATTGATGCATTAAATAAGGCAGCTAAAATCTCAAAACGCTGGTAGCCAAATGTACGTTTATTATCGGCAGGGCGTTGGCCAATTTTTAATGCAACTAAGGCAATCGCCAAAGCCATAACATCGGTAAACATGTGTGCGGCATCGGATAATAATGCCAAACTCTGCGTCATTACCGCAGCAACTACTTCAACAACTAAAAATGTTGAAGTTAAGATCAAAGCAAAAGTCAGTTTTTTTCGATTGTCTTGAGTAACTAAGTTCTGACTATGATTATGTTGTTCACTCATTACAGGCCCCTTATTTTAAAAATAACCTGGTTCTATGTGGTCATGCGCTAAATATTTGTTATGCAAGTTAAGACATGAGCATTATAAATAACACTCATGTCACTAAAAAAACAATGCTAAGTTAGAGGGTTCGTTTGATTCTCACTATTGATCCAACGATACAATACCGGAAGTAAGACTAAGGTCAGTAAGGTTGAAGAAATAATTCCTCCAATCACCACTGTCGCCAGCGGTCGCTGCACCTCTGCTCCTGTACCCGTGGCTAAAGCCATTGGAATAAAGCCCAAAGAAGCAACACAAGCCGTCATCAACACTGGCCTTAAGCGCAGTACCGCTCCCACCCATGTGGCTTGATGAATATCCATATTGACTCGAAGCTCCTTAATAAAGGTCAACATGACTAGACCATTGAGCACCGCTACACCAGACAAAGCAATAAAGCCCACACCGGCAGACATCGACAACGGAATGCCCCTTAACCACAAAGCAATCAAGCCTCCACAAAGTGCAAAAGGTACTCCAGTAAAGACCAATAAACTCTCTTTGAAGTTGTGAAAAACAGCCATAAGTAAAATGAAAATCGTCAATAAAGCCAAAGGCACAACCAACTGCATTCGCGCAGTCGCTGAAGCCATATTTTCAAACTGACCACCATATTCAAGCCAGTACCCAGCAGGAAGCTGCTGACTGTTCAACTTATTTTGAATTTCACTGACAAAAGATCCCAGATCACGCCCTTCGACATTAGCTGTAACGACTATACGACGTTTACCATTTTCTCGGCTGACTTGATTAAGCCCGAGAATATTTTCTACTTTAGCCACATCTTTAAGCTGAATTAATCCACCATTTGGTAGTTGAATTGGCAACATTTCCAAATTTTGTGGTGTCCTCTGGGTATCATCCAAACGAATCACAAAATCAAAACGGCGATCACCTTGTAAAATCTGCCCAACACTTTGCCCACCTACACTGGCAGCAACCAAGTCTTGAATAGAACGTACAGATAACCCGTACTGAGAAGCTAGCTGTTGATTAATTTCAACATTCAATAGTGGCAGACCACTGGTCTGCTCAATGTTGACTGCCGTTGCTCCTGTGACGCTTTGGATCTCTTTGGCAATACGCTGTGCTTCGCGACCAAGCACCTCCATATCATCGCCAAAAACTTTGACCCCAAGGTCACTACGAACACCAGAGATCAACTCATTAAAACGCAGTTCAATCGGTTGTGAAAACTCACTATTGTTTCCGGGTAAAACCTCTAAAAACGCCTGCATACGCTGACGCAACTGATCGATTGTTTCTTTTTTATCTGGCCACTCTTCTTTAGGTTTCAATAAAATAAAACCATCGGAAATATTTGGAGGCATCACATCTGTGGCGACCTCGGCAGTTCCCGTACGAGCAAATATGGCTTTAATTTCAGGAAACTCTTTTAATAGCAACTTCTCCGTATTTTTTTGCATGATTAACGATTGTTGCAAGCCTGTACTTGGTGAGCGCATTTGCTGCACTGCAAAATCACCCTCACTCAGTTGTGGTGCAAACTCGCTTCCTATTTGGGTCGTCAGTAATCCTGTTAAAAATAGAACGCTTAAAGCAATCGTTAACATCAAATACTTAAATTGGTAAGCCAAATCCAATAAAGCTTCATAGCGCTGCTTTAACCATGCCATCCATTTACTTTCTTTTTCTTTGACTTCGCCTGTTACAAACATCGCAACAGCCGCAGGAACAAAAGTAATCGATAAAATAATAGCACCCAACAAAGCAAAGACTACCGTGGCTGCCATCGGATGAAATAACTTTGCTTCAACTCCTGTTAACGCAAAAATAGGGAGATAAACCACCATGATGATTAATTGACCAAAGATTAATGGTCTACGCGCTTGCTTGGCTGCTAAAAAAACTTCTTTAAAGCGTTCTTCACGCGTGAGGCGGCGGCCAACGAGATGTTGATATTCAGCTAAACGACGAATACAGTTTTCGACAATCACCACCGCACCATCAACAATGATTCCGAAATCCAATGCCCCTAGGCTCATTAAGTTCGCACTAATACCTTGACGTGCCATACCACTCAAAGTAAATAACATCGACAATGGAATAACACAGGCTGTAATGAGTGCGGCACGGAAATTACCTAAAAACAAGAACAAAATAACGATAACTAAAATCGCACCTTCAAGCAGATTCTTTTGCACTGTCGCAATGGCACGCTCAACCAAGTGAGTACGGTCATAGACGGTTTCAATCACCACACCTTTGGGTAAAGACTTTTGGATTTCTGCAATCTTACTGTCGACTGCACGCGCAACTGTCCGACTGTTCTCGCCCATCATCATCATGACAATGCCCAGCACCGTCTCTTCACCATTATAGGTTGCTGCACCTGTTCTTAGGTCATTGCCGATAGACACACTTGCCACATCCCTGACACGAACAGGAAAACCATTTTTGTTAGCAATTGTGATGTCTTCAATATCACCCGTACTCTGTAATATCCCTGGCACACGAACAGTTAATTGCTGACCATTCGTCTCAATAAAACCAGCACCACGGTTTTCATTATTTTCCGTTAAGGCACTTTGTAAATCAGCTAGGGGGATTTGCAACTGTTGTAAACGCTTTAAATCAGGTGAGACCACATAAGTCTTGTTATATCCGCCAATACTGTTCACCTCAGCCACGCCTTCTACGCGTTGCAGCTGTGGACGGATGACCCAATCCTGAATTTCACGTAAATCCATTGGGGTGTATGCACGACCATCTGCTTTTTTCGCATTTGGCTCAGCTTTCACAACCCACTGATAAATCTCGCCAAGCCCTGTAGAAATCGGTGACATGGTTGGATTGATATCATCAGGTAACTGTTCTTTTGACTCCTGCAAACGCTGGTTAATCATTTGTCGAGCCCAGTAGATATCTGTGCCCTCTTTAAAAATCACCGTAATTTGAGATAAGCCATAACGTGAAATTGAGCGGGTTTGCTGCAGTTTAGGCATCCCCGCCATCGCTGTTTCAATCGGATAAGTGATCCGCTGCTCAACCTCTAAAGCGGTAAAACCTGCTGCTTGAGAGTTAATTTGTACCTGTACGTTAGTAATATCAGGCACAGCGTCGATGGGAAGTTTTTGATAACTCCAAATTCCAACCCCAATCCATGCCAGTACAAACAGCATCACCCAAATTGCATTTTTAATGGAAAATTGAATGATACGGTCAAATAAGCCTTCTGGTTTTGGTAACTCAGGATGGTTGTTTTTGGGTTCTAAATCAGTGTCCATGATCCGCTTCCCCTTTTTCTAATTCTGATTTCAAAAGGAAGCTGCCTTCACCCACATATCGCTCAGCAGTTTTCAAGCCACTTTTCACTTCAACCCATTGTCCATCACTGGAAATAGCACCGAGTACAATCGCGCGTGGGCTAAATTCCATTTTATCGCCATGCTGCTTGGCAACAAAGACACTGTCTTTGCCTTCTACCTGCTGCACAGCAGACTTTAATACTCGCAGAACTTGGCTTTGCTGAGCTTGTTGTAGCTCAATATTCACCATTAAATTTGGCCGTAATTCAGCTGCTTGTGAAAGTACCTGCGCTCGAACTTGTAAACGACCTGTTTGTGCATCGGCCTGAGCACTCAATGTTTGCACCAAAGCTTTAAAACGGTTACCAGTTTGCAGTGATTTAAACTCTAGCTGTTGATTAGGAGAAATCTGTGACAAATAATCTGTTGGAATCACAAATTCAAGCCACAGCTGATCCAGTTGATCAATCACAAATAATTGACTGGCTAACTGAACATTTTCACCAATCACAATGTCTTTTTCACTCACCACACCAGAGATCGGCGCAGTAAGTTGATAACTGCCATTGGTACTTGAACCGACACCAAAAGCAGATAACCGCGAACGTGCAGCCTGTACCTGTACTTGTGCTTGTTGATAGGCATTAGAAGCACGTTGATAGTCTTGCTTTGCAGATATCCCTTGTGACCATAATGATTTTTCACGCTCATAATCTTGTTTTGCAAGCTGTAAATTGGTTTGAGCGATTTGCAAGTTTGCTTGTTGATCTACAAGATCTGGGACTCGCAATGTTGCCAATACTTGCCCTTTGGTCACCTTCTGGCCTAAATCAACGTGTACTGCCTCTACACGCCCACTAAAACTGGGTGAAACATGCGCTTGACGATCTGTATTGGTCACCAATTTAGCTGGATAACTATTGATTTGCTGAACTTCCCCCATTGCAACAGTTGCAAGTTTGAGCCCCTGCTCTGTCATTTGTTTGGGTGTCAAAGCCAGAGTTTGTTCTTCATCATCATGCGCTTCTTTTGCCCCAGTTTCTGATTTTTCCTCATTCTCTGTTTTCACTTCACCAGATTTATTGCTCCACAATAACAAAGCGGCAATCACAGCAACGATAGCAACCACAATTCCAATCAATATCGGCTGAGAAACTTTTACTCGTTGTTTATTCTGTTGTGTCATCTTAGCGCTCCCCACCAATGACAGGCAGTGCCTGTGTATCTTTCCAAATAGACTGATTAATTTGTGATAATGCGTCTTTAGCCATCACTTGGCTCGGCTCGATACCTAGACTGAGGCTTTCTGCTTCAACTGCTCTTTGCCATGCATCTTTTAGTAATTGCACCTTACGCAAACGAATATCTTGCAACTGTAATGTCGCCTGCTGAACATCGGTTAAGGCAAACTTACCTGCTGTAAAACCTTGTAAAGTTTTTTGCTGGACTTGAATAGCAAGTGGAATCTGAGACTGATCAACCTGCTTAAACTGCAACTGCAAACCTTGCAACTCAGTTAGTAATGTATTGATCTCAAGTATATTTTGTTTGGTGTAAAAATCTTTTTGCCGCTCAAGTTGCTGCTGTTTTGCTTGTGCAATCTGAACACCATATTGATTTCGATTGAAAATATTTAATGGTATAGATACACCAAGTGACAACTGACTATCTGTGCCTGCTTCAGGGCTACGACTGTTGGTTACCCCTAAGTTAACGCTAGGATTTGGTCGCGCCTGTGCCTTAAGCGCATTCACGGTTGCTTTGGACTCTAGTACATTGAGTTGACGTGATTTTTCTGCCAAGTTCTCTTGTAAATACTGCTGAACTTGTTTTTCAGTCGAGTTAGGCCAAAGGTTCTGTACATTTAAACCAATATTGATGGTTTTATCGGCCTCACCCCACAAATTACTCAGTTGCTGAGTTGCCACCTGTAACTGTAAATCTGCTTGCTGATATAAACGTAAATTTTCAGCATGGCTCATACGCACACGATCCACCTCGACCTGTGCAATACTGCCAGCACGATAACGCTTTTCAATAGCAGTCAGGTTCTCCTGACTCACCTTTAACTGCTCCATCACCACATCGCGTTCTAATTCTAAGATCGCTAATTGCGACCACAGATACTTCACTACCAAGTCAACCTGACCTTGGTAAATACGCTGATTAAGCTCGGCTTGGCTCTGTGCAATTTGGGCAAGTTGCTGATTGGCACGACGTTGACCAAATACATCGAGTTCCTGTGAAATGCCCACTGTAAGCTCTTTGTCTTTGCCTGAACTAAAACCTTTTTGCTCTACAGAAAGACTCGGGTTTTGCCAGAGTTTGGTTTGTTTCAAGTTTGCTTCAGCGATTTGTTGCTGGGTTTGCCATAAACCTTGGCTCTGCTGATAACTTTGTACCCGAGAAATCGCCTGTTCCAGCGTTAAATTTGTGCTTTTATCCTGTGCCCAAGTGGTATTGGCCAAACTGAGCAAGACTGCGACAGCAAGAGATTGAACCCCTTTCACACAGTGTTTTTTAGATGTTTGCCAATACTGGCTTGCAGAGAATGGCCCTGCATTGAATAATATTTTTGACATGATAATGCCTCACTAAGTTAAACAAAGTGGTGAGCATTTTGCGCGGCCTCACCTACAGCGAGGCGTATTCAGGTGGCGGGTTTTGAGAGACCAGTAAGGGGGATTTGTACAAATTATTCCAGACGACATTCCCCAAGTGCGTGTCATAACCTGCATTGGGTCGAATCGAATCGGTGGAAGGTTCCACCACAATAAAGTGTGCAAAAGAAGGGAGATGATCATGATGATCATCGAGAAAGCCGGAGATATTGTTTGAGTTATTCGACTGAGTTAAGTCAGCCTGAACCGACTGCTTATTTTGCTGAGTAGAGGGTGCTTCACACATTTTAGACTGATGATGACCAAAATGTTGGATACTGACATTCTGCGTATTTTTTTCGTGCAAACAAAAACCTGCCGCCACGTTCCAAATTGCTTGAAACATGAAAAGTGACAACAAACTAATTAAAAAAATACGAGATTTCCGCACACGTCATCCCAACCGAATTTGCTGCCGAGTATAACAATACTCGTTTGGGTAATAAAATTACATTCATGACATAAATAGCGTTTTTATTTTGATCACTACAAAACAGCTACATTTACCCAAGCGTTTCAATTTTCGGATCAAAGTCATCTAATAAACCAAAAAAATCCCCTTAAATTAAGGGGATATCTCTTATTACTTTGACTTAAGCCTGTTTTACCGAAATTCGAAGCTCTTTGGGTAAACTAAACGTAATATTTTCTTCACGCCCTTGTAGTTCTTTAGGTGCTTCAGCTCCCCACGATTGCAAACGCTGTAAAACCCTTAAAATTAAAATTTCAGGTGCTGATGCACCGGCAGTAACGCCAATTTTATCATCAGGTTTAAACCAATCTTGTTGAAGCTCTTCAGCATTATCAATTAAATAAGCTGACTTACCCATGCGTTCTGCCAACTCACGTAAACGATTTGAGTTTGAAGAGTTCGGTGAACCAACCACCAAAACCACATCACATTGATCAGCCAAATCTCTTACCGCATCTTGGCGGTTTTGAGTGGCATAGCAAATATCATCTTTACGTGGGCCTTGAATATTTGGAAATTTAGTGCGTAACGCATCAATCACCTTAGCCGTATCATCTATTGATAAGGTGGTTTGTGTAACGAAAGCAACTCGATCAGGATGTTCAACTTGTAATGCGGCTACATCTTGTTCGTCTTCAACCAAATAAATATGACCACCATTTTTTTTGTCATATTGTCCCATCGTCCCTTCAACTTCTGGGTGACCATGGTGACCAATCAAAATCGCTTCGATACCTTCACGTGCATATTTGGTCACTTCGATATGAACTTTGGTCACCAAAGGACATGTAGCATCAAAAACTTTTAAACCACGTTGCTCCGCTTCAAGCTGTACAGCTTTAGATACGCCATGCGCACTAAAGATCACAATATTATCGTCTGGAACTTCGTTGAGTTCATCGACAAAAATCGCTCCACGCTGTCTCAAATCATCCACCACAAATTTATTGTGAACGACTTCGTGACGCACATAGATCGGTGGGTTAAAACACTCCAATGCACGATTCACAATGGCAATCGCACGATCTACACCAGCACAGAAACCACGTGGATTTGCTAGTACAATTTTCATAAGGGCCTCTATGCACTATATAAAACAAGTATTTTATTTAATAAAATTGTGAACAAAACGGAAGTTGCTATTTTGTTTAATTCGCGTCTGCTCTAAAATAGCGACGATATTTTATCATATCAGGAAAAATATCATGTCGGGTCTCTTGTTTGTCGTTTCCGCAGCCTCAGGAACAGGCAAGACATCATTGGTAAAAGCTTTACTTGAACGTGTAAGCAACTTACATGTGTCAGTATCGCATACCACTCGCCCTCAACGTCCTGGCGAATTAGATGGTGTTCATTACCATTTCACTGAGAAGGAACACTTCTTAGCTCAAGTCGAACAAGGTGGTTTTATTGAGTATGCCGAAGTATTCGGTAACTATTATGGAACATCACAAGCTACAGTAAAAGAGCAACTCGCCAAAGGACACGACGTTTTACTCGAAATTGATTGGCAAGGTGCGACTCAAGTCCGTAAATTATTTCCTGAATCTGAGCAAATCTTCATTCTCCCACCGAGTCAGTTCGATTTACGCCAGCGCTTGTCCAATCGCGGTACCGATTCTGTTGAAGTCATTGAACATCGTTTAAGCTGTGCAGTTGAAGATATGCAGCAGTATGTTAATTTTGACTACATCATCATCAATGATGACTTCAATAAAGCGTTACACGAATTAGAAGCAGTGATTAATGCCAACCGTTTAAAACTTGATCAACAAGCAGAACGTCATCAAAAGCTGATTCAACAATTAATTACACCACAGCCATGAATCAACTTGAGTCTGAGCTCAAAGCATTTTATACTGCTCGGTCTGTTTAAACATATTTTGCATAAACGAGAATTCTTATGGCACGCGTAACCGTTGAAGATTGTTTGGACCACGTAGACAACCGCTTTGAGCTTGTACTGGTTGCAAGCAAACGTGCGCGTCAGTTGGCACGTCAAGGTATTGAACCTACTGTTGAATGGGATAACGACAAACCTACAGTCGTATCTCTTCGTGAAATCGCGGCAGGTCATGTCAGCAAAGATATCTTGAAGCAACGTGACCAAGATTATCAAACTTCAAGTTTAGATCTAGCGCTTTCTGCGAACAACCTTAACCTTGAAGGCTTTACATTTTAATTTGTAATTTTCAGCCTAAAAGAGGCCTAGTTCTTTAACTAGGCTTTTTTTATTCATTAAAGCCTTGTTATTCATTAGACAAAAAACATTTTTTTTGTTAAAAAATTATAGTGGTTGTAGTGAAAAAATTGAAAAGCCAAGTAATATGTTTTTCATCTATCTATTGAAAAGTTTATTACCCAATTGAATAGGTGTTCCATGTCAGGCGAATTGTACAGTCAAGCAAAGCGACAGCTTAATCTTATCATTGAAGCCTATCTCAGCGCGGAAGATGTTGAGAGAGTCCTTGCTGCCTGCGACTATGCAGATCTTGCTCACACTGGCGTTACGCGTAAAAGTGGCGAACCCTATGTACTGCATCCAATTGCAGTCAGTTGTATTTTGGCGCATATGCGTCTTGATGCTGAAACTTTGATGGCAGCTTTACTGCATGATGTCATTGAAGATACCGAATATACCAAAGAAGATATCACCCAGTTATTTAGCAAAACCGTTGCCGAATTGGTCGATGGTGTCACCAAACTCAGCCAATCCAGCGATAAAGCCTATAATAAAGCTGCTTCATTCCGAAAAATTCTGCAATCGACCTTACAAGACCCTCGCGTCATTATTATTAAATTAGCTGACCGCTATCATAATATGACGACCTTAGAATCATTACGCCCAGACAAGCGTGCCCGCATTGCTCAAGAAACTTTTGATATTTTTGTACCCATGGCACGTTTAGTGGGTATGAATGAGATGGCCGATAATCTCGAACACCTCTGTTACCAAAATCTTGATCTTGATCTATTTAGCAATATTCAAGATGCACTGGCCCAAACTAAGCCTGAACGCTGTAAATACCAAACTGATTGGGAACAAAATCTTGCGGACTTGCTACATACATATAGCATTCAAGGCCGTATTAAGAAGAAAAACAACAATATTGAACTGATTCGACACTTCATTAAAAATGATATTAATCTACAAGAATTGACGCACAGTCATGCCTTTGAAATTATTTTACTCAATATTGCAGACTGCGATAGGTTAGTGACAGCACTTCGTGACAACTTCCAAGTATTGCACTATGAAGATCATATCCGCCGACCATTACCTGGTGGAAACCAGTCTTTACACCTAAAACTTAAAGGTGAAAAAACCTATTTGTCACTCACCATTCAAACTGAGCTCATGCGTAAAGCAGCACGGTTTGGTGTGGTTCTGGGTGAAAATGCGCCTCAAGCCTGTCGCTCAGCGATTCAGGCCTCTATGCAAAACCTCAATGTTTTGATTGACAGCGCCTGTGCCAAAACAACCTTTAACGATTTACTTGATTATTTACACCAAGAAAAAATTTGGGTGTACACCCCTCATGGTCAATTGCATGAATTACCACAAGGTGCAACTGCTGTAGATTTTGCATATTCAGCCAGTTTATTTTTAGGCAACCATGCAGTAGGCGCTAAAATCGATGGTGAAATCAAACCGCTATCGACACCTTTAGTCAGTGGTCAGGTCATTGAAGTCATAACTGATGTACTTGCCACACCAAACCCTGATTGGCTCAGCTTTGTAAATACACAAAAAGCCCGCCGCGCCTTACAAAATATTTTAAAAGATCAAGATATTGAAGAGCAACGCTTGGTCGGTCGCCAAGCACTTAATCGTGCCCTTAAATTATTTAATCTCTCTGTAGAGGATCTCTCTGCAGAAGACTGGAAAGATCTGCTTGAATGGCGTCATATTGCTGACAAAGAAACACTATTCCAGCAAATTGCGGTAGGAGACTTATTGCCGCAATTAGTTGCAAACCATCTGTTTTCACAAGACTTTAGCGAAGAACAAATCCATTCAAATCGTTTGATTCAGGGAACTGATGGCGTAGATGTTAAATATGCACATTGTTGTAACCCTATTTTAGGTGATCCAATACAAGGGCATATATCACGTCGTGGTTTGATTGTGCATCGTGAGCGTTGTCATAACTTATTGCACGAACAACATTTGCACCCAGAAAATATTATGGCTTTAAACTGGACTTCTGAGAAAGTCGATGATGTCAGTTTTACCGCCTATCTCTGTTTCGATATTTTACTCAACGATGAGCAAATCTCTGACCTGATCTACCAATGCCGTAAATCAAAAACAGGGGTTGAAATGGTACAGCCTCATGACAATAAAACTTATGTAAATATCGTAGTCAACGACCGTAATCATATTGCACAAATCATCCGTGAATTACGTATGCATTTCGGTTTTCCTCGTATTTCTCGTTTGAGTACACCCGTAACATTGCCTAGTATTCCACAGGCTTGCTAAAGACAAATACTGAATTAAGGCTATCTTGCAGCTCAAGTTTGCCTTATGATGAGATTTAGTTCATACAGGAGAAATCAATGTCCCGCCAAGTTATTCATACTGAAAATGCACCTGCCGCGATCGGAACGTATTCACAAGCTATCCTTGTTGGCAATACCCTTTATCTCTCAGGTCAGATTGGTTTAGATCCATATAGCATGGAATTGGTTGATGGCATTGAAGCACAAATCCGTCGTGTATTTGATAATATTAAAGCTGTATGTGAAGCAGCTGGTGGTTCGCTTGCTGACTTTGCCAAGCTCAACATTTTCCTGACTGACCTTTCGCATTTCCAATTGGTCAACCAAATTATGGGTGAATACTTTGCCCAACCTTACCCTGCGCGTGCTGCACTTGGTGTTGCAAGCTTACCTAAAGGTGCACTTGTTGAGATGGACGGTATCGTCATTATCTCCGAGTAAGCTCTTGACTGTGTGCGCAAAAAAAATACGACCAACAAGGTCGTATTTTTATATGTAGCTTTTTTAGCTGATCGGTAATTCGTTGTGATTAACATATGTTAAACCACTGAAGGGCTTAAACCTTTACGCAACTGTGATGGGCTGTAGCCGTAAAACTGCTTAAAACGCGTACTAAAATGACTCGCTGAGTTAAAACCACAGTTCAATGCAATCTCAGTTAAATCAGCAGTCCGCCCCAACACTAAAGCATGTGCCTTCTTCAGACGTTGTTGTAAAACATATTGATGTGGAGACAGCCCTGTCGATTGCTTAAACATATGCGCAAAATGATATTCACTTAATTCAACTTGCTGAGCCAAATCAGCAATAGTTAGCGGTAAATGTAGATGTTGCTCAATCCATTGCTGTAATAGTTTCAGACGATATGGTGCAAGGCCGCCTTTGACTGTCGGCAACTGCCATTGCACATTGCTATAACGCTGCAACAGATGATTTAACAATAACGTCGCTGTACTACTCAACTGCAACTGGCTGCTGTGATCATGCCAATCACAATTCAACAAAAAATGTCGATATAACAAACTAATCTGGGGATCAGTGGTAAAATTTTGCTCATCTAGCACGATTGAGCTTGGCTCTTTATCCCAAATCTTTACTGCAACATCACGCAGATGTTGATCGGTATAATACAAGTGCACAAAACTCAAATCACCACGAATGTCCCAAGTGGACTCTTGGCCTTCAGGCATCAAACAAAAACGATCTGGTGCACCACCATTTTTCCAACCTTGCGGTGTCTTCCGATAGCTTTCATATCCACCCTCAACGTATAAACTTAAAGTATGATGATTACTACAGACACTGACCCGATCATGATGGTTTTGCCAAGCAGCCATTTGCATATCAGAACCCAGCTTTACCGTGTCTAAAAGCTGTGCCTTATGCAGCTGAAGTTGTTCGATAGTCTGATAGTTCATAAGAACAGCCAAAAAGGGGGACGAATTTTTATAACAGTTTAACCATTTTTCAGATCGGCTACAAAAAAACCAAGTAATAAACCGCAAGATTATGTAAGTTCCAGCGGTTTTATATAAGCAACTATCGCGATAAAGTCTCACACTATCCTGCTTTAATACAAATAAGGAGGATAAAATGAATAGCCTTTTATATGCCGCTGTAGTATTCATCTGGGGAACCACGTGGATTGCGATTGCAGCACAGCACGGGGAAATTAGCCCTGTTGTTGGCGTATTATGGCGCTTCGGTATGGCTGCGGCTGTTCTCTTTATTGCTCTTTTATTATTTAAAAAATTAAAACCGTTAACTCGGCGTGATCACGCATTTTGTGCGCTTCAAGGTCTCTGCATTTTCGGGGTAAATTTTGTCTGCTTCTATACTGCCGTAGCTTATATTAATAGCGGTTTAGAATCGGTCATTTTTTCAATGGCTGTTTTATTTAATGCCCTCAATAGCCGAATTTTCTTTAAACAACGTATATCGGCAAATTTTCTTCCTGCAGCAGTACTTGGTTTACTGGGGATGCTCGCATTGTTCTGGCATGATCTGACGGCAACTCAACTCCAGTGGCAAACTTTCTTTGCAATTGCTTTATGTACCTTTGGAACTTACTGCTTCTCATTGGGTAATATGATCAGCCTACGACATAAGCAACAAGGTAGCGACCTACTCAGTACAACGGCCTATGCCATGTTATATGGGGCAGTATTTATGGGAATCATTGCATTATTGCGTGGTGAAAGCCTAGTTCCACACATGTCGATTGTTGGTTGGTCAGCAGTCATGTACTTATCATTGATTGGTTCAGTTGCAGGCTTTACCATTTATTTTGTTTTAATCTCTCGTATAGGAGCAGGCCCTGCAGCATATAGTACCTTGCTCTTCCCGCTGGTGGCTTTAAGCATTTCTACGGTTTGGGAAGGCTATGTCTGGACAACTGCTGCGGTTCTGGGGGTGATTTTGATTTTGCTGGGTAATTATATTTTATTTAGTCCACCGCAGTTTTTAAACAAGATGCTGCAAAAGCCAAATCCCTCTTAACTACGCTTTGGCAAAGGCAGGCATGCCTTTGCCTGACATAGACAAGATGGGTGTGAACTGTTAACGCATCTAAACTACACCTGTCCATCAGGCGGCATAAAATCTGGTAGAAAGCCAACGTTCTTGCAGCTTGATCGGATGAAGTATCAAATTGCTTTTGCACAACAAAGCAATGAAACTGAGGAGAAATCTCTCCCCTTTTTCCAATAGAGTCGATCTGGAATAGACAGTGAATTTTTGATTTAACTTTTAGCGTGTGTTCCATACTTATCAATCATGATCGAACTGGCTTGATTTAAGCCACGTACAGTCACATTCACACCATTTTTTTTGAATTTATTGACCACAGAATCAAGCATAGCAACCGATGTTACATCCCAAATATGAGAATGCGTTAAGTCAATAATGACATCCCGAGCAGTTTCCTGAAACTCAAAACATTGCATGAACTTTTCTGAAGAACTAAAGAAAATTTGACCTTTTAAATCATATAAACGAGCATCCCCCTCAAAAGAAGCAATAACCTGAATATCATTTTCTAGTTTATTGGCTAAAAACAAAGCTGACAGTAATACCCCAGTGAGTACACCCAATGCCAGATTATGTGTAGCGACAACTACAATTACAGTAGCAACCATCACAACATTACTGCTTTTAGGGTTACTTCTAAACTGAGTCAATGAACTCCATTCAAAAGTGCTGATAGACACCATAATCATCACTGCAACCAATGCAGCCATTGGAATAACCTTGAGCCAATCACTGATAAAAATCACCAGAATCAGTAGAAAAATCCCCGCTGAAAAAGTTGATAATCGAGTTAACCCTCCTGATTTCACATTAATCATCGATTGCCCAATCATGGCACAACCCGCCATTCCCCCCATAAATCCAGACGCGATATTGGCGATGCCTTGACCTTTACATTCCTGATATTTATTACTTGGTGTGTCCGTCATTTCATCCACAATAGTTGCAGTCATCATCGACTCAAGTAAACCTACAGCTGCCAAGGCAAAGGAGTAAGGTAAAAGAATAATCAATGTCTCAAGATTCAAAGGAATATTCGGAATTAAAAAGACTGGAAGCGTGTCAGGCAAAGACCCCATATCCCCCACAGTCCGCACATCCATGTTGAAAGTCATTGCCAGTAGACCAATCACAATAATACAGACCAAAGGAGATGGCAGTAGTTTTCCCAGTTTTGGAATGAGCGGAAATAGATAAATAATCGCTAAACCGAAAGCTACCAAGGCATATACATGCCAGCTCACATGCGTCAGTTCAGGTAACTGAGCCATAAAAATTAAGATAGCTAAAGCATTTACAAAGCCAATGACCACGGATTTGGATACAAAGCGCATTAACTTAGCAAGCTTTAAATAACCAGCCAATATCTGAATCATCCCTGTCAAAATTGTGGCTGCGAGTAAATACTCTAGTCCATGTTCTTTGACCAAGGTGACCATGAGTAGTGCCATCGCCCCTGTCGCTGCTGAAATCATCCCTGGACGACCACCGACGAAAGAAATCACAACAGCAATACAGAAGGATGCATATAGCCCTACTTTAGGATCTACACCAGCAATAATTGAGAAAGCGATCGCTTCAGGAATAAGTGCAAGACCGACGACTAATCCGGCAAGTACATCTCCACGGATGTTAGAGAACCATTGTTCTCGTACATTAGATAACATAAACATAGCCTGTTTTTTAATTTTTGAGATAAGCTAGTGATGTGATATATACAACACATAAGACTACACCACACCACTAGAAAGTGATGAGTTATTTACGAATATATGGGGTAAATAAACTTAAGGTGGCGTAAGTGTCATAAATTAATTTGCTTGATCTTATGGAAACATCAGGACAAGAATAACAGCTCAGGATTCTTCTATCTACCCTCACCTTACTTGAGAACTTGATCACTGCGCTTTTAACACAGCTAAAATCTTCAAAAAAATGAGTAAAACATAGCAGTAAAAATTGAAATATTTTTTTGTTTTTTAAGTCATTATTGCTCAACAAGTGTTTAAACTCTTTCTATTACTTAACCATTAGATTTTTTCTATGAAAATATATCGCTATCTCACAGGAAAGGACGATTCAAGTTTTTGTGCACGAGTCACCCAAGCACTCAATGAAGGATATGAACTCTATGGATCACCGACTATGACTTTCAATGGTACAGATGTGATTGTCGGACAAGCGATCACGAAGGATGTTGAAAATGAAAGCGATATTCCTGAAGCTTTAAAAAAGACTTCGGAAGCATGAAAAAACCCGACAATTTTGTCGGGTTCTTTAAATCATAACAATACTAATGTTTAAGCAGCTGCTTGACGTTGGTCAATAGGC
>NZ_BBRX01000045.1 GCF_000829675.1 Acinetobacter rudis
AAGGGATTAAGTCCCTTCAGTTTATTTGTCTTATCACTCTAAGGCACTTTAGCCGTGGGTGGAATATCATGTGGGACTAAACTACACCGTTTGTTGATGACATGTAGTCGTGCGAGTAGTAAGACACAGGCTACACTAAGACCCACAATTAGGCCAATCCATACCCCAGCAGCACCAATGTCAGTATAACGTGCCAAATAAATTCCGACTGGAAATGCAATGACCCAGTAAGCAAGCATCGTGATCCACATTGGGCCTTGAGTATCTTGCATACCTCGTAGGCAACCTGCTGCACTGACTTGCCAGCCATCCATTAGTTGATAAGCCATGGCAAATAATAATAGATACATCGTGACATCACGTACCCAAGGGTCATCATTATAAAGTGCAATAATTTCAGGACGGAAGAACCAAATTAAAGACATGGTAATCAATGCAAACAAGGTGCTCATTATTAAACCGACTTGTTGTACTTTACGAATAGCAGCCCAATTTTTCTCGCCGTAATATAAGCCAATATGAATGGTTAAGGCGATGGCTAAGGACATCGGAATCATAAATAAGACCGAGGTGACCGACATGGCAATCTGATGAGCAGCAATGGTAATTGCGCCTAGTGGACTTAACACAATGGCAGCAGTACTAAAAATACTGACTTCAAAAAAGATTGCTAAACCAATGGGGAGACCAAGATGTAAGATGCGTTTGATCCAAGTCAGATCTATTGTTTCAAAACGATCAAATACAGGCGTCTTTTGATAACGTTTTGCTTTAAAAATAAATCCAGCTAAAGCGATTAGCATTAACCACTGTAAGATCGAGGTGGCGAAACCACAGCCAGCACTGCCAAGATGAGGAATTGACCCAATACCATTCATGAAGATATAGTTCAGTGGGATTAATACAACTAAGGCAACTAAACTGATTGCAGTCACAGGTCGCGGATAGCCTAAGGCCTCTGAATAACCTCGTAGTGCAGCATACATGGTCACAGCAGGCATGCCGATTCCAATCGCATGTAAAAATAAACTTGCTTTAGGATGCAATGCCTCAGGTACTCGAAATAGATCGAGAAATAGCGGCATGATCTGCAACAACAGCCCTGCTATGACGCCAACAATCAGAGCTAACCACAGCGATTGTCTTGCGATACGGCTAATATCTTTAGGTTTATTTGCACCACGTGCTTGTGCAACAAGAGGGGTTGTGGCGATTAAAATACCGCTGGATAACAACATAATGGGAATCCAAATCCCGACAGCAACCCCAATCGCAGCAAGATCATCGGCAGACATGTGACCTGCCATGACAGTATCAATAAGGCCAAATCCTGCTTGGGCAAATTGAGTGACCAAGATTGGCAGCATCAGCCGCGAAAGTTGCTTAAACTGATAAAGTCCTTGCGTGACGTTTGACACAAAAAATACCTGTTATCTAGATGCTAACGATGATAAATCAACGTTGTAGTGTGAGTAAAACACCAATGAAAATGGCGATGGCCCCGAGTAAGCGGGTAATGGAGATCGGGGTTTTATTTAAACCAAACCAAGCAAAATGATCAATCAGCATAGAGCTGAGTACCTGACCAAAAATGACAAGACCTGTGAATGTGAGTAAACCCAATTGTGGTGCAGTATAAATACTTATACTGATCGCATATACCCCTAAGCACCCTCCTAAATAAAGATACCAAGGCACCTGCTGTAGTTGAGCTAAATTGGGTTTGGCTGTGGTTTGTAGGAGTACCAGCGCCGCTAAAACACAGCTCCCGATGACAAAAGAAATCAACGCTGCATTTAAGGTTGAGCCGACAACATTACGAAGTTGGCTGTTGAGTGAAGTTTGTATCGCCATTGCTAGACCTATACCCATGGTCAGGGCAAAGAGTAATAATAAGTGCTGTGTTATTTTCATCTGTTGATCATCCATTGTGTCGTTATTTTTTCTTTAGTTTAAAACAATTTGATGACAGTGACGAAGTCGGGATCGATGCATGTTAAAATTGCATTTATTTGCCTAGAGCATTGCAGTTGTCTGTCCTAAATCCCACCACTATTCCTTTATCCTTATATATTCATATGCCATGGTGTGTACGCAAGTGTCCATACTGTGATTTTAATTCACATGCTGTCCCTGATGGTCAATTGGCCCTATCTTTAGAACGTGAGTACCTACAAGCATTAGTAGCGGATTTTAAGACCCAACTCGAATTTATACAGGGTCGCCAGATTCATAGTATTTTTATTGGAGGAGGAACTCCCTCTTTAATTTCCGCTGAGGGCTATCAGTGGTTATTTATCCAATTACAGCAATGGGTGACTTTTGAACAGGGCTGTGAAATCACTTTAGAGGCAAACCCTGGAACTTTGGAACACGAACCTTTTGCAGCTTATCTACAGGCAGGAATTAATCGACTCTCAATCGGTGTGCAAAGTTTTAATACAGCCCATTTAGAAAAATTGGGTCGTATTCATAGCGAGCATGATGCAATGAATGCGATTCGTTTGGCTCGTGCTGCAGGTTTTGAAAGAGTGAATGTCGACTTGATGCATGGTTTACCTGAACAAACTTTGACACAGGCCTTGTTAGATTTACGCTTGGCCGTTGAGCAGGGCGCGACGCATATTTCTTGGTATCAACTGACCATCGAACCCAATACAGTATTTTTCCGTACTCAGCCAATCTTGCCACATGATGATGTGCTTGAACAAATTCAGTTACAGGGTGAGGCATATCTACGAGCACAGGGTTTTGAGAACTATGAGGTTTCGGCATGGCGTAAGGAGCGCCCATCTGCACATAATCTGAATTATTGGCAGTTTGGTGATTACTTGGCAATCGGTGCAGGTGCGCATGGCAAAGTAACCTTGCCAGATGGCGTTTATCGTTACCAAAAAACACGGTTGCCAAAGGACTATTTAGCCAAAGTTCCTGCTGAGAATTTGCAATTCAAGGCGATCGAAGCAGAAGAGATGCCTTTTGAGTTTATGATGAATGCACTTCGTTTAAATCAAGGTGTAGCAACCCAGAGTTACACTGCGCGTACCGGTTTATCCATACAAGGTTTAGAGCCAGCTTTAAATGATTTGCGCAGTAAGGGCTTATTGGTTGAAGAAAGAGAACAATTGGCGTGTACCGAGCATGGACATTTATTTTTAAACTCAGTTTTAGAAGCGTTTTTATAACAATTATTGAGGCATTTTATTTAAATGATGTCGGCATAAGCTAAATATGGTGGGTTTAGCGGTGCCGACATTAAAAAATAATATTTAGAGAATAATTAGCGCATCTAATTGAATAGGTAGAGATTGTTGAGTTAAGGTGTGAGCTTTACGTGTATTCGCTTTTAGCATCTTGGATGAATCTAGAGCGATGTTGAACTTGTGAAGAGGGTCATTGCTCTAGATGTAAGGGTTAAAATGACATAAGACGCAAATTGAATTAATGATGAAATAATACGGGAGTGTACATGTCGAAATTAGAAGTTAGACCCGAAAACCATAAGATATTTGTTTTTAATAAAGTGTTCGAATTTGCCTCTGCTAAACAACAGGCTGAAAAAAAGAAACTCAATGCTTTTGGTATGTTCGCTAAATTTAACCCATTAAAGCGACCTACAGATGAAACGGTTTTACTCAAAGAGCAAATTTTACGATACGAACCTTTTTGGTTTGTCGAGAGCAAACGTCAGGTCGATTACAGCTGTGCAGTGACTTATTCTATTCCTGTGCATAATCCGCATACTACAGCTATTTCAATTCAGCAAACTGGTGTGGAACAAGCAAGCTATCCGGTAATTCGTCATCAAGATAAATCCAAGGCGGAGGTACAGGTGGTAGAGCATTGCCATCGTGCAATTCATTACTCAAATTATTTTGATGGCTTAAAACGTGAGATTAAACCGAGCATCTTAGCGGATTATATTAAAAAGTTTAATCATGATGAAGTACAAGAAGTTGCAATGGATAATGTGCTGCAGCCATTATTATCCGTGGACGAGCTTACCAGTTTTGTTCGTTCATCACTGCAAAATCAGGTGATTAATGCAACAAATATCGAGTCTGATTTAGAAGAGATCAGTTCTTTATATGTGTACTTTAGACCGGTTTATGCTTTTGAGTATCATTGGTCTACAGCGGATAAAGTCGGGGTGATTGAGGTTGATGGGCTTACAGGTGAAATTCTAGAAAATGGCCATTGGTTCAAAGGTACATTTGATCAAGCCTTTACCCGCGACAACTTAATTGAGCTCAGTGCTGAATTGGCCTCTACTGTTGTACCAGGAGGCGGAACAATGGTGAAGATCGCCTCAAAAGTCATTCCTTAAGCGGGCTTTAAACATCCTCATCCCCATTTTAGCAGGAGTGAGGGTGTTGTATATTTTTAGATATTTCAGCAGCAAAAAAAGAGCGCTTTAGCGCTCTTTTTTGTATTGAGTTGATGAATACTAGAAATTAGTAATCAAAACTAAAGTGATCTGCTGGTAGAGAAGTCAAAGTGCTTGAAGGATTTACCATAGATTCAGCATGACCTTGAGCACGTGGCAATAGACGTTCGAAATAGAAGTCTGCTACTTTGATCTTCGCTTTATAGAACTCAGTAGTTTCTTTACCTTTTCCTGTTTCTAACATTTCTGATGCAGTCGCAGCTTGTTGAGCCCAGAAATAAGCCATCATGGCATAGCCTGAGAACATCAAGTAGTCTACAGAAGCACTTGAAACGATATCACGGTCTTTGCGTGCCGCTAATAATATACGTACAGTCAGGGCATTCCACTGGGCACAGATCTTAGTCAAATCCCATGCAAAACGACGCATATATTTGTTACGAGCATGACGGCCACAGAATTTTAAGATTTCACCTGTGTATTCGCGTACAACTTTACCTTTCGATGATAGTAAAACTTTACGGCCAATTAAGTCCAAAGCTTGCACACCAGTTGTACCTTCATACAAAGTTGCGATACGGGCATCACGTGCGATTTGTTCCATACCTTGTTCTTTGATATAGCCATGACCACCGTAAACTTGCATACCCAAGTTTGCTGCTTCCAAACCAAGCTCAGTTAAGAACCCTTTAAGGATTGGGGTGTAGAAACCGAGTTTGTCATCATATTCATCAAATTTAGCTTGATCGCCTTGAGCTAGTGCATCTGTCATTTTATCTGCGATTTGCGCCGCATAATAAATCATGGCACGACCACCTTCAGCAATAGCTTTTTGGGTCAGCAACATGCGACGTACATCAGCATGATAAATAATCGGGTCAGCCACTTTTTCTGGCTCTTTTTTACCAGAGAGTGCGCGCATAGAGAGACGTTCTTTTGCATAAGGTAATGAACCTTGGAACGATAACTCAGCATGTGCAAGACCTTGTACAGCAGTACCAATACGTGCAGTGTTCATAAAGGTAAACATTGCATGTAAACCTTTGTTTGGTTCACCAATAAGGTAACCTTTTGCTTGATCAAAGTTCAATACAGCTGTTGCGGATGCACAGATCCCCATTTTATGTTCGATTGAACCACAGCTCACACCATTGCGTTCGCCAATGCTACCATCTTCATTAATGAGGAATTTAGGTACGATAAATAATGAAATACCACGTGTACCTTGTGGTGCATCTGGTAGGCGTGCAAGTACGATATGAATAATGTT
Source organism: Acinetobacter rudis (assembly GCF_000829675.1). Lineage (GTDB taxonomy): Bacteria > Pseudomonadota > Gammaproteobacteria > Pseudomonadales > Moraxellaceae > Acinetobacter > Acinetobacter rudis. The sequence continues at coordinate 5,658 of NZ_BBRX01000045.1, forward strand.
TTCAGTGAGGTCGTGTTCGCCTGCTGAAATAAAAATTTTAGTGCCTGAGATCAGGTAGCTACCATCATCATTGGCTGTAGCTTTGGCTTTTACTTGACCTAAGTCTGTACCACATTGTGGTTCTGTTAAACACATTGTGCCAGACCAAGTACCTTCTACAAGGTGCGGCATATAAGTGTTTTTTTGTTCTTCAGTACCAAACTGCATGATGGTGTTCATACACCCCATGCTAAGACCTGGGTACATGGTAAATGACCAGTTTGCAGTACCCATCATCTCTGATTTGATCAAATTTAAAGACATTGGTAGGTTTTGACCACCAAATTCTTCAGGATAGGATAGTCCTTGCCAACCGCTTTGTACGAATTGGTCATAAGCTTCTTTGTAGCCTTTTGGTGTAGTAACTTCGCCGTCTTTAAAGTGACAACCTTCTTCGTCGCCACTGTGATAAATCGGTGAAAGAACATTTTCACAAAAGTCTGCAGCCCCTTCCAAAATCATTTCTACTGTATCTGGATCAGCATTTTCACCATTTTGTAGCGTTTGGTAATGCGCAGGGAAGTCGAACATTTCATTCATTAAAAAACGAATATCGCGTAAGGGCGCTTTATATGTAGGCATGCGGTAATCCTATAAAAATTGTTATGGATTTTTCAATCGATGATTTGATTATTCATTTTTAGATACAAAAAGCATTGATAATAGTAGGCAAATAAAATGTCAGAAAGGCGAATGAGAAAAAATTAACCGAGCATTCCCGTTTGTTTTTTGATAGTATTTTTTAAATTTTACCAGTTATTTACAATTTAAAATTAGGGTGAAGCATCTGATGCGTTTAAAACAACTAACCATGTGTTTATTAGGATTAAGTATGGCTGCTTGCTCGACTTATCCGATCAGCAATCATTCAAATACCAGTGTGAATTTGGATGATCGTGCTGTACAAGGTTTAAATGCCATGTACAACTACCCAAACTATGATTTTAACGGCAGCTTAAATGTTGACTTTGCAGTTGAAAAAAAATCTGGTAACGCTGATAAAAAGGGAATTGATGCCAAGTTGCAAAGTCAATTGGATCAATATATTGCAGCACAAAACATTAAATTGACCAAACAGGAAAAGGCTGATTTATATCAAGCGATTGCTGAGGGAAGAGACAGTTATTCTGGTCGCTCAGATCGCGTACAACAGTTTCTAAGTAATTTCTTAAAACACACTCAGTTTGGCTACGAAGGTTCTGTTGATTTTCGTGAGCGCCTAGCAACATTTGATTTTTCAGCGAAATATCAAAAGCAAACTTTATTGGTACAAACCAAAGTTCCGATGGCACTTGATTTGAAAAACCATAAGTTTTACATCAATTACTTTGGTGTAATGCCGTTTATGGTGAATCAAGAAAACCAAGATAACTATGCTTATGTTGATTTCTCTGAATATAAAGATGTAGTTGATAAAATCGACTTTAAAAATCTTGCAACATATTTACAAGAAAACACAGCTGTACCTTATGTGATGGCACGTCCAGAGCAGTTGCAGCGTCAAAGCCTAAGCGCAGCAGATAAAAGCCAAGGTGTGGTTGAAAAAATCCGTCTGAAATCGAGCTTAGAAGAGTTTATGTTGCAACAAAACTTCTTTGAAGCTGCGAATCGCGGTTTTGTAAAACACTCTGTTATCGACTTTGAAAAAGTTTTTAATGAAAAACTTGAAAAGATGACCGAAGAGGCGAGCAAATACGACGAATCTAAGTACAGTACTTATGGTATGGGCGCTGAAGAAGCAGAAGCCTACAAAGCAAGTACTAAGCTTTATAGTCTGGTCAACGAAAAACTGCATGATCGCGGTGAAGAGAGCGAAGCTCTTGAAGCTGAAGCAGCAGAAGCACCAGCTGACTATGATGAAGCTGTAGATGCGACAGCAGCAGCCACAGAAACATCAGAAGATGCAGCTGTAGCAGCTGATTATGCCGCTGCACGTGCTGCTGCAGAAGGCGATAGTGATGAAGAAGGCTTATCTGAAGAACAATGTGAAGCTTTACGTGATGGTAAACAACGTTTCTCAATGGGTGATGTAACTTACTGTCAAGAAGAACATTATGTTTACTTGTTGCCAAGTGCAGATGATGAAGAGACGGAGCATCCGTTTAAAATCGTCATGTCTGATGACTATGAGAAGTTGGTGAAGAAGTTTGAGGAAAGTGGCTCTGAAAAACTGATCACTGCGGCTGAGTTTAAGAAACTTTGGGCGGATAATAGCACTGAAATTAATGCACTCTTAGCAACACAAAAACCTAATGAGTTTGTTGTTGACGTCGGTTTAGATGAGAAAGGTCGCGCAGTTAAAGTGGACTATGATGTCAATATGTATGTGCAAGGCATCGGTACATTTAAGCTAAACTCTGATAACCATATTTTAAATTATGGCCAAGCGAAGAAGATTTCTCGTGGTCAGTTCAAAAATGCGAAGAGTGTTGAAGAAGTTACTAAAGATTCTCCATTTGAATATATGATTGGTTCTTTAACACGTGCCTTAGGAAGTAAAGGTGCAGTTGAAGCGTCTTCGGATCAAGCGGTAAAATCATTTGATCGTCAAGTTGAAGATCTTGCAGCGCGTGTTTATGACAACACAGGTTCTTATAGCAAGACCTATGAAGCTGTATTCTTGTTCATGCTTAGTCATGAAAAACCAAAGATTGTTCAGTATTATACACCGCGTGAGTTAAATGAAATCGCACGTGTTTATGCATATAGTTATGCTGATCAAGAGGTTTATGATCCTAAAGGTAAAGAACTCGCTGAGCTTGAAAAACTTGTTGAGAAGCATAAGTTAGTCAATCGTAATCAGTTTGCTGACAGTATCGGTAACGAAGTTTACGATGTAACAGCTGCTGCAATGGAAAAACGTAAAGATCGTCAAGAGTGGAACAAATTTGTTGCACAATATAAGCAGCCAAAAACTGTATTCGCGCAGTACTATATGCAGCAGTTTATTGAGGGTGAAGACCTCGATAATAAGCAAAAAGTACAGCTAAAACGTGTTTCTGAAATTTTGGCACAAACTTATCTTGATGCACGTAAGAACCAGTTGACAGCGAAATCAATTGCTAACATTACTGAGTCTGACGAAGAATATATCGACTACTCACTTTATAGCGATGTCTATGAGAAAGTAGCAAGCCATTTTAAAAAGTAATTTGTTCAATTAAACATAAAAGGAGCTTCAATTGAAGCTCCTTTTTCATGCCAATGATCTGAGCTGATAACAGGCTCGGTCAAAGGAATTTTTTTAATTCTGGACGGACAGCATGCCAAATATCAAAGGCTTCAATTGCTTGCCCAACTAACATGCCATAACCATCACTGTACTCTACACCGCGCTGTGCAGCTTGATCTAAGAAGCTTGATGCTTTGCCATAAGCCATCTCGTAAGCATATTGAAACTGTAAATCATCAGGAAGGTGAAGGGCATCGCCTGTAAGGCTGGCAGAGGTAGCATTGATGATCAGATCAAATTCGCCATGCAATTGGTCAAGTGCAGAAGCACGAAGTTGTGCTGTGCCTACAGACGTTTGTAAGTCCTCAACCAGTTGTTGTGCCCGAGCGACAGTGCGGTTGGCAATTTGGATTGACTGGGCACCTGCTTGAGCGAGAGGATAAATTACGCCACGCGTAGCGCCGCCTGCACCTAAAATTAAAATACGACTGTTTTTAAGCGGCCAGCCAAGTGCAGTAATCGCATTGACTAAGCCCTGACCATCGGTGTTGTCACCATGTAAGATGCCATCTTGTATCCAGAGGGTGTTGACCGCCTTGGCAATAGTGGCGCGTTGGCTCAGCTGAGTACAGAGCGCAAAAGCTTGTTCTTTAAATGGTACAGTGACATTTAAACCTAGGCCTCCCTCTGCAAAAAAGTCCTCTACACTTTGCTGAAAACCATCGAGGGCTGCTAAGCGTTTATCGTATTGCAGTTCTATACCTTGGTCTTTGGCAAATGCATGATGAAGTTCAGGGGAACGAGATTGTTCGATCGGGTTGCCAATTACTGCAAAATGTTTAGGCATAGCGTACAGTCCATCGAAGTATGAAGTAGATAAATATCACTAAATATTAACTGCAATAGCAGTAAATACAAGGCCAGCACATCTAGGATGTACTGGGTAAGAGATCGTTATATGGGCAGTGATACTGTTAGTTACTGAGTTCGGTTAACCAGTCTCTTGGCTTTAGATAATAGTCAACTAAACGCTTTTCTGGAGATTGTTCATCCCAGACAGGTCGATATGACCAAGCTGCAAGGTTTGGTAAACTCACTAAAATTGACTCTATGCGTCCACCTGTTTGTAATCCAAATAGTGTTCCACGGTCATAGACCAAGTTATATTCGACATAGCGACCACGACGGTAGAGCTGGAAGTCACGTTGCGCCTCAGTATAGGCTTTGTCTTGGTTGTTCTTGAAAATGGCAAGTATTGCTTCTAGATAACCATTGCCGACTGCTTGAATGTATTCGAAACATTTTTCGAAATCCCAACAGTTGAGGTCATCAAAAAATAGACCACCAACACCACGTTGTTCATCACGATGTTTTAAATAAAAGTAATCATCACACCACTGTTTATGTTTCGCATAAAGAGTATCTCCAAACGGGGCACAAAGATCATGCGCTTTTTGATGCCATGCCAAAATGTCACTGTCGTTTGGATAAAACGGTGTTAAATCAAACCCACCACCAAACCACCAGATGGGTGCTTTACCTTCAGGTTCAGCAATAAATAAGCGAACGTTGGCATGTGAGGTCGGTACATTGGGGTTTTTAGGGTGAATTACGACTGAAACGCCCATAGCTTGTGCTTGAGCGCCGGCAATATCTGGGTGACGCTCGGTTGCTGAGGCTGGTAACTTGGTGATATCAATGTGTGAGAACATTACACCCCCTTTTTCAATGACTTCTCCATCCTGAATTACGCGTGATATGCCACCACCGCCTTCAGGTCGAGTCCAATGGTCAGCATTAAATTGTACTGTACTGCCATTTTTTTGCTCTTGTTGTTCAAGGGCAGAACAAATACGGGCCTGTAGATCGAGGAGAAATTCGCGAACGCGTTGAATATCAGCTGGAGTAGGGTGCTGCATGCTGGTCCTCATAAAGATAGAGTGTAAGATGAGCCACATCAAAGCATAAAATCATTAAAAAAGAAAACCGTTGCGAAATGAAGCTGTTTTTTGATCGTTGCTCTGTTGGTTTTAGCATCTAGGCACTTTTTCAATGTTGCAATCCTGAGCAATTCGCTAGGTTGAAATCTAGGTTTAAGCCCAGCACAATGTATTAAGCCTAAATCTATTGTTATGTATTTAGCTGATTGTGAATGTTAATCACTTACTGAGCCGTGAATATGAGTTGTTCTTTAATTCAAAAATACAATGTGGCAGGGCCACGTTATACCAGCTATCCAACGGTTCCGTATTGGGATGAGACCTCATTTTCATTACTACATTGGAAACAATCATTAAAACGAGCCTTTGATGAGTCGAACCAAAGCGAGGGCATCAGCTTATATATCCATTTACCTTTTTGTGAAAGCTTATGTACTTTTTGTGGGTGTCATAAGAAAGTGACTAAGCGTCATGAGATGGAGCAACCCTATATTCAAGCTGTCTTAAAAGAATGGGATTTATATTGTCAATTATTAGAAGAAAAACCGATCATTAAAGAAATTCACTTAGGTGGTGGTACACCGACCTTTTTCTCTGTTGAACATTTACAGCAATTAATTCAAGGTATTTTGCTCAAAGCCGATATTGCTGATGATTATGAATTTAGCTTTGAGGGGCACCCCAATAATACGACGCGTGAACATTTACAGGCACTGTATGATCTGGGTTTTCGCCGTGTAAGCTATGGGGTACAGGACTATAATCAGGCTGTGCAAAAGGCCATTCATCGGATTCAGCCCTTTGAGCATGTTCAACAGGTAACTCAGTGGGCGCGAGAAATAGGTTACACCTCGATTTCACATGATCTTGTTTTTGGTTTACCGTTTCAAACTTTAGCGGATGTGCTAAACACGATCGATTTGACCAAGAGTTTAATGCCAGATCGTTTGGCATTTTACAGTTACGCGCATGTGCCATGGATTAAAGGCAATGGGCAACGAGGTTTTAAGGATCAAGATGTTCCCAAAGATGATGTTAAGCGCACATTGTATGAAGAGGGTAAAAAGCAGCTTTTAGCGCATGGTTATCATGAAATTGGCATGGATCATTTTGCATTAAGCAAAGATGGAATGTATCAGTCCTTTCAAGCAGGAACCTTGCATCGTAATTTTATGGGATACACCTCATCGAAAACTCAGGTCATGATAGGTTTGGGGGTATCTTCGATTAGTGACAGTTGGTATAGCTTTGCACAGAATGAAAAAAACTTAGATGCTTATTATGCTTGTTTGGAAAATAATCAAATTCCCGTAGTTAAAGGGCATGTGTTAAGTACAGAAGATTTGAAAATCCGTAAGCATATTTTAAATTTGATGTGTACTTTCCAAACTTCATGGTCGGATCAAGCGATGGATTTTGTTGAGCGAGAGCAAGTCATCCAGCAACTTGCTGAAATGCAACAGGATGGTTTAGTACAGATCCAAAAGGACCATATTGTGATTACACAGCAGGGAAAACCTTTTGTACGTAATATTTGTATGGCATTCGATTTGCATTTGAAACGTAGAAAACCTGAGACACAGATTTTTTCGATGACGATTTAGGCAAACACGAGCAAAGCTCGATTGCAGTAAATCGCGAGCTACGGTTGGATATAGGGGACATGAGTCCCCTTTTTGACAGGGGCGACATTGATGTCGCCTTTGCGATTAAAAACAATGATAAGACGATTTTTTTTGTTAAAACACATTGTTAAAAATCATCTTTTTCGTACATATGTGACATACGCTCGTGTTTGGTTTTTAGATAATCGGCATTCTTAGGGTTGAGTCCGACAGTTAAAGGAACTCGCTCGACAACATCAATGTTTAGATCTTGCAATGCTTTGATTTTCAGCGGATTATTGGTAATCAACTTCACCTGCTTAATTTTTAGATGTTGCAACATAATGCTACACATATCATAACGACGTGCATCTGCTGGTAAGTTAAGTAGTAAGTTGGCATCTACAGTGTCATGGCCTTGATCTTGTAGCGCGTAGGCACGGATTTTATTGGTTAAACCAATACCACGGCCTTCTTGGCGCAAATACAGAATCACGCCTTGACCTGCTGCATTAATCATTTTCATCGTATTTTGTAACTGTGGACCACAATCACACTTGAGTGAACCAAATGCATCACCTGTTAAGCACTCAGAATGTAAACGTACTAAAACAGGTTCCGTTGGCGCATTTTCTAAACCTTTGGACAAGGCAACATGTTCTTCACCGGTCTGAGGATCTTGGAATACGCTGACTTTAAAGTCCCCAAACGCAGTTGGGAGTTGAGAGGTTGCAACAAATTCTATCGGCACGAGTTGATCCATTTATGAGATTCGATATAGGCTAAAGTATAGCTTAAAGCTCAAGTATTAATAGAACTGTGAATTATGTTTGCATGCTTTACGTTTTCTTTTTTGTATAAAGCGAACGATAATGGTTGATAAGTTGTAAGAATATTCTGGATAATCAGGATCAAGATACAAGTAGGATATGCTTTTTATCCTTAAGCATGACCAATCACCATGTATTTGATTGGAAGTGATATAATTCGACCCTAATCGCATTTACCCGTTTACCTAGCTTAGGATTTGCCAGGCTAAAGAAGGCTTTGCCATATATGTTGTATACAGAAATACCTGCTCAGCGTCCTGTTACGCCTTTGTTGGATGAAATTAATCATCCTCAGCAATTACGTCAACTTGAGCAAAGCCAGTTAACTCAAGTGGCGGATCAATTACGCCAGTATATACTTTATGCCGCTGGGCAAAGTGGTGGTCATTTTGGTGCAAACCTAGGTGTCATCGAACTTACTGTGGCTTTGCATTATTGTTTTAATACACCTTCAGATCGCCTGATTTGGGATGTAGGTCATCAGGCTTATCCTCACAAAGTCTTAACAGGTCGTCGTGACCGTTTGACGAGCATACGTGCCAAAGATGGTTTGGCTGCTTTTCCTGCACGGGAAGAGTCTGAGTTTGATACTTTTGGTGTGGGCCATTCATCAACAGCGATTTCTGCTGGTTTAGGGATGGCCTTAGCACGCCGTTATCAAAAAGATCCGTGCCAAGTGGTTTCTGTCGTAGGCGATGGTGCCATGACTGCAGGTATGGCTTTTGAAGCTTTAAATGATGCTGTGGCACATGATGCAGATTTAATTGTTATTTTAAATGACAATGATATGTCAATCTCATGTAGTACAGGTGGTTTTGCTAAACACTTGGCTGCAATTTGGGAGCAGGGCCAATCTGTACAACTCGATGACCAAGGTCAGCCATTTATCCAGTCACATCCTGATTGGTGCTACAACTCACGGTTACATCAACCTGCAACTGATGCGGCAGATAACTTATTTAAAGCAATCGGTTTTGATTACTTCGGTCCTTTTGATGGTCACGATGTTGAGCAATTAGTTAATGTGCTCAATGCTGTGAAGAAACGCAAAGGCCCACGCTTAGTTCATGTCTATACCGTTAAAGGTAAAGGTTTTGCACCAGCAGAAGCAGATCAAATTAAATACCATGCAATAGGTAAGAGTACCGCTTCTGGTGCATCTAGCCAGCCAAATGCGCCAAAATATGCAGATGTATTTGGTCAATGGCTTTGTGATGAGGCAGAACAAGACAACCGTTTACTTGCGATTACACCAGCAATGTGTGAAGGCTCGGGTATGGTTAAGTTTGCAGCAAAATATCCAGAGCGATATTTTGATGTGGCCATTGCAGAACAACATGCTGTGACCCTTGCAGCAGGGATGGCTTGTGAAGGTCTGAAACCTGTAGTGGCAATTTACTCTACCTTCTTGCAACGTGGTTATGATCAGTTGATCCATGATGTTGCTTTACAGAATCTTGATGTGACTTTCGGGATTGATCGTGCTGGTTTGGTCGGTGAGGATGGTCCAACTCATGCTGGAGCATATGATTATGCTTATATGCGAACTGTACCTAATATTGTGATCATGGCGCCAAAAGATGAAAACGAATGCCGCCAAATGTTACATACCGCATATCTGCATCCTGGACCTGCCGCAGTTCGTTATCCACGTGGCAATGGCTTAGGGGTTCACATCGAGTCAGAACTAAAAAGCTTAGAAATTGGTCGGGCTGAGGTTGTTGCAAGTTTTAATACCGATGCATCGGCGCGTATTACAATTTTAGCTTTTGGTAGTCGTGTAAGTGTTGCCATCGCAGCTGCTGAGCAGTTAGCTAATGCTGATTCAGTCGCGGTTGATGTCATCAATATGCGTTTTGTGAAGCCTTTAGATGCGCAGATGATCCGAGACTATGCTGCTAAAACCGATTTATTTGTCACGGTTGAAGAGCATGCAGTGATGGCAGGTGCAGGAAGTGCTGTGAATGAATTGTTGGTTCAAGAGCAAATCTTGAAACCGATGCTCAATCTTGGTTTACCTGATGAGTTCTTAGCGCAGGCTACACATCATGAAATGTTGCATGACTGTGGCTTGGATGCACAAGGCATTTACCGATCTATCATGAAAACTTGGACACAATTGACCGTAGAAATTGAGTGAATAATCTGCCTAATTTCAATTGATTAAAAAGTTTTAGAAAAAACATCCCCAAAAAGCGTCGACATTTGCTAAAATGTCGACGCTTTTATGCATTATTCTTTATCAGTATTTTCTAATTTGTAGTGGGTGTTTAATGGAACCTATGGTGGTGATGGCTGCGCGTGCGGCTCAAACAGTTGGTCAAGAGCTTTTAAAAGCGCATCAGAATCGTCATAAACTTGATCTACAAGTTGAAGAAAAAGGCATTGATGGTCCTGTTACACGTGTTGACCGTTATCTCGAACAATTGACCATCGACACACTTCGTAAAAGTTATAAAAACCACAGTTTCCTTGGCGAAGAGTTTGGTCTACAAGAAGGCAAAGGCCACGATGCAGACTGGTGCTGGGTTATCGATCCTTTAGACGGTACTTTAAACTTTATTAATGGTTTCCCTCATTTCTGTATTTCAATCGCAGTACAGCACAAAGGTATTACTCAACACGGTGTAATCTACGATCCTGTTAAAGACGAGTTATTCTCAGCAAGTCGTGGTCGTGGTGCAATGATGAACCAACGTCGTATTCGCGTAAATATTAAAGATAGCTTAGACAATACTTTCCTTTCAGTAGGTCATGCATATCGTGCTAAACGTAATGGTGAAGTGGTTTCTTATGCGAAAAATCATTTCGATTCGTTGCTCGCTGTTACAGAAGCGGGTGCTCAATACCGCCGTTCAGGTTCAGCTGCATTAGATTTAGCTTATGTTGCTGCTGGTCGTCTTGATGGTTATTTTGAACTTGGTCTAAAACCTTGGGATATCGCTGCTGGCGAATTGTTGGTTAAAGAGGCAGGCGGTACTGTAGTCGATGCGCGTGGTGGTACTGATTCGATGCAAAATGGTCAAGTCATTGCAACATCAATGAAAATGTTAAAACCTCTTATGCAAGCTGTTGTTCCTGCTTGGGGTGAAGCTGCGAAATAATACTATTGAGTTTGGTGAAGTCATAAATTTATGATTTCTTCATCACAGCAATACATTTTGGAAAAACCTGAGCTTAACAATAGCTCAGGTTTTTTTATGGTCAAAGTCACCTAAGAAATTGCTAAAATAAAAAAACATCGGTGCTAAGCTGATGTTAACTAAAATAAAACATATTGGCCCTTTGCTGTTTTGGATAAAACTTAGATTAGATGTATTCTGAGCGTATTTCGTTGGTATTTACCCCATAGATCAGTCGGCTGGATTATTATTTTGATGAACTCTTATATTCATTCTTTTGCTTTATTTTTTGCCTTACTCAATCCCTTCCTGATGAGCATATATATGTTGGGCTTGATCCGTAACTTGGAGTTTAAAGTCTTTACGAAAGCTTTGATTCAGGGCGCCTTGATTGCATTGACTGTTTTTATTCTCTTTGCTTGGGGTGGTGAGGCAATTTTTAGTGATTTTTTGCAAGTACGTTTTGAGGCTTTTCAAATCTTTGGTGGAATAATCTTTTTGGTGATTGGTTATCGCTATGTATTTGAAGGTGCTGATACGATCGGTGCGACACGTGGATCATCTGAACATGCAGCGGGTATGATCGCAATGCCATTTATGATTGGTCCAGGGACGATTAGTGCAGCGGTGGTGACAGGGGTGCAATTACCCTTAACACGTGCAGCATTGGTGATTGGACTTACTTTACTGGTGAGCTGTAGTATCTTAATTTTAATGAAATATGCTCATGACAACCTACGCACTAAGCATGCAAAATATATCGATCACTATGTGGATATCGTTGGGCGTTTAGCTGCACTTTTAGTGGGTACCATCGCGATCGATATGATGATCACCGGTGTACTCGGCATTATGAAAGACCTTTCAGTTTAAGCTGTAATGGTTGTTTATTTGAGCAAGAGAATAAAATTCGAAAGAATCATGAATTTTAGCGTGACATTTGCATAATAGCTGTTATACTTCGGCCACGCACCTCAATTCAGTTCATTACCTGAACATTCTCTACTTATCATTGTGTATGCGCGTGCAGTCCAATGAGGACGATATTTCGCGCCCCAATCGCTAAAGCGATTCTTTCAGGTTCCGGTCGTATTCAAACGTGCGTTATATCACATCGTCCTTAAATACGGATTGCCGCTGATTTCATTTTTTTCAGCGTCTATTGCTGTGCCGCTTTTTGCCGATGTCCATCTGATTATATTAATGGAGCACCCAGTTTAGGGTGAACGTCTCTATGAGCAAAAATTTTGCTGATTTTTCCCTGCACGAATCTCTAAATAAAGCACTTGAGAGCCTAGGTTTTACTGCACCTACGCCAGTGCAAGAACAGTCGATTCCTGCTGCTATAGAAGGTAAAGACCTTCTCGTTTCAAGCCAGACTGGTTCTGGTAAGACTGCCGCATTCTTACTCCCAACTTTGAATGCGCTTGCTACACAAGATACTTTAGTATCTTTTAAAGACCGTATGCGTGCAGTTACTCAACCGAATATCTTAGTGTTGTGTCCAACACGTGAATTGGCTCAACAAGTTAGCCAAGATGCGATTGCATTTGTACGTCACATGAAAGGTGTACGTATTGCTGCGGTAATGGGTGGTATGCCTTTTGGTAAGCAAATCCAACAATTAAAAGGCGCTCAAGTGGTTGTTGCAACCCCAGGTCGTTTATTGGATTTAGTAAATCGTCGTCAACTTAAATTAGATCAAGTGAATGCTTTGATCGTTGATGAAGCAGACCGTATGTTGGATTTAGGTTTCTCTGAAGACCTAGAAGCAATTAGCGATCTTGCTGCGAATCGTACACAAACATTAATGTTCTCTGCGACTTTTGCTGACCGTATTATTCGTTTAGCTGAACGTATGATGAATGAGCCTGAGCGTATTGCGATCGAAACTGGTCATACAACCAATACAGATATTACTCAGACTTTACACTGGACTGATGGTTTTGAGCATAAGAAAAAATTGCTTACACATTGGTTAAGTGAAGAAGATTTAGATCAAGCTGTTGTTTTTGCTAGTACACAAGAAGATACCGACATGTTAGCTGAAGAGCTAGCTGAAGCAGGTCTTTCTGTTGTTGCTCTACACGGTGCGATGCCACAAACTGTACGTAACCGTCGTTTACGTAGCATTCGTGAAGGTCGTGCAAAAATCCTAGTTGCAACTGACGTTGCAGCACGTGGTCTAGACGTACCAACAATTTCTCACGTGATTAACTTCGGTTTACCGATGAAAAATGAAGACTATGTACACCGTATTGGTCGTACTGGTCGTGCTGGTCGTACTGGTAAAGCAATTACTTTAGCGACTTATCGTGAGCGTGGCAAAATCCGTGCACTTGAAGATTACTTAGATGCACGTCTAAATGTTTCTGAAATTGAAGGTTTAGAACCATCTCCACCTCCTGCAAAACAACGTCGTGATGGCGGTGGCGGTCGTGGTGGTAAACGTGATGGTGGTCGCGGTGGCCGTGGTGGCTTCGGTGGTGGTCGTCGTTTCGAAGGTGAAAGCAACTTTAAACGCCGTGAAGGTGGTAGTCGTGATGGCGAACGTCGTTCGTATTCAGAAGATCGCCCACGTCGCGAGTTTAATGGTGAAGAACGTCCACGTCGCGAATTTAACAATGACCGTCCACGTCGTGAATTTAATGGCGAAGATCGTCCGCGTCGCGAATTTAACAACGACCGTCCACGTCGTGAATTTAACGGTGAAGAACGTCCACGTCGCGAGTTTAATGGCGAAGAACGTCCACGTCGCGAATTTAACAACGACCGTCCACGTCGTGAGTTCAATGGTGATCGTCCGCGTCGCGAAGGTGGTTTCAACGATAAACCGCGTTTTGATGCAAATGATGACAACCGTGGTAACCGCGTAGATTACAAACCACGTCGTGAAGGTAACTTCTCTGACCGTCCTAAACGTAGTTTTGGTGGTGAAGATCGTCCTAAGCGTACTTTTGGTGGCGATGATCGTCCTAAACGTAACTTCGGTGGCGATGACCGTCCTAAGCGTACTTTTGGTGGTGAAGATCGTCCTAAGCGTAACTTCGGTGGTGAAGATCGTCCACGTCGCGAATTTAACAATGATCGTCCACGCCGTGAAGGTGAAGGTGCTGATCGTCGTCGTAAATTCAACGACTAATACGATCCATATAAAAAACCAGTCTTCGGACTGGTTTTTTTATGTGTTGAAATGTTGAAAACCTAAATATAAATGTGATTTTGATTGGGTTATTGAAAAAAAATGATAAATAGATAAAATAATGCCACTGCTATATCTAAGTACATAAGGGTACATGAGTGATGATGTACGCTATTTTTGTCTTTCTGATACTTTTTAATGTCATGTTTTTTATTGTAAATCAGTTGGTTGATAAATTTCTCTAAGACGGCAATCGTTTCAATATAGTTGTTGAATTGTTTTGGGTTGACTGTTTAATGAACACTCTTTCCAATATCTTATAGTTTGTAAATTGTACTTTTTTTTATATTTTATGAGATAATTCATTTAATTACTGCGTATTAAAATTTACAAAAAAACGGAAGCTGATTAGAATTCTGCTTCAATAGCGTTTTCTCCCAATCTCGGGAACCTTATTCTTATTAATCAGCATATCTTATCGTCAATTTCAGGTGCTATAGTATGCAAGCTGATAAATTGCAGGAAAACGTTCAGTTATGAATAATCCATTGCACCTTGAGTCTGAAGTCTTAGTGGATGTCAAAAACCTAAGCTTTAAACGCGGTGAACGTATCATTTATGAAAATGTCAGTCTGAAAATTCGGCGTGGACAAATTACCGCGATTATGGGGCCATCTGGTACAGGTAAAACAACCTTATTACGCTTGCTCGGTGGACAACTCACACCTGATCAAGGTGAAGTGCTTTTTGATGGTGCTGATATTGCAGCAATGTCACGAACAGAGTTATTTCAGGCGCGTGCTCGTATGGGAATGCTTTTCCAAAGTGGTGCACTATTTACTGATATGTCAGTTTATGAAAATGTTGCCTTTCCATTAAGAGCTCATACCCAATTACCTGAACATTTAATTGCAGAATTGGTTGGCTTGAAACTTGAAGCTGTAGGTTTACGTGGTACAGAACAGCTTATGCCTTCGGCACTTTCTGGTGGTATGAATCGTCGTGTTGCCTTGGCTAGGGCGATCATTTTAGACCCAGAGCTGATTATGTATGATGAACCTTTTGCTGGCCAAGATCCGATTGTAAAGGGTGTACTGACACGTCTAATTCGCTCCTTGCGTGAAGCTTTGGATTTGACTTCGATTATTGTCTCTCATGATGTTGCTGAGACTTTATCTATTGCTGACTATATTTATGTGGTTGCTGAGGGCATTATTCAGGGTGAAGGTACGCCAGAGCAATTGACAAATCATCCATCTGCTTTTGTTCAGCAATTTTTGTCTGGTTCGAATGAAGGGCCTGTAGACTATCAATTTAGTCACCAGCCTTATTTAAGTCATGAGGTGAAGTCATGAATGCGATTGCCTCATTAGGTCAACGTGTTATTGCCAGCATTCGTGGCGTTGGTGTAGCAACGATTATGTTGCTGCAAATAGTTTTCTCACTTCCGACTTGGCAAGGTGTACGTTTATTTATTTATCAAATGTACCGTGTGGGTGTGTTGTCATTACTCATCATTGCTGTGTCAGGTTTATTCATTGGTTTGGTACTAGGTTTACAAGGTTATTCAATCTTGGTGAACATTGGTTCTGAGTCCATGCTCGGTACAATGGTATCACTGACCTTGTTGAGAGAACTTGCGCCTGTAGTTGCAGCATTGTTATTTGCTGGTCGTGCAGGTTCTGCATTGACTGCTGAAATTGGTTTAATGAAAGCCACTGAACAACTTTCTAGTATGGAAATGATTGGTGTAGATCCATTAAAACGAATTGTGTCACCACGTTTGTGGGCAGGCATGTTCAGTTTGCCAATGTTATCAGTGATTTTTGCTGCAATTGGTATTATTGGCGGTAAATTAGTTGGTGTGGACTTTTTAGGTGTCGATGAAGGCTCATTCTGGAGTGGGATGCAAAACAGTGTGCAGTTTATGCATGATGTTTTTAATGGAACCATTATTAAGAGTATTGTCTTTGCCTTTATTTGTACCTGGATTGCAGTTTATCAAGGCTATGCTTGTGTGCCGACCTCGGAAGGGATCTCCACTGCGACAACACAAACAGTGGTGTATTCATCACTTTGTGTCTTAGGTTTCGATTTTGTTTTGACTGCGGTCATGTTTGGAGGAATTTGATGAAATCACGTACTAGTGAACTGGCCGTAGGTATCTTCGTCATTATATTTGGTGTCGCGCTATTCTTTCTTGCAATGAAAGTGAGTGGCTTAGTCGGCAGTAATTTGCGTGACAATTATACTATGACTGCCCAATTTGATAATGTGAATGGACTAAAACCACGTGCCAAAGTCACCATGAGTGGTGTGACAATTGGTCGTGTAGACCGTATTACTTTAGATCCAGTAACTCGCATGGCAACAGTGTCATTTGATCTTGATGGTCAGTTGACAACTTTTAATGATGAGCAATTAAAAACTGTGCAAAAAAATGCATTAGAAGAACTTCGTTATAGTTCGGATTTTGAGGCAGCTGCTCCTGCGAAACAAAAAGAGATGGAACAGCAACTAATTAACAATATGAAATCCATAACAAATATTGACGAAGATGCTTATATCATGGTTGCGACCAACGGTTTGTTAGGTGAAAAATACCTTAAAATCGTACCAGGTGGTGGTTTCAACTATCTAAAACGCAATGAAAGTATTGGTAATACTCAAGGAACAATGGACCTTGAAGATTTGATCACGAAATTTATTACAGGTGGAGCATCTAAACCTGCTGCGGGTTCAACAGAGCCAGCAACAGCTGAACAAACTGACGCTCAGACATCATTTGTAGAATAAGCTAAAGAGGAATCACTGAAATGAATATGTTTTTAAAAACAACTTTAACAGCAGGTGTGTTGTCTAGCATGCTCATGAGTAATGCTTTTGCGGCACCAAGTGAGACGCCTCCAGCATTTGTAAAGCGTGTTGCAGACAATCTTATTGTGCGCCTTAAAGCAGACCAATCTAAGCTTAAAAATCCAGCTGTGGTCAAAGCTTTAGTACGTCAAAATTTAGACCCATACATTGATTCTCAAGCATTTACTCGTACTGTTATGGGGACTTATGCAACGAATCAATATAGTACTGCAGCACAACGTGCTCAATTTGAGAAAAACTTCCGCGAAACTTTAATTGAAAACTATGGTTCTGCTTTTGCTAAGTACTCAAATCAAAGCTATTCAATGCGTCCTTATAAAGACACTGGCAGTAAGTTTCCTGTTGTGACAATCGACTTTAACAACAATGGCGAGAAAATCCCTGTATCTTTCCAGTTAGCTGATAGCAACAACCAGTGGAAGATCCGTAATGTAAACGTTTCGGGGATTGATCTTGGTCTACAGTTCCGTAATCAATTTGCTGCAAACGTGAAAAGTAACGGTGGAAACATTGACAAGGCCATTGCAAGCTTTAAGCCAGATGCAGAAGCTGCAGTAAATAAAAAATAATAGCGGATAGACAGTAGGTACAGAGTGATTGAATTTAAAGATCAGCAATGTCATGTTTCTGGTGAAATTAACTTTGAAAATGCCCAACAAATATATTTGGCGGGTTTAGCCATCATCGAAAAGCAACAAAGCTTTCCTTTGACCGTAAATTTAGCAGAGTTGAAATCGGCGAATACCATTGCGCTGGCTGTATTGGTGCGTTGGTTGCGTCAAACACCAGAGGCAAATGGTCTTATTTTTAGTGCTGTACCAGAAAAAATGTTGAAAATCATTCAAGCAAGTCATTTAACAGATCATCTACGGATGGTCTGATGGCCCAATCGATCTGTCACAGTTTAGACACTGTCGGCAGGTCGTTTATTGATCGTTTATCAATTTTCAATTTTACAATAAAAAAATACTGGCGTATTAAAGTGGGCATTGTTAGAATGCGGCACTAGTCAAAACAATCGTTTTGTTCAAAAATATCTCCTTTCTGTTTTAGCTCTAAACACCTTGTGAACGCGGTGTATACAATCGTCGTTAAACGGCGTATTTTTCATTCAATTTCTACCCACATCTACAATCGATACCTACATGCTCGATCTCACAAGGATTTGGTTTAATGTATTGATTTATAATGAGAAATATATAATGCAGAATGCTTCTACTGTGAGCTTGAGTCGTGCCACGCTGATGTTTCCATTGGCCTTGGTTTTATTCGAATTTTCAGTATACATTGGCAACGATTTGATTCAGCCAGCGATGTTGGCAATCACTCGAGACTTTGGTGTAAGTAGTGCTTGGGCACCTTCTTCAATGTCCTTTTACCTATTGGGTGGGGCATGTGTAGCCTGGTTGTTGGGACCGCTTTCCGATCGTCTAGGACGTAAACCTGTTTTGTTGACAGGCGTACTGTTTTTCGTTGTCTGTTGTTTATTGATTTTGTTGACTCAAGACATTTATCAATTTTTAATACTCCGCTTTTTACAAGGGATTGGCTTAACTGTGATCTCGGCTGTGGGCTATGCAGCTATTCAAGAGATTTTTGCAGAGCGTGATGCTATTAAAGTTATGTCTTTGATGGCAAATATTTCTTTATTGGCCCCACTACTTGGCCCTGTGGTCGGTGCTGCCATGATTGATCATATTTCTTGGCACTGGGGATTTATTGGCATTGCATTCTTGGCTTTTCTAAGCTGGTTTGGTTTGAAATATAAAATGCCTGATGCACCAAAGCCACAGATAAAACGTTCATTACGCTATGTCTTTAAAGACTTTGCTCAAGTGTATCGTAATCGTCGTTTCTTAGCCTTGGCTTTTGCTTTACCTATGCTTAGCATGCCATTGATGCTTTGGATTGCTTTATCTCCGATTATGATGGTCGAAGAGTTGGGTATGAGTAGCTTTGAATATGGCTTAGCACAGTTCCCAATTTTAGGTGCTTTGATTTTAGGTAACGTGGTTCTTATTAAAGTTATCGATAAATATGCACTGGGTAAGACCGTCATGATTGGTGTGCCAATCATGTTATTGGGGGCTGTGGTTTTAGTGTTAGGCACGCTTTGGAGTGAATACTTCATGTGGAGCTTGATTATTGGGATGAGTCTGATTAGTTTTGGTGAGGGGATTAGTTTCTCTGTGATGTATCGTTTTGCCTTAATGTCTTCAGATATCTCTAAAGGTACAGTGGCAGCAGCAGTCTCTATGTTACTGATGTTCTCATTCTTCTTTATTTTAGAAGCAGCACGAGTACTGTACATAGAGTTCCATGTGATGGCTTATAGCTTGTGTTGTTTATTGTTGATTGTGCTGTGGTTTAGTTTCCCACGTATAGCACTGAAAAAAGAAATGCGATTACGTGTTGATAAAGGCATTTTCTAATTTCTGAGCAATTCAATCTTTAAGTTTAACGAATTTCAAGTGCTAAGAGTTGGTTCTTCAGTCGGACCAACTCTGGCAAAGTCTCTAGCAATAAACTCAGTTGCTTTAAAATTAAAACCAAATGATCAGCCTGATCGCTCTGAACACTTAGCTGTTCAATTTCTTGTAGCTTTTTTTGCAGCTCTAGCTCATCTAAATCTTGTTGTTGGATGAGTGTAAGATTCAAAATCTGTTGGCAGCTTTGCATGAGTCCAAGCAAGATCGGCTCATTGAGCTGTAAGCGATGACTGCCTAGTGCTGAGATATAACTTAGTTGGCTATGACTATAAACCAAATAACGAAAAGCAGTTTGTACTAATTCAGCATCTGGATTCGGCTCTGTACTTAGACTCGAAATCATATTTGATAACTCAATCTGAGCATTATGTGCTGTACGACGTGAGTTTTGATATTGGATACTGTTATTTCGACCATTTTGGTACTGTTGAACCACAGCTGCAAAGTATTCCAAATTACTTTCTAAATTACGTTTGATATTGTTTGAAATGTTTCTAAAATTCCAATCGGGCCAGATAAAACTAACTGCAAACCAAGCAATAAAACAACCCAAGAGTGTATCAATCACGCGCGGTAGCATGATGCTATAACCTGCACCTTTTAAATTGAAAATCAGCATAACCATTAGGGTTGCCATTAAGGTCGCCATGGCATATTTTTTCGAACGTAAATAAAAGAAGGATACACCGAAGATAATCGTCAGCATTAATTGTCCTTCAACACTCGGTACCAGATATAACAGCGGTACACCCAGTAGTACGCCTAAAATAGTGCCTAGGGTCCTGAGTTTTAAGCGACTTTTTGTTGCGAAATAGCTAATTTGGCAAACAAACAAACTGGTGAGTAAGATCCAATATCCATGTTTTGCAAAGGGCAGTAATGAGAGCAATGAGCCTGCTGCAAAAACAAAGCCTATGCGGATAGCATGGCGAAATAAGGCAGATTGAGGGCTAAGATGTTGCTTTAACTTAAGCCATAGGTCAGTAAGGCTTTGAATATCGTCATCGAGTAAATTGATTTCTGCCAGTAAAGGATGAGTCGTATCTTCTATTGTTTGTGTCTGTTTATTGAGGCGATTCAGTTGTTCATGCAGGGTACTTAAGTTCTTTAAGATCAATTGTAGATTTTTGACTTCAACGTTGTTTGGGTGGGTATTAATCCAATCTTGTACTGAAAGTTGTAATTGTGCCAACGCATACTGGTGTTCTGGATCAGGACTATATTCTTGTTGTTGTAAAATCGATTGTGCTACACGATCACATGCCAATGCTAAGAATCGAACATTTTTTTGAATCCGAAAGATCAAATCGGTACGACTAAATTGTTGTTGGATCTGCTGATAATGTAAGTAGTTTGAAGTGGCTTGTTCGTGGATATCTTGGGCTAAAAAATAGTGTTCTAGCGATTCGATGGTTTTTTTATTGGCTCGGGAAGCTTTAAGTCGGGTCAGTAGGGTGCGTTTACTTAAATTTAAACTTTGTACTACTTGGTTATTTTGTAAAGATAAATCATAAAGTAGTTGTTCAACTTTTGCTGAGTTGTCTGGATCAAACAATTCAGCCTTAATACGAAATAAGTGTGCCAATTGAAAAAAAGATTGGGCAAGATTGTCTTGGATCGCTTGAGTAGGTTTCAGCAAGTAAAAGATAATCGAACTTAGACCATAGTAAATCGCGCCGAGTACAAAGTAGCTAGGCTGCATGTACCATGCACTATATTCACCAAGGCCAAATAGTGTGTAGATCGAAAGTAAAATTGTTCCAAATGATATGGTCGCATAGCGCTGACCTAAGGCACCCATGAGTATGAGCAATATACTGGACAGCGTAAGATACAGGATAGAAAATAATTTATAGGGATAAAGTAGCTCTAAGATGCTACTTACAGTAAAAAATAAAATACAGACGTAAATCAAGTTACGCAGGCGAATACTCAGTCGATCGTCAAAGTCAGTCAGTGCTGTTGCAATTGCGCCTAATGTAACGGGAATAATCAGTTGTTCATGGCCAAGAAACCACAGACCTAAGGTCGTTCCAGAGAGAACAATAAATATTTGTACGCAATAAACCCATAAAGAATTTGATAAAAGCTGTTGAAGCAAGGAGGGTTTGGGCTGCATTGTTATCTATGGATTACGTTATTTTTACTACAGCGTGCTATGAATATATTTTACAGTCAATCTTTTTATTGAACTTGTATGGGGCTAGTCATAGAGCTGTGGATATCTAAAGCAATATCCACAGCCAAAGGTGCAGTTAATTAGTTGATAACACCGCATGCGATTCGAGCACCACCACCGCCAAGAGGTTCAGGGTGGTCAGAGTGATTGTCACCACCTGCATGAACCATAAGGGCTAGCCCTTGAACATCGGCCAATTTAAGACGAGGTGCATAGACTGTCGTATTACTTTGTCCATTTGCATCGACATTAAGTGGTGGTAGATCACCAAGGTGACCTGTTTTTTCATCACCATGTGCAACTTTAAGTGGGTTGAAATGTCCACCTGCCGCTTGTGCTGCAATCATTTTTCCATCTTTTTCTGCTGCTGCACATGATCCGAATTCATGAATATGAAAACCATGTACACCTGCTGGAATTTGCGCTAACTGAGTATCGATTTTAAGACCCTGTGCGCTGTCACTTAAGTAAACAGTACCGATGGCCTGTTGAATACCTTGAGCAGAAACTTGATTAATTGTAATTGCTTGACGCTGCGTAGAAGTTGAATCTTCAGATTTGATGAGATTGCTGCTACAACCCGCTGCAAGTGCAAGCAGGGCTATAGTTGTAGGCAACTTCGCAGTTTTGAATACAGATGATAATTTCATCATGTTTTATTTCCCTTTTCTAAAGTTACCTGTCCAATACTAGGCGTTTTTAATGCAAAGGGCTTGATTATTTATGACAATTTTCGTGATCAAGTTGTTGTGAACTGACCTCTTCTACTTGCAGTTCTTCACTTTCGTGCAGCCACTCACGCCATATTGCCAATAAAATAGCTAAGATCACTGGACCGATAAATAAGCCAACGAGACCAAAACTACTGATGCCTCCAAGTACACCAAACATAATTAACAAGAACGGAATTTGAGTTGCACCGGAGATAACCAACGGACGGATGACATTATCAGATGTACTTACAATACACACGCCCCATACTAAAACGCCAGCAGCTTCAATCATTTGGCCTTGTGATACTAACCACAATGAAACAGCGCCATAGGCGACAGGTGTACCAAAAGGAATCAGCGCAAAGAAGAAGGTGACAATCGTCAATAACATTGGGTTCGGTACACCCGCAACAAAGTAACTGAGACCCGCTAAAATCGCTTGAGCAACTGCAGTTAGGCCAATACCGTATACGACTGCACGTGTGGTTTCTGAAATCGTGTCAAGATAATGATGAATACGTGGTCCAATAATATTTTCAAGCGCAGCACTGACTTGTTGCAAAATAGTTCGACCATCACGATAGAAAAAGAATAGAGTAAAAATCACAAAACCGAGTTTGATTAAGTTTTTACTGATTTCTCCAATCACGATTTTACCGTAGCTCAGATGACCTTGAATCCATGTATTAATGGTTTGTGTGAGGGCGGCAGGATTAGCATTAATCTCATGAATACTTTCATTGATGATGGGGCCAATAATCGGCAACTGTGCGACAAAAGATGGCAATTGGAAGTTGCCAGAAGACAGCTGGTTATGTAAGTCGAGATATAGATTGCGTCCCTCAAGTTGCAGTATAAAAACGGCAAAGGTGAGGGGAATACCAATCACTAAGATGACCAAGCTGATCATGAGTGTTGCGCTCAGATTGACACGATGTTCACCACAACGTTTTTGAATATATTTATAAATCGGCCAAGTCATATAGGCGATGATACTGGCCCAAAGTACAGGGACAATAAAGTACTTGACTACATCAAAGCCTAAATAAAGGAGCGTAAAACATAGACCAAAGAATAAAATTCGTTTTAAAGTAGGTATTTCGTACACTCGAGTCTCTTTAATTTGAGTCATCTGTTAATTTAAGCAGATAGTGTAAACTCACCTGCAAATATTTTTGATTGAATGTTGTAAGCCTAAGATATAGCCATAATTTGTGAATTAAAACCAGTCAGTAGGATCGTCGATTAAAACATCCAAAAGTGGCTGCCATTGTTGTTGAATCGCTAAAATATTCTTTTGATTTCGATCGAAAATAGTTAAACCCTGCATAGCCAATTGGCTATAGATACTGCGTTCAGAGATCCAAGCAGTGGGTTGCTGCTCAATTTTTTCAAAAAAATCTTGAATATTTTTAGAGCTAGAACTGTTGGCTTTGACACGATTCGCAATGAGGTGAATTTCAACTTTACCCTTACGAATACGTTTTATATCTTGAATATGCTTGAGAAAACGTCGTGTACTATCGATATCAAAAAATGAAGGTTGCAGTGGTGTCACGATCGCATGACATTCACTGATGAGTTGTTCTGCATGTTCACCGCTTAATGCACCAGGGGCATCAATGATCAAATAATCTAATTTTTTCGGTGCATCACCGATAGATTTTTCATTGCGCCAATCTAGACTTAAAATGGTCGGGCTTTGTTCACCACGTTGTTTTAACCAATGTAGGGCAGATTTTTGATTATCAGCATCGGCTAAAGCAACTTTATAATTTTTATGCGCCAGTGCAGAAGCGAGCGTGATCGCGGTTAAGGTCTTACCACAGCCACCTTTTTGATTTGCAATTAGTATCGTTTTCATATTATTACGTTGAATGAGGTCTAGTGAACTTTGTTATTAGCTTACATCATTTTAATGCTGAATTGATGTGATCTAAATAAAGTTTATATGCTGTGTTATTGAGATAAAGTGATTGAAAACTTAAAGGAAAAAAGATGTCTATTGGGGCCGCCATATTGATTGGGATTGTACTAGGTGCATTACTGACATTTTTGCTGATGTCTTCTAGTCGTAACTCAAGAATTAAAGCTGAATATGAAAGATATATTGCAGAATTAGAATTAGAGCATCAGCAGCAATTAGTTAAGGCAAGGCGTAGCAGTGTGAACACCAGCCGAGCTGTGTTGAAAGGTAAAATGGCTGAACAATTTGCACCCTTATTACCTGAGTTTCAATATTTACCCAGTGATGCCAAATTTTTAGGCGATCCTGTCGATTATATTATTTTTGATGGTTACAGTGATTTCCGTGATGGTGATGGCCGTGCAGAGGATATTGATGTCATTTTTATTGATATTAAAAGTGGTGGTGCTCGTTTAAGCAAAGGTCAGCAAGCAATTGCCGAGGCAATTGCACAGGGACGCGTTCGCTTTGAGACATTAAGGATTAATTTTGAGGACTAAGATTAAGAAACGGGTCAACAACAATGCTTTGAGCTATTTAAAATTATTGAAATAAAGCGAGTGACAAATTTATGACAGAGTGCAGTATAAATTTTGGTTAGCATCGTGATTGTAGCCGTTGAGTATTTTGCCTCTATAAACAGAGTGCTAGATATTAATAGAAGGCGTAAGATGACCAATATTGATTCAGCAGTGTGATGTGAGGCATGCACTGTTGATGATCAGGGGATGCAACATGATATTCACTAAGATCAAACGTGCCATGGCAATAACAGTATTGCTATGTAGTAGTTGGCAAGTACAGGCGGCATCAAGCGCTTATAATATTGCCAATGGGTTACCACCAGTACTTGAGTCGCAGCAGATTTCGGTGCTTGAGCCTTTTGAGGGTCAATTTCGTATCTTAGGTTCTAAAGAATATAGCCATGATGAACAGGCGAAGTTCTCCCCAATTGATTTTGCAGTCACACGCGGCATGTTTACCGAACCAGATATTGCACGTCAAATTTCGATTAATCAATATGATCGTTATTTAAATTGGAAAATGCCTCGACCACCCATTCACCCAAGACTGGCAACACAATTAGTCAGTAATATGCATATTATTCCTGCGAATCCAGAAGTTGCACAGCAAATTAAACAAGTTAAACGTGGTGATCTTGTTCGTTTAGAGGGAGACCTCGTTCAAATCAATGATCGTGACTTGGTGTGGAAGTCTGCATTAGATTGGAACGGTGTGGGTGACGGTGCTTGTCGGTTGATTCGTGTGGATTCAATAAAGTGGATTGAACATCAAAATATTTGATTGCATTTTTATTGATTGAGATTGATCTAATTTGGCCTTTCTGAAAAAGAAAGGCCAATTGAAATCTAGGGCTAGAT
This sequence comes from Acinetobacter rudis, assembly GCF_000829675.1. Classification (GTDB taxonomy): domain Bacteria; phylum Pseudomonadota; class Gammaproteobacteria; order Pseudomonadales; family Moraxellaceae; genus Acinetobacter; species Acinetobacter rudis. The sequence goes on from NZ_BBRX01000045.1 coordinate 31,113, forward strand.
TAGCTTTGTGTGGACTGCCATTGTTTGAGCTGCGCTTCTGCCATATTAAGTTCTGAAGGTGTGGTTAACTCAGCAGAAGCTGTATTTACTTGATCACGTTGATACTGTTTTTCCCAGTGCTGATAATATAAACCTTGAATATAACGACCCTGTTCGGTTTCTAATTCGAGTGCTTTTAGCATATTCATTGCCGAAAGTGCTTGGTCACGACGGCGATCTTTTTCCATATCCGCAGTCAAGTAGCCATCTTGTTTCAAGCGGACTAAATCTTTTTCAAATTCGATACTCATGGTTTGAAACTTATCGTTATAGTTTTTCAGTAACGCAATATCATGTGCATCTTGTTCTGTAGCAGCAAAAGGACGAATATTCTGTGCTATTTGCTGTTCAACACTGCTTGGGTTTGATGTACTATGTTGTCCATGTTCTTGATCTGCAGACTTTGGATTACATCCGCTTAAGAGCAACATTGCACCACTGAGGCCAACAACAATAAATAATGTTTTAGGTAACATCAGTTCTGCTCCATGATGATCTGATAAATATCTCGTGTTAGATTTAATCAGATTTTTTCATAAAAATAAGCATAAGTTGTGTATGGAAAATCAATTTGTTCATCAGGTCTTTTACCTGTATGGGCAAAGACAATGTGTTCAAACTGCGCCTGTAGTGACTGTTGCTGAGCTTGTGGCATAGCGGCAATAAAACTCGTAGAACGTAAGCGTTTACACACCACGTCTTCAACAGTACCGCTTTGAACATGTCGAAAGGTTACGACATCAACAGTTTTAAACAAGTGTTGATTGTTAAAAACGTTTTGCCACTCTTGTCGATGATAACGTGGTGTATCTGATTCATAGGGCTCAATACATTCAGCCAGTGCTTTGACCCAATCTACGGATTCGTCACGTTGATTCCAGATTAATCCTAATTTTGCAGCAGGTTTTAATACACGGTGGATCTCTTTTAGGCTTGCAGCATTGGCGAACCAATGAAAAGATTGTGCGCAAAATACAGCATCAAAGAGGTTGTCTGAAAAAGGTAACTGTTGGCTGGAGGCTTGAACGCTGTGTACTTGTGGATAGCGGGCCCGTAGTTGCTGAAGCATTTCTGCAATGGGTTCAACCGCAGTAACTCGATGAGAAATTTGACTCAGATTGGCAAGAAATTTCCCTGTACCAGAACCTAAGTCAAGTAATTCATCTTGTTGACCTAGATGCAAATGTTCAACTAACCATTGGGTTATTTCATCTGGATAAGAGGGGCGGACACTTTGATAGAGCTGAGCCGCGTTGGCAAAACCGTTTTGTGCAGCAGGATGAATTGATTCAGTCATGGTGGTGAATCCTTGAATTTAATACAGACATCATCGGAATATGGATTTACTTTAACGCGCTTTTTTAGCTAAAGCAGCTGCTATAAATCAAATAGCGTGGTAAATACGTAAGTTGCTAATAGGTTATATTTGATTTTTGCTTAAAAAAAGCGCCACAGAAGGTGATTTTTGTGATTGTGGA
>NZ_BBRX01000044.1 GCF_000829675.1 Acinetobacter rudis
AGCACTGGTATTGGTATGCGTATTATTAATCGTTGCTGTCCAAGATGCCTTAGATTTAATAATTACCCGATCTCGATCATTTGCTGTAGTTGGCAGAGTAAAATTAGAAACCCAATTTCCATCGGCGAAATTGACTTCTGTAAGCGGTGCAGTTACTGCATTTAAGTTGCTACCAATGTCCTTGACTTGTAATGTGATGGGCTGAATAAATTCAGGAACCCATTTCTGTAAGGTAGCATTATATTTAAGCCAATACTCACTGCCTTTATTTAGACGGTAACTACTTGGAAAAAGTAAATTGTCTGTTGAAATTTCAGAAGAATAAGTTGCTGTAGAAATAATTTGAACTAAAGTTCCATCTATAACATTAGATGGCAATACAATTTTTTTTGCCCATCTACCATCAAACAGAAAAACTCTTTGGAATTTATTGTTCGTAAAGGAAATGTGGTCAATCGGTGAATTATTGATAGGATATACTGTCGCTAAAAATATTTCCCATTTTTTCAAATTAGAATTATAGACAAATTGAAAAGTATCACCGCGGTGTATTTCAAGCGCTTCAATGGGTAAATTGGTATTTGAAGTATCTAAATAACTTTTATAAAGCGCATTAGATTGAATAGTTACTGTATCTAAATTTTTTGCACCATTGGGTAAGTATATATTTTTAACCCAATTACCATCTGCCAAGATAAATTTTAAATCAGTATATCCTGATGGGATATTACCACTCTGGGTATTTTGATTTGGAGATAATGTTGTAGATGCATAAACAGCTGAAGCTGTGACTAACCCTGCTATACATATCGCTTTATAGGCTAATTTCATTTATTTTCCTTATTTGGTGCTTATTTTTACAGCAACACTAACAAGAAAAACATTTACACTCAAGATTAAAACTTAAAATATATTCTTTAAAATCATGGTTTTAATCACTTTAATACACATTGTAACTTTGCATAAGCATCCATTTTAAATGCTCAATATATTGCTTACTTCTGAAAAGAGTATTGCAGAATCTATACTCTATAGAGCAATTTCCTGTATATCACAGACAAAACAACGTTGTATTACAAACGCTTAAACTGATTGATCAAATGCAAAAATTTATGCGGGTTCATTTAAAAAAATAAAACCAAAGACAATAAAAAAGCCCCTGTAAATACAGGGGCTTTTGAATTTGGCGGAAGCGGTGAGATTCGAACTCACGGAGGACTCGCGCCCTCGTCGGTTTTCAAGACCGGTGCATTAAACCACTCTGCCACGCTTCCAATGGCGGCTATCATATAAATAAAATCAAAAGTTGGCAAATGTTTTTTTATAGATTTAATCACGAACGATCAAATTAAAGTCAAAATCCTCATATTTGTTCTAATTTCAATCAATTTTCACAATAAATCATGTTGTTAGATCTTTTTTTTAAAAAATAAATTTGGCAAAAATAGCTATGCCTATTTCCTTGCTGTCGCATTCAAGCTCAATTATCAATCAAGTTCAAACATTGAGGAGTAAGGATGTTTAAGAGCTTAAGCATATGATATGCTGATTAATATTTTAAGATTCGCTGTATTAAAAATCTGGAATACATCATTCTATGCCCATTCATATTTTTAAGCGGATATGAGCACTCATAATCGTTGTTTATTCTCAGCGTGAATAAACAACCTATTTATAGTTTTTAAATACAAATACCTTAATTAAGGTTTCGGAGTATTGATCTTGAATCGTAAATTACTTACTGCTGAAGGTTATCAACGTTTACAAGATGAATTAAATGATTTAGTCCGAAAAGAACGCCCAGAAATTACCAAAATTGTCTCTTGGGCAGCAAGCCTCGGCGATCGTTCTGAAAATGCTGATTCAGAGATATATCCCCTTTTTCTGTACTATCAAAATAATTACTCTTAAAAAACAAATAACTAATAATAGTATGTGTACTAATTTTGTATACTACAAAAAGCGTACTATTTTTCTTACCTGAAATATTGTATAAGTTTCAACCATAATTGAATTGCTTGAACTTTGACCACAGGAATCGTGAGATGACTGAGTTACAATATGATCTAATTGAGAATTTAGGTTATAAAGAATTTAACGCTGAATTGTTAAAAGATTACTGGGCTTTTAATGATTATCCTAGACGTAAATTTATATTTAGCCTCAAAGATCTAATCACAAAATACCAATTCAAGTCTGAGTCGAAACTTCACAATATTGTAAAAAATTGTGGGCATTTGAAATTTACGGCATTGCTTGATTGTGGTATTTGTAAAAGAACCTTTAAAATTGACCATCGAAGAAACATTAATTTTGACAAAGAAGATTGGTTTAAGGAACAGTTAACATGTGATACATGCAAAAGAGAGAATATTGATTCACAAGTGAGGGAACAGCTTTCAAATTTCCAAAATTCTATTCCATTGGGACAAAAATATAATCTAGAAAGTCCTTATCAAGAGTTGGATTATCTAGAAAAAATATTTTTATATGTACTTCTTACGACGAAGTTAAAAATCACGGATGGTAATTTAATTCATCCAAACAACTGGAAAGACTTTCAGGCATTGGAAGCTAATGGCGTAGAATATATTCTCAAAAATATTATTGATAAGGGATACATATTTATATCAAACACTTATGATGATGTAATGTTATTACAAAATGAATTGAGAAATACTTCAGATACTCTGCAATCATATTTAGCTTTTGATACATTACGAGAACTTAAGAAAAACCTTAACTTGAATTTTTATAATGATATTGTAGTTGTTCTGCCAAAAAGTTGTAGTTCAAGGCAAGATTGGATCGTAAAATTATATAATGAAATTGTATTATATGAAATAAAACTTAAAGATATAAAGCAAATAGAAGAATTTATAACTATCAAAAGATTAAATGAAGTCTATGCTTTAATAGATTTTATTTGTAGACAACGTCATATCCCAATTAAGAAAAACAATGCATTAGAGCTTGATTTAATCCGTATGTTAAAAAAATACGACTTACAACATGTTTGGAGTATAATTTGCTATCAAGCGAAGCTTGCAGCTTCTGAACTGTATGATATGGAGTTTAAAGAACGTAATAGGTCAAGGTTTAGTAGTGAGTATGTTTTTTCATGCCACATATCATCATATTTGAATTACCTAGAATCGAAAAATATAGCTCCTAAGTACCCGCGTAATTTACCTGATAATTGGGTTTACTCTGAAATCGAATTATTTGTAAGTGCGTATGTGATTGGTAACTACAAAAGATGGAATGAATTTACACCAAGGGAAATTTTAAGTTTATGGTGCAAAGATTATGGTAATTGAATGTTTCTTAAGGGAAATGTAAAATATAGTTTGTATATTTAACTATGGTTTTTTAGTATGGATCTAAACATTAGTCATGTAGAAAAGGCCTATTTATACCTAAAAAATTATGTATATCATGAAAATTTGAATCTTTTTTTGAAGCAACGTATAGCTAGTTTTGAAGAAAGTAAATCAGAGAATATGAATGGAATATTTGAAACTATTTTAAATGTCATAAAAACTGAAGATCATCATTTCGTAGAAAATGAGATTTTAGAGGCCTGGCTTCAGGAGATTGATTATCATCTATTACCAAAGGCGATAGGAAGAGCTGAAGAAGAAAGGCAGAAAGAATACAATAAAGGTAACAATGGTGTATTTATAAGCAACGTAAAGGATTCATTAAACTATCAAGTTTCAAATGTTAATTATTTTATAAAAGCACCGATTGAAATTCATATTATAGAAATTCTTTGGTGTTTATTTGTTGGACCAGCATTAGAAAATATTCTCAACAAGGATTGTTATGGAAATAGATTACATCAATCAATCTTGAAGTATGGAAGTCATTCTGATTCTATAAGCGGGCAAGAGTTATTCAAACGATATATAGTTCAATACAATTCTTGGCGTGATCAAGCAATAAAAATAGCTTCAAATACAGCAAAAACAGGAGAGGATGTGGCGCTGTTATCACTTGACTTAAAATCATATTACTATCATATAGATATTGATTTTGATGAGATTTCAGATGAAATTAGAAAATTTTATGCTGACAAAATAGAATTATTAGAAGTTGCATTAAAATTAAATAAATTACTTGAAAAAATTTTTAATCATTATAGGGATATAATTTCACCTCAGATAAAACGAACTCATGAACGTTGTGAAAATAAAAGTGGTATTCCAATTGGATTTGCATCTTCTGCAATTATAGCTAATTGGTATTTATTAAATTTCGATGAATACATTAGTGATCGTGTTAGACCTCAATATTATGGACGCTATGTTGATGATATAATAATGGTTTTTAGAAGACCTAAGATTAATAGTGTTGATCCAATAGAGTTTTTTATTCGTGATTATCTAGATGATATAATTAAGAAAGATATAAATGATGACAATTATATAATTACAATTAAAGATAACGATTTACCAATACAAAAGGATAAATTGATTTTACAATTTTATGATAAAGATCATAGTCAAGCTGGGCTAGATCTTTTTAAAAACAAATTGGATGAAAGAAGTAGCGCTTTCAAATTTTTACCAAGCGATCATTTGGAAAAAGAATTAGATCTGTTCGCTTATGATATTTTATATGATGGATCAGCCAATGCATTACGTAGTGTTATTGGTTTAGCCGAAAATGAAACAGGACTTTCAAAATATTTATCTAGCCATATTTCAGCACATAGGCTTTGTAAAACAAATCATGAAGATACCGTTATACCTCAACTAAAAAAAATTTTTAAAGGAAAAAATGCACTAAGCTTTTTCGGGTTGTGGGAAAAGATTTATCAATATGGGATAATTATAAAAAATTTTGAATTTATTAAATATTTTAATAAATATATTAACTTAGAAATAGAAAGGATAATAGGAATTATACCAATTGATAAGAAGGCATCCCTACCTTTCTCAGAAAAGCTAAAGAGTGATTTAAAGTTATATAATGAGCTTTCTCTAGCACTTACAATAGGTTTATTGGATATTCGGGAATTTCCAAAAGAAAATGGTCTTTTTTTTATTTTGAATCAAGAATCTGCATTTTTAAAGCCTAATCAATTTAAACTTAATTTAATAGATTATGGTTCGAATTCGCATAAGTTTTCTTGGCAATTTAGGAAAGCAAATTTAATTAGACATCATCTGGTTGCATGGCCTCTTGCAAATTTTTGTAATTATGAGGGTGATTTAACTTGTGAAAAAACTTTTCTCAACGAACCTATTCCATCATTAGTTGAACTTAAAATTAAATATTCACCGAGATTTATTCACTTTGATGAATGGCAACTTTTACATTTGGGTGATGCATTAGGTAAAAATATTGAATTAAATAAATGGTTTAATGATTCAATTAAAGAATATACTAATAGGAGTCATAGTACAAATTTTCCAGTTGAATTACTAACGGATGAAAAAAATAATATTCACCCAAACATTATTAAGTCACATCTCAAAGTTGGTGAACGTAATCATTATGAATTTATTACTTTAGCGATTGCAAATTTAGAAATAAAAGAAAGTGATATTGCTGCCGCTATTAGAAAAGATAAAAGACCAAATTTAAATTATAATCGACAGGAAAAACTATATAATATCCTTAACTCAGCCTTAAAAGAAAAATCAGACTTGTTGATCATGCCGGAAGTTGCTATACCTGTGAGTTGGTTACCCTTCATGATAGCCTTTTCTAGAAGGCATCAAATAGGGTTGGTATTTGGGTTGGAGCATTGGGTTAATAATAATGTAGCGTATAATTTAATAATTGAGGCTTTACCATTTAAATTTTCAGGCGAATATAAATCATGTGCTGTAAGTGCAAGAATAAAAAACCATTATGCTCCATCAGAACTTGACTTACTTGAAAGCTTAAGAATAAAACCTGGGAATTTAGAAATATATCCTAAAGCTTACTACCATAAAACTTCATGGAGAGGTATTTCTTTTACGACTTATAATTGCTTTGAATTATCTGATATTACTCATAGAGTTTTATTTAAATCAGAAATAGATCTCTTAATTGCTTGTGTCTGGAACAAAGATACTAATTACTATCAACATATATTGGAGTCTTCAGTAAGGGATTTACATTGTTACACTGTTCAAGCAAATACTTCCCAATATGGTGGTTCATGTATCTTAAGACCTACCGAAACAGCTCGTAAAACCCTCCTCTATGTTAAAGGGGGAGAAAATTCATGTGTATTGACTACAAAATTGTGCATTAAAGAGTTAAGAGATTTTCAATTTAAATCTAAGCCAAATACAAAGGATATGTTTAAACATTTACCTCCAGGTTATGATTGTGAATCAGTGCTTAATAGATAATATAATTTTGAGTAAACTAAAATGAGATTATAAGTTAAATGATTAATCTCTATTTTATTTTTAATTTAACTATAAGTTTGGAGTGATAATGTTAAGTAAAGGTCATGAGTATACTGTCCAAAATGGTAGTAATAGATCTAATATTGGTAAAACTATTTATGCATTAGCAGCTTTTTTAGCTGGTGTATTATCGCTAATTCTTATCAGATACTTTTCTTGGTTTCCTAATATTCCTAATATTCCTAATTTTATATCAACAGCATTTTTGACAGCCCTATTATTTTTTATCCTCTATTATTCTTTTAATCATTGGATCTGGAAATCTAAATATATTTCTAAGTATTTAAAATTTCCAAATATTTCTGGTGATTGGGCTTGTAATGGCGAAAGTAGCTTTGAAAATTTGTCTTGGCAAGCACAGGTGAAAATTACTCAAACTTGGGATCGAATACGTATTGTTTTGATTACTGGTAAATCAAGCTCCGAAAGTGTCTCAGCAGCCATCATATATGATGATATTAAAGGGTATAGGTTAGTTTATAATTATAGAAATCAACCTGATAGTTTAGATGATGAAAGTTTAAAGACTCATATAGGTTTTGTAGAGTTAAAGCTTGATTTAGATAAAAATCAAGCTTCAGGTAATTACTATAATGTTAGTGGTAGAAAAACATTCGGTAACTTTATTTGGACTAGGCAAAAATAGTTTTTTAATCAGTTAAATAACTTTCATCCATTTCTATATGTGGTGTTAATCTTGATGTTTTAATAACTATTTGTCCAACTTCTTTCACAGAGCTTTCTATTCGGTCTAAGGCAGCATTAACTCTTAAACATTGGTTAGCATTGAAATAAAATCTATTATCATCAACCCATGTCCTTGTTTTGTGATAATTTTCTAAAGTTGCAGCATCTAATTGAGTAATATTACTTTCTATTAATCTCTTACTCATTAATGGCCGAAGTTTAGGTACTATATCTATAGTTTTATCTTCAGAATAAATAATCGCTAGACGCTTATGCTCCTGTGACGAATAAACATATCGTACTCCTGAATTATATCGAGATCCTCTTGAAGGAGTACATCTCACGTTAGCTTCTCCATCTAATATTATCCCTATTCCAAAGCAATAACCTTTAGGATCGATTATTACAGTACCATCAATACCACTGACTTGTTTTAACAGCTCTGGAGTCATCAATGTTGGAAAAATTGGTGTGCCAAGTGTAGAAAGTCTATTAACTTCGTCATTGGCATCTTCAGCTATGACCAACATACTTCCATGATTAAAAGTAGTTAAACTGTGAATTAAATTTAAGATATTTTTTTGCTCTTCTTCCGTAGTATAAGGATAAAGCCTTCTTAAATTTGAAAGAATTAGTTCATCTTTAATTGGTGTAGTAGGGAGTTTTGGTTCATTATATTTACTTTGCAAAAGTACTTTATCACCACATGTTATCTGCCAATAATAGTGATCTAAAAAGTTAATTATAAAAATTTTCTGATCAGAAAAATCATAATCGTTATATAACTGACCCAATCCATAAATATTTTCATTATCAATAATTAAGGATAAATCATTTGAAGACATTTCTAATACTTTTCTAACCCATCTAGAATTTTGGATAGAAATTGGTTCTTTGAACTCAATTAAGAATATAATAGAGAGATGTTCTGGATCGGCTAAAATTACTTTACCTATACTATGTACCCCTTCATAGAATAAAGATGATATTAAGTTAAAAGTTTCAAAAAGATTTACATAAGGATAATTTTTCTCAATTGCCAAACCGGGTGTATACATAAAATTGTATGCGGCATTTTTAGTTAGTTCTTTTCTATTTAATTCCCAATAGCCTCTACCAGGATTTTTAGAGTTTAAGTAATTAGTTGCTTTGTTTAAAATTTGACTAATTGTAGCTTCTATAAAATTAAGATGTCTAAGAAATAAATCATCATTTTTAAATCTTCGAGTATTTAGTAAAGGATATTTGCTTAATATCTTCTGAGAAATTTGGATAACTGGGACTACATAGTATCCTTCAACTAGGGTACTCAACCCCACAAAAGATTTAACATCATTTGACTGGTCATAAATAGTCAATAACTTTTTGACAGTGCTACTTATTGCTTCTCTATGTATTCTCTCAGGCTTTTCTCTCATCGATTCTTCATCATTCGAGTAGAAGATATTTTTTAGTGGATGATTATCAGTTTCTGATTGTAATATTATTGAAAAGTTATCAAAAAGTGATAATACCCATTTCCCATCTTCTGGCTCTATGCAGATAGGAAAATGATTGTTCGAAAGTACAGATGATCTTATACCAACTAAAAATGTTTCTGGTTCTACGTCATCTATACCAATTGAGTTCAATATTGATTTTGTTTCATATCTTAGAGAAAAATTAAAGTGTTCCTGATAACCCCACATAAAGTATGTAATAGTTTTTTTCATTTAATGACCCTTTTAAATCTTTGACGAGTTATAACTAATATTATTTATAAACCATACTCTATTTCCATTAGGAGTTTGGACTTTTACTTCATCATCTACAGATTTACCTAGACAAGCTTTTGCTATAGGTGATTGGAGCGAAATATAGTCTTTACGGCCATAAATTTCTTCATCACCTACAATTCGAAATTTAATAATTTCACCATCATCATTTTCTAATTCAACCCATGCTCCGAAATAAGCCTTCCCATCTTGTTCTGGACTATATTCAACTTTATAAGCGACTTCGAAAAGTTTAGTTAAGTACCTAATCCTACGATCAATTTCACGCAATTTTCTTTTATTATAGATGTAATCAGCGTTTTCCGATCTATCGCCGAGACTAGCTGCCCATGAAACAATCTTCGTAATTTCAGGGCGGTCTTTTCGAACTAAATCATTTAACTCATCTTGTAAGCGTTGATAACCTTCAGCTGTTAATAATTTACGATTCAAGACAAATACTCCAAAGCTTTACGTAAGGCATCTAATGTTGAAACTTTAAAAACAGGCTTATTAGACTCATCTACAAGTTCACCAAAATGAGTTGGTTTAAGATTCCATTTTTCTTGGAAATCTGTAGACAATAAATACTGTAATGATCTTACTTCTTGATCAGAAAGCTTAAAAGATTCAGTAGGTATCATATTCTTATGATCATAAATATTAATCCTTTGTTTTGGGGGAATGATTTCACGGATCATTTGTTGAGCTTCTTTTAACTCAGATGCCATAATTCGTACAAGCAATTGATGTTTGGGGTTTTGAATTTCTTCAATCCATGCATTATCTGTTGGAGATGGTTTTGTTAATTTATTCGTCTGCGATGAATCTGCAAAACATTGAATCAGTGCTCTATACTTTTCACCTGTCTTATTTCTGATGCTTTGCGCTTTAGGAACACCTCGATTAAATCCCAAATTAGAAATCGTACTGACAGAAAAATCTTGAATTCCACGTTCCTGTTGCTCAATACATACTTCATAGATTGCATCGAGTGACTGTTGGATTTTAAGTGATGATCCATGTTTTAACTTATGTAATAATTCTTCAGGATTCATTGCTAGCCTCAATCAAAGTTGGTGAGTTATTTAGAATGAGTTCAATTTCAGATTTAGAAATTTTTTCTGCTTCTGATAGTTCGATTAATTTGATTTTACCATCTATAACACTTTGAACTTTATCCCATGATTTGAGTCGGCTCATTAATAGTTTAAAAATTTGATTGCCTGCAAATAGTTGTTGCTCTTTTGATAGCGTGAACAGTGCAGGCATAATTTCATTAAACATCGCCATTTTATCAATAAGTTGAGTTCTAGGGTAAATCGCTTGATCTGCATTGCATGATTTATAAATGACTGCATTTTCACAGATTTCTTGTAATTGCTGAAAGTGACTGACTTCTTCCATTTCAAGTACTAATTCTGCATTTGGTGCTGTGATCAAGAATAAAGCACTTTCATTTTCTAATATTGGGCTGTTATTCATCAGATTGTGGCATTTCGTAATATGGCTATAAGCCGATTGAATGTCACATAAAAGCATATCTAATTTTTTGGCTGAAGTTTCATATTCTGATTCGAAATTTCGTAGTTCCGTTTCAAGACTTGATCTTTTTGCAGCACCTTCAAATTTTTGTTGCTTCAGATTGGCTACATACTCTTCTTTTTCAATATTATCAATGTGTTGGTTAATCTGGTCAACTTTAAGTTGCAATTTGGTGCATATTTCAGATTGATCCTTGGATTGGAGTAGTATTTCATTTGTAATTGCTAATAAACCTCCTAGAAAAGCAGGCCCTGTAATGAAATGTCTACAACGTATACAATTCTGACTACCTAAATAACCCTGAGGCGTTGGGGTGTAGAACGTGCTACTTTTAATTGATTCTCCACCATCGTCACATCTTGAGGCAGCAAAAGGGCAAATACCATAATCTCTAAAAATATAATTCCCTGCAGGAACTTCATTAGATAAAGCTTGAAGTAATTCTAAATTGCTCCCGACCAATTGATTTTTAATATTTTCAATTTTGTTTTGCTCAATTGTCCTTTGAATAGATTCAACTTCCGATTTTAGAGCTATTTTTTCACCTTCCTCCAATCGTGTTCGAATATCGTGATTGGAAACTTTGCAATAATAGATCGACATGATCACGGAGCTATGCCCTACGATTTTCATTACAATTTCAATCGGCATACCCATTTCAATGACATAAGCTGTAATAAGGCTAACACGCATACTATGAGGGGTATATTTGGACTTATATGCACCTAAAATTGCCCTATTTCCTTCAAGTGTGGCTAAACACAAATTTGAAGGTTGTACATTATAAAGAGCAGCAGCTAATCTAGGAGTCAAAGCATTCCCGACATTTGCTGGCTCAAAATCATTAAAACGCCTAAAAAGAAAACAATTTAATCCTTTTGCTTTTCTTTGTACCTCATTTAAATTAGTTCTTTGGCAATCAATCCAAGCAGTAGGGTAAGTAATAGGATTATATTTTTGTTGCCATTTTCTCAGCCGAATTAGCCAATACGCTAAATCTTCAGGTATCCAAGGAATTATGTAGCCTTGACCATTATTATTTGTTTTGTTGGTAGTGGTAAATATACCAGTTTGTCCATCAGGCATTCTTTTAACAAATGATTGTTCTTTGGTCAATTTTGAAAGTGGAGAATTATTTTTTTCCCATATTACTTTCCCTTGCGGATCTAAATTAGCAATATATTCATCTGCTTCACCAGAATCGTTATAGGCAATTTGACGACCACGTAATGGAACTTTAGTGAGTGCATAAGTATGAATCCAATCGGTAGGACACCATAGATATGCTTGATTATCGACAAAACGGTAAACACAATCTATATCATCTAAATCCAATTGATCAAAGCTGACTTTTACCCAATCGGCATCAAACTTATGGAGATGCTCTAAATCCTTGAAGCATTTTGCACTTGAAGGAATAATCCATTCTTGGGTCTTTTTTACAAAATGATATTGTAAGCATGGCTTTGTCGTTTCAGAACGAATTGAACTAGATGATATATTCTGTTGATTGAGTAAAAGGGAAAATGGATTGCGAGCATTGTCAACACGTACAATCTCACCAGTTTCATCATCTTCAATCGTTAAATCATTATCAATGATGTAATCTAAGAATTCATTCACATAGACAACGAGTTTTCGCCTCATTGGTTCAGACTCTATATTTTCAAGTAAATCTCGAAAGGGTTTTATATCGAATTTTTCTTGTATGAGAAAAGCGTGTGGTGTTTTGCTTTTATCAAATTGTTCAATATAAAGACGAACGAAACGACACAGCTGAGTTTCTTTAGTACCCCCACCACGAGCTGTAGTCATGAACTCTTTAATCTTAATTGCCCAAGTGACATAGTCTGGTGAAATAAAATCAGGTTTAAATGGTTCTGTTTTTCCCAAAAATTTATACCAGTTCTCCCATTCGTTCCCATATACACCTTGAGGATCAAGTGGAAGAGACAAATCATTTTGTTTATTTATGAACCTTTTGTATTCAGCCATTGTTTTTAAACTTTGGGATATAACAAGTTCTTTTAAATCAGCATAAGAAAGGAATTCAGGTATATCAAAAAAATCTATATAACTGCTCCATTCTTCATAAATTCTTTCTGGATGAGCAGGTAGCCCATACTCCCTATAATTTTGTTTATATGATACAGAGTTGGTAATGCCAACATTTTTACAAAATTGTTTTAAAGAATCTAAATCTGGAAAAGTTGAAAATTCTTTATTAAATCGTTTACTTTCAATCTGCCTGATCATTTGAGGTTTGATCATTTAATTTCTCTCAACTTTTTCTGTACTTCTTCAAGTGTTGGTTTGATATAAACAAGGCATGAAGTAGGACTCTTATGATGCATTGCTTTTTGAATTTCAATTTGGTCTAGACCAGCTTGACGTGCTCGAAATCCATAGGCATGTCGATGGCCATGTTCAGTTGTTCCTAAAACTTTTTTACAAATCAGCCCAATACGTTCTACTGCATTTTTATGCAGTCTTTGAAAATTTTTAATAGTTTCAGGCTCACCTAATGTATTGGTGAAAGCAAAAGGATGAGGGTTACTTTTTAAAGGCTCTACTCTTTGAAATTTTAAATAGTTTGCCCAAATTACTAAAAACTCTTTAGCCTTTTCTGGTGGATTAAACATTACCTCAAAATAGCCTTGTTTTGAGCTAAGTAAAGGCGTTTTCCAACCTGCATAAAGTCTTTCAGTCAACAAATAGTTATTTCTTGGCTTGAACGAAGTTTTAGATAAAAGAAACTCACGTCTGTTTTTGAATTGAGGATCAGGAGAAGCTCCTAACTCAGGGTGATAGACTCGAACCAAAGCCTCTTTAGGTCTATTCGGATTCAATGTGATGTCTGATGTAAAAATATGAAAAATTTCACTTTTTCTAAGTCCACCATAATTCATTAATATGGTTATAGCTTGCGACCTATAGTCATATTTTCCATTTTTTTCAAATCCAAGATATATAAGCCTTTCAATTTGATCTTCGGGAAAGCGTACTGCATATTCAAAATCAATAAGTTCTTCTCTAAAAGATCCAACTAAACGAACTTGCTGCTGAGATATGCCTTTTTTTGTTAGGTGGTTTAAAAATACATTAGACTGTTTATGATAATAGGCACACCAATTTAGACGCTCTTCATAACCAGTGGCTTTACGAAAAGGATTTACTCGTACCGTAGCATACTCATCCTGTAGCATTAAAAAATCAGTGTAGTGCGTTATATGGAACAGTAAATTATTCGTATCTCGGACAGACCGTGATCTCCAATATAGTTCAAGAGAATCAGTGTTATTAGAGAGATTTATAGTGCCTGTAATTAAAGCCTCTGTGAAAGCTTTTAAAACTTTAGTTGCACTGTCAATATTTGGAACTGCATTGATATATTTTAGTAAAAGTTGTAACGCATAGCATGAGCGCTCTTTCCAAGATTCACTTTTTGAATTAAACCAAGCAAGATATCTAAGATGAGAAATAATAATCCCCTTCTCAGTCAAGATACAGGGTAAGACTAGAGTACTCTGAGAAGTACAATCTTTGTAATTTACATAAATTTTCTTAACATAAGCCATATACTATTTAGTATAGAGTATGAGGTGTTTAACTATTTAATCTATCAGTATTTGATCTATTGTCAATATTATTTATTAGAAATAGTATAAAAACATATAGGGTTATAATACATCTATAACAAGCGCAAACTCCGTGAAATCGACCGTAGAATTAGATTTCTCACTAAGCTTTTTGAAGTCGCACACAAAGTTGACTATAGTCCTGAACAAGAAGGCAAAGCTTATTTCGGTGCATGGGTTGAACTTGAAAATGATGAGGGAGAGATTATTACATTTCGTATTGTAGGTGATGAGGAAATCTATGCACGCAAAGACTATATCTCACTTAAATCCCCTGTTGCCAAAGCCTGCTTAGGAAGATCTGTAGATGATGAAATTCAAGTACAAACGCCTAAAGGTACTAACATTTGGTATATTTCAAAAATTAGCTATAAATAGCCTTTACTCTTTGAGTCAAATTGCAGTTTAAATAAAATGAAATATCTCATTTTATTTATATTACAATCGAAAAAAACCATTCTAAAATAAGATTAATTCTGTAAAACACAATAATTCTCACTTACAATTCAATCGATTTCATACTAGTTCCCATACGAGCCTACTGGAAATACGATGCCAAGCCATAAATCTTTCAGCAAAATAACAACTATAAAAGTAATCATTCCATTTCTATCCATGAGCGGTCTGATCTTATTATCTCATTCAACTTTTGCGAATACGCCTCTGGAAGTAGAAAATCCTGAAAGTGATCGTATTGTGCTCCCCTCTATTGTTCTTACAGCATCACGCTCAGACGAATTTTCATCTTCTGCTAAACAAGTGACCAAGTTAGATGAAAAGCAAATTGAAGTTTTAAAAAATGCTTCTTCAGGCAATATAGCGACAATGCTTGCAAAAGTCGTTCCCGGCTTATCTGATTCTAGTCGAACCATTACGGACTATGGACAAACCTTACGTGGTCGTAATGCACTGATTTTAGTTGATGGCGTGCCAATGAACTTGACTCGAGAAACATCAAGAGGGCTTTCTGCTATTGACCCTGAGAGTATCAACAGTATAGAGGTCATCCGTGGCAGTAATGCCATCTATGGAAGTGGTGCAGCAGGTGGCACAATCTCCATTACCACTAAAGCTGCGGGGGGTGAGCCAAGCGCTAAAACTGTCATTGGATTACAAAGTGCTCTAACTAATGTCCGTCCTGATGCATTAAGTGGTGATGTACACCAATACTTCTCAGGAAGTTTGAATAACTTTGACTACGCTCTAGATTTTGGTTATCAAAGGATTGGCAGTCCCTATGACGCAAGTGGTAACCGAGTTGCTCCTGAACCAAGTCAAGGTGATTTGTTTGATGCTGATACATATAGTGTAGGCGGTAAACTGGGGTATCATATTGATGATAACCAGTACATTCAATTTGCAGCCAACTACTACAATGCGGAACAAGATTCAAAGTATGCTTCTGATCCTAGTGTTGCAAAATTACCAGCAGGTAGTGTTCCTGCCCAAGCAATCAAAGGTCTAAAACTAAAAGATCAAAATAAAAATGAAAATCAAATTTATAATTTAAGTTACTCCAATAAGGATTTTCTCGGCAGTAAAATTGACACACAAATTTATTATCGAGACTTCTTTACCCGCTTCTCTCCATTTGATGCACGTAAAGTCAGTACGCGTGGTGGACAGGTTGATCAGATTTATCAAGAAAATAATGTGTTAGGAAGTCGTCTCACCGTAAATACACCACTAGAATTTTTAGGCAATACCTCTTTGGTTTGGGGTGGTGATTTTAGTCGTGAAAAAAGTAAGATGCCTTTAGATATTTTTGATCCCAATATTTATGACCAATCAGGTGGACTTGAATTTGTCAAAATAGGCAACCTCACTTACTTACCTGAACTAACAACTCAAAGTATGGGTGCATTTGTACAGCTGAAACATCAATTTAATGAACAATGGTCAGCTGAGATCGGCACACGTTATGAAGACAGTTTTGCCAAGATCGATAGTTTCGTTCCACTTTCTCAGTTGAATCAATCTAATCCGTATACGGTACCAGGTGGTAAAGTTAAAGCAGATGCTTGGTTGTATAATGCCAATGTGACCTTCTCACCTACAGATCAACACTCGATTTATGCTTCATTTAGTCAAGGCTTCCAATTACCAGATGTTGGTGTTGTTGTTCGAAATGCCACAGCAGGATTCAATTTATCCTCAAGCTTCTTAGAACCAGTAAAAATCGATAATTATGAACTTGGCTGGAATGGTCAATTCAATAACTTTAATTCAAGCTTAGCTGCATTCTATTCCACTTCAGATTTAGGTGGAGTTCAATCATTCAACAATGGCCTAGTGCTTACACGAACCAAAGAAAAAGTCACAGGCATCGAAGCTACGCTTGATTATCTTCAAGAGAGTGAGATTTGGGGTGCCGGCGGTAGTGTAACGTGGATGAAAGGGCGTGAAAAACCACAAAATAGTACTGCAGAACAAGATATGACGGGTTTTCGCATCCCTCCTTTAAAAATTACTGGATATATTTCATATAGCCCGACAGATACTTGGACAAATCGTCTACAGGCAACCTACTTTGGCTCACAAGATTATCGCTTAGATGGGAAGAATAGCTTCGGACGTTACGATGTAAAATCGTATACAACCGCAGATCTATTAAGCAGTTTTGAACTTAATAAAAAAGATACGATTACGCTTGGCTTAGAAAATATGTTTAACCGTAAGTACTATCCACTTTATAGTCAGCTCATGCGCACCAGCAACAATACCAGTCACTTAGTCGCGAACGGCATTACCTTTAAAGTTTCTTATAGTCATAAATGGTAAAGGTTTTTGCTGCAAACTAAAACGCTGATATGTCAGTCCTCAATTAGGTGAGGACTGACACTAAAAATGCTTTAACAATATACAACTCGATGTGGCTTTTCACCTGTATCGTTGAGTAAGTTCTAGCTAATTTTCTAAGTAAAATTCTTTATTTTATGGAAATTAAATTAATTTATTTTTAATAAATTTTAGCTCAAAATTAAGTAAAAATATGCTGTATGTAAAATAAGTTACCTTAAAACCCAATGCAGCAAAAATATTTATAACACTATGTTTTAATTATATTTTTTAAATTACTCACCAAGTTTTATTTAAGTTAAAATAAACAATCATCACCCTATGCATAGTTTTTCAAAAAATTCAAATAAGAAAAATAGTAGGTTTTTTCATAGGATATGAAAAGAGTATTCAGGCCATTTCTCTTATTTTAATTTACATTTTATAACGTATTTCCTTATGAAAAAATGTAGAAATAATTATTCTTGTATTTTTTATACCAACGACGAAACGATCTATTTAACAGACCTTTTTAGTCATTTCGGGACATCACTACAACAGATGAGCAGATTTTTTAGCTAGGTATTTATAGTATGTATCCCAAGCATTTCACTCTGATTGCTCCAGCAAAAGACGAGTGAATATATTAACTTTTACAAAAGAAAATAAATTCATATTTAATAAGATTAATAAAAAAAACCAGCTAAAATATCAAACAAATAAGTATTATTTCCCGCTTTTTACCCATACTTTTGCAATTTTATGATTTGACAAATATATTTTTGCTTATTATGATTTGCTCAATTTTTAACTTATGAGACATTTCTCAACCTTCTTCCACCACCCCAATCTGTCATATTTATGGCGTTCATCACTTTCCAAATTAATTCTGTTTAATCGATTATGAAGCTTATTTCATAGACTTCGTTTTGATTATTTAACAGACATTATTGTCGAGTAGCGGAGACGACATGCAAAGTAACTCTAAGTCTGGGTCGAGGCGTAGCCTTAACTCATTAGTGTCCTTTTATTCCTCAAAAATGTTGCTGATTAGCACACTGTTTATTCCATTTCACAGTATCAGTGCATCTAAATCTAATCAACAACCACACTTCTTAAGCAACCCTAAACTGACTGTTGTTGCTGTAGATAATCCGAGTGCAGTTTTTAGCAAAGACCAATTTCAATATGGCTTTGGTTATGACTTAGTCAAAACCTATGCACAAAACCTAAATGCAGAGCTTGATTTTAAAACTGTACCAGACAATGCCACAGCACTTAAACTTGTTGCTCAAGGTAAAGTTGACTTTGCAATGACAACCGCAAAACAGACGACGATAGAAGAAAAGCAACTGACATCATTTTCCGTAAGCTGTGGTAACTTTAATGCCTTAACACATAATTCACTCGACACAGATTTGAATTGGGTATTTAAAAATGCTGAAGATCAGCAAACTTCCCGTGCAAGTGGCTTTATCTGTGACAGTAAAATGAATGGCCGCCTCAATCAGCTTGCCTCATTTTATAATCGTAATACAGTTAAAGAGAATGAATGGGATCGTGTACAAGACAACTTAACTCAACGACTACCTATTTATAAGGCAAGTTTTAAGCAGTCTGCACAGCGCTATGATATTGACTGGCATCTATTGGCTGCGATTGGTTATCAAGAATCATATTTAAAGCCTGACTCCGTCTCTCCTACGGGTGTTAGAGGCTTAATGATGCTGACTAGCAACACAGCTCAAGCAATGGGTGTAAATAACCGTACAGACCCCGCACAAAGCATACAGGGTGGGGCAAAATACTTTGACTTAATGTTAAAGAAATACGAGCATGTCCCTGCTCCTGATCGCCATTGGTTTGCTCTTGCTGCCTATAACATGGGGCCTGGAGCATTAGATAGCATTCAAAACAAAGTACAGCGATTAGGTAAAAACCCAAATCAATGGCTTAATGTATATGACTATTTAAGAAACCATCAAAGTAGCAATGCACGTTATAAGCAAGCTGTAACTTATGTCACTCGTATTCGTGCATATTTAGAGCACATCAAAACTACGCCTCAACTGCTCAATATCTAACTCTCCTGTTCTGAGCAAAGATCATTATTATAATATTGCCAATACGATCAGAAAGTTAAAAATACAAAGGCCCAATAATTTATTGGGCCTTTGCTGATTTATTGGATACAGTCAACTGTATACCTATAAAACCTAATATTAAGATGAATGCTCAAGAATTTGTTTAAATAGATTTTTCTGTTCTTGGCTCGGTTTAGCAGTTTGTAATGCCATCAATTGAGACATATCACCTTGAACTTTAATTTTACCAGTCATAAATGCCTGCATTGCAGCAGCCATATCAAACTCTAGGAACACTTTACGTAGTGTCTCAGCATCCATGTTCAAAGTTGTTTTTGCATTTGATGAAAGACCTTTAACGATTTTTCCACCATCCAAAGCCAGTTCAATATTGCCTGATTGATCTGATACCACAATATTAATGGCCAAATTTGCAAGTGCTGGCGCTAAGTTTAAATCACCAGCAGCAGAAGTAAGTTTTTCTACGGTTGCAAACCAATCATCCGTTAAAAATGCAGGCATAATTATTCCTCAGTGTTATCATTTGGTTCTGTGATCATTCATGCCCTAAGAAGGGTGGGCTATCAATGTATGGTCCATGTTATAGCATGAAGTTTTTAATGCTAGTTAAATTTTTTTGACGAAACAGTTCACATTCTTATCAATTTGATCTTTTTGTAATAAAAAAAGCACTCAGTGATCACTGAGTGCTCAATATAAAGATTAACTTATTCAGCCATAAAACCTAAGTTGACAACATCCAAACGCTTTTTCATTTCTTCAGTATCACACTTCATATCAAACTCTCTTTGATCATCAAGTGCCTCAAAATCAAATAAGTCACGATCGGCTAACTGTGAAGGTGACACATTCTGTAAAGCACCAAAAATGCTGTGTAGGCGTTTTGGATACTGTTTATCCCAATCACGCAACATGTCATTTAAGATCGCACGTTGCAGATTTTCTTGTGAACCACACAAATTACATGGAATGATTGGGAATTTACGTAAATCTGCATATTTGATGATGTCTTTTTCTTCAACATAAGCCAAAGGACGGATCAAAATATTCTTTTTATCCGAAGACAGCAGCTTAGGTGGCATCGCCTTTAAGCTTCCCCCATGAAATAAGTTTAAGAAAAATGTTGCTAGAATATCATCACGGTGGTGACCTAAAGCGACCTTAGTAGCACCGATTTCTTGGGCAAAACCATAAAGTGAGCCACGACGTAGACGCGAACAAACGGCACAGTAGGTTTTACCTTCTGGTGTTAAACGCTTTGTAATCGTGTAGGTATCTTTCTCTAAGATGTAATATGGAATATTGTTTTCTTCCATATAGCGCGGCAATACATCTTCAGGAAATCCTGGCTGTTTTTGGTCTAAATTTACTGCAACCACATCAAAATTAATCGGTGCAATACGTTTAAACTGTAAAAGAATATCCAACAAGGTGTAGCTGTCTTTTCCGCCAGACACACACACCATCACTTTATCGCCCTCTTCGATCATCTTAAAGTCACGAATTGCATGCCCAACTTGACGACGTAGTTTTTTCAATAAGCGATAATAGGCTGAACTGGTAGGTAATTCCGGCTTGAAATTAAATCCCTGTTCGGACTCAACTGGCAAAAACATAGACAATGATAACCCAAAAAAAATACCGCGTAATTTTAGCCGATTCAGCCGCGCCACGCACCTAAAGTTTTTTTTATTTTTCTCACATTCATCAAGTCATCACAATGTACTGCTTTAATAAGCTTTAATTAACTTTATCTTGCTGGATGTTAATTATTTGTACGAAACGATCAGGGTTTGGACTTTTCCACAGTTTTCCACAATTGCTGTGGATAAAATTGTGGATTCTTGAGGGCTTGACACTCAAATTCACAGGTACACTGAGGGCTTTGTTTAAATTGATCATTTTTTAACCACTTAATTAAATTGTTAATTTTCAAAGGGTTAAATATGTCAAGGCACAAGGTTGAAAAAAAAAATTATATTTTTTTTGACTAAGATGCCAACAACTTGGACTTGCTTTTTTCCAAGCAAATTGATAAAACCGTATGCGTGAGTCATCATCCCTAGCCACAATTCTCAGCACTATCGGGTGTATTACAGTTGAATACCAATTACTAAAATGAATACTCTATTAAAGATTTTTAACTTGACTTTTTTAGGTGCAGGATATTTTTTAATCTGCTCTTCTACATATGCAGGTCAAATGTACGTTTACCAAGACAAAGATGGCGGCACATTACTCACCAATCGTAAAGATCAATCCTTAAAAAGTATTAAAGTTACTTATTATCCAGATAGTAATATCCATAATTATAGTAATTGGGGGGCAAACGAAGCTGCTGTATTACCCAGTTATAGTCAAGGTCGAAATAATTATGACCATATTATTCAACGTGCTGCACAAACTCATCGTGTTTCGGCGGGTTTAATTAAAGCTGTGATGCACACCGAATCAGGTTTTAATCCAAGTGCACGCTCCCCTGTAGGTGCACAAGGCCTAATGCAACTAATGCCTGCAACGGCTAAACGCTTTAATGTAAGTAATGCATTCGACCCTGAGCAAAATATTTTAGCTGGTTCGAAATATTTAAGTATTTTGCTTAAGCGTTTTAATGGGAACACGCATCTTGCTTTAGCAGCTTATAATGCTGGCGAAGGGAATGTGAGTAAATATGGTGGCATCCCACCTTTTAAAGAAACACGAGACTATGTACAACGGGTGACCAGCCGTTATAACAACCTCTATGCCCAAGATAATTTAAAATCCAATTTATCTACGCAATATTCGTCAAATCAGCAGATCACTACAACAACGAACACAAATAATGTGTCTAACTCCAACTTCGCACAAACGCCTATTGTAATTATTGGTGAAGGACGTTTCTCTGATCAGGGTCATACTTTCTCTACTACTAATGCGACTGCAACAGCTAAAATTTCTATTAGTCCTTAAGTTTCATCATTTATATTCATTTTAAAGTCTGAGTTTTGCTTGAATTTTGTCAAGCTCAACTCTATATAGGGTAAATATGATTTATCCTTGATAAATCAATTTTATTTATTTTTACAAGAGGGTTTAACATCATGATGCGGATTGGTTTGTTTTTGCTTACCAACCTCGCTGTACTTGTTGTAGCTGGCATTATCCTATCTTTATTAGGAGTTGGAAGTTACCGCAGCGCTGGCGGTCTCAATTTAGGTAACCTGATGGTGATCTGTTTGGTTTTTGGTATGGCGGGATCACTGATTTCGTTATTTCTATCCAAATGGATGGCGCTGAAGACCACTGGGACTGAACTTATTGATCCAAATGCACCGCGTAATCAAGCAGAAGTTTGGTTACTACAAGAGGTTGCTCAACTCGCTCAAAAAGCTGGCATTAAAATGCCAGATGTCGGGATTTTCCACTCTTACCAATCCAATGCCTTTGCAACAGGTTGGAATAAAAATGATGCGCTTGTATCAGTATCTACCGGTTTGTTAGAAAACATGAACCAAGATGAATTACGTGCAGTCTTGGCGCATGAGATTGGTCACGTTGCAAATGGTGACATGGTAACATTGTCGCTCATCCAAGGTGTTGTCAACGCCTTCGTGATGTTCTTTGCACGTGTGGTTGGTGATTTCATTGACCGTAATGTGTTTGGCCGTGAAGACGGGGAAGCACCTGGACTGGCTTTTTTTGCAATTACCATTGTTCTTGATATTGTCTTTGGTATCTTGGCATCAGCAATTGTCATGTGGTTCTCACGTTATCGTGAATACCGTGCAGATGAAGCTGGTGCACGTTTGGCAGGTAAGGATGCAATGATTAGTGCCCTACTCCGCTTACAAGCAGAATCTGAAATGCCTGATCAAATGCCTAAAGAAATGAAAGCATTTGCGATCACCGAAGGTAGATCTGAAGGCTTTAGTTTGGCGGCACTCTTCCAAACCCACCCAACAATTGAACAACGTGTTGCAGCGCTACAACAACTTAATCTTCATTAATCTTATTGTTTAGAATAAATTTTCGCCCCAGCACATGCAGGGGCGATTTTTTATAATCGATCGAATAATAGTGATGCTAGATCGGTAAAAACTGAGCCGCAATAAACAGATAAACCAACACTCCTGTTGCATCACAGATCGATGTTACCAAAGGAGCTGAAGCACTCGCAGGGTCTAAGCCCATACGATTTAGTACAAAGGGTAAACTCATACCAATTAAGCAGCCAATGAGTACAATACCGAGCATACTTAATGCAAGGACCAATGACACCATTTCATCGCCACGGAAGTAACCAAGCAATGATACGGCGATCGCCATGGTCCCCCCTAAACACAGAGCGACTAACAATTCACGACCCAGTAAATAAAACCAGTCTCTAAACTGCACATCACCAGTCGCCAAAGCACGCACCATTAAGGTTGCAGATTGTGAACCTGCGTTACCACCACTGCCCACCAATAACGGTAAGAAAAACACCAACACGATATGTGCTGCAATGATGTCCTCAAAGTGCGCAATGCCAATTCCAGACAATAAGCTACCGAAAACTAAAAACACCAACCAAAATACACGCTTACGATAAAGTAACATGATCGGTGCAGATTTTAGACTGAATTTTGAGTCAGCATGGACCGCACCAGATTTTAAGAAATCTTCAGTCGCTTCTTCACTGGCAACATCCATTGCATCATCGTAAGTTACAATCCCGACCATTTCACCATTTTCGGTAATAATTGGCAGTGCCAGTAAATCATATCGAGAAATATTTTTAACAACTTTCAGCTGATCATCAGTGACTTTGGCAGAGATCACCTCTTTCGTCATGATATTTTCAATCACTTGATCTTCTTGCGCTAAAATTAATTCACGTAAAGATACGACACCAATTAATTTACGCTCATCATCCACCACATAAGATAAATAGATCGTTTCAGTATCTGGCGCTTCAAGACGGATTGTTTTAAATGCTTCGGCAACGGTCATCTCAGGCTTAAGCGTGGAATACTCTGAGCTCATAATCGCCCCAGCAGTTCCCTCAACATAAGCTGCAAGTTGCCGGATATCTTCGCGCTCTGCCTGTGCTAAAGCCGGTAGCAAAGCATTTTGATGCTGTTCGTCTAAATGCTTATATAAATCGACGCGTTTGTCTGAAGGCATTTCACCAATAATTTCAGCTAAGGTAGCGCGAGGCAAAGCATTTGAAAAATCAATTTGTTGTTCTGCACTTAAATAAGAAAACACATAAGCACGCTCTGGCAGAGCCAGTAATAAAGTCAAACTATTCTTCATGGGCAATTGTGCGAGGACATCGGCCAAATCTGCCGCTTGAAAAGTTGCCACCGCTTCTAATGCACGTTGTATATGGCCATTTTGAATAGAGTCATTCAATAAAAATATAAAATTGTTATAGCGCATAACACCCCCTTATTGTTGACTCGATCGGGCTTGCAGAGAAGAGCAAAGCAAACACATCTTAAGGGCAATACACTGCTATGTTTGCTTGAACGGCTGAAGCACTTTATTTTTAAACGAATAAAGCCTATTCTCTCACGATATGATGTAATTTTTAAACAACTAAAAACATACTAAACGTGATAGGACTGTAAATCATTCGCTAAATTAATATAATTCTCATCGTTTCAACTCAATCTGTAAGTTTAGTTTTAAATAATGACCGAATGAGGACATACATAAAGGGAATAAAGATCAATACCAGTATCGTCCCAAAAATCACACCACCCAATACACTTACACCAATTTCTTGACGACTTGCAGAGCCTGCCCCTGTGGCAAATACCAGAGGAATTACACCAGCACCAAAGGCCAAAGATGTCATTAAAATTGGACGTAACCGCAGTTGAGCGCCCTCCCTCGCTGCTGCAATAATGCTAGCACCTCTTTGCTGTGCAAGTGCCGCAAACTCAACAATTAAAATTGCATTTTTACATGACAATCCAATTGTCGTAAGCAAGGCAATTTGGAAATATATGTCGTTAGGAAAACCAGCTAAATAAGTGAAAATAATATTTCCACCAATACCTAAAGGAATTGCCCCCATTACTGCTGTTGGAATACTCCAGCTTTCATAGAGTGCAGCCAAACATAAGAAAATGAATCCGATTGAAACTAAGTATAACCAAATGGCTTGGCTACTCGATTTTTGTTCCTGATAAGATAAACCACTCCATGCAACGTCAATACCTGGGGATTTTTGTGTCATGGCAATAATATCTTGCATGGCTTGCCCAGTACTAAAACCAGCAGTTGAAGTTGCCTCCATTTGTACAGCACTATAGCCTTGAAAACGGTTCACTACATCTGGTCCACCGGTCCAATCGATCGTAGCAAAATTACTATAAGGGATCATTTGGTTACTTTCATTACGTACGGACCAACGATATAAATCCTCGGGTTTACTACGATATTCAGCATCACCTTGCATAATGACACGTTTAATCTTGCCACGATCGATAAAGTCATTAATATAGGTACCCGCCCATGCAGCGGACAAGGTACTGTTAATTGCAGTTTGGCTCAGATTATTTGCAACGACTAAATTCTGGTTAATATTAATATTCAGTTTTGATTTATCAGGATTAGAGCGTTTATCAAACTTAGTGAATGATTGATAATTTTCAGCTTCGCGCTGTAATTGAGTAAATTGCTGGTCTAAAAATTGACGTCCCTGCCCATTGATATCTTGTAACCAAAACTCAAGCGCATCGGAATCACCTAAACCACTTACTGATGAAGGCAAACTTACAGTAATGCGGGCATTGGGATTATTTTTAAAATAACGATCCGCACGATCTCGAATCTCTTGAGCAGATTGATCCTTGGCCTTACGTACTCCCCAAGGTTTTAACGCCACAAAACCTGTCCCCAGATTTTGTCCTGTAGAACTAAAATTTCGTCCATAGCGGATCATTGCCAGTTCGACATTTTGTTTCTCTTGTTCTAAAAAATAACGACGAATTTCTTCACCCACCTCAATTCCTTTACTGATCGGTGCTCCATCAATTAAGCGAAACTGTACGCTAATCATGCCTTGATCTTCACTTGGAATGAAACTGGTTGGTAACAGTCGATAAATCAAGGTAAAAACAGTCAATAAGGCCACTAAACTTAGCAGTATCACCCAGCGCCAACGAATCGTTCGATCGACCAACCGTATATAAACATGCTTCAATTTTTCAAGTTGATGGTTAAAGTAATTGGCCCACTTAGCAGGTTTATGATTTGGTTTTAAAATAATCGCACAAAGTGCTGGTGTTAATACCAATGCAGCAAGTAAAGACAACGCCATTGCAGCAACTAAGGTCACAGAAAACTGACGATAAATCACTCCTGTGGACCCTGTAAAAAATGCCATTGGAATAAATACTGCAGTCAACACCAAGGTAATCCCGACCAACGCACCGCCAAGATCCTGCATAGATTCAATTGAGGCCTGTTTAGCACTGATTTTCTTTTCATGCATAAGCCGTTCAACATTTTCCACCACGACAATCGCATCATCAACCAATAAACCAATCGCTAGCACCATGGCAAATAAGGTTAAGGTATTAATACTCATACCCAATAGATAAAGTATGGCAAAGGTACCTAAAATCACTACAGGTACAGTGAGCGCTGGAATCAGTGTTGCACGCCAACTCTGTAAAAAGATAAACATGACCAAGATGACTAAAATAATCGCTTCAAACAGTGTTTTTACGACTCCCTTAATCGACTCTTGAACAAAGGGAGTATTGTCTCTTGGATAAACTATTTTATAACCTGCAGGAAGCTTACTTGAGATCTTATCGATTTCAGTTTTAATCCGTGCAGAAGTTGCTAAAGCATTTGCCCCAGATGACAACGAAATTGCAAGACCCGCTGAAGGATAACCGTTAATAGTGTTAAAGCTTTGATAGTTTTCAGCCCCTAACTCAACCCTTGCGACATCTTTTAAATAAACAATGCGACCATCTGGATTTGATTTGACAATAATATTTTGAAAGTCTTGTGCTGTTTTGAGTTTAGATCCTGCTGTAACTTTGGCATTCAAATATTGATCAGCTGGCGTTGGTAAATCACCAATTCCCCCTGCTGCTACTTGAGTGTTTTGTGCCTCTACTGCTGCTCGAATATCGCTAGGAATCAAATTATATTGTTTTAGTGCATCCGCATTTAGCCAAATACGCATAGCATATTGTGAACCAAACACATCGACTTCACCTACGCCCTCAATACGTGATAATTCTGTCTCTAAGTGCGTGCTTAAATAATCAGAGAGCTCAAGGTTACTCACTTGCCTACTTTCATCATATAAGCCCAATACCATGAAAGTATCACCTAAAGATTTATAGACATTTACACCTTGACGCTTTACATCATCAGGTAGGCGATTGATCGCACTATTGATACTATTTTGTACCTGAACTTGTGCTGTATCGGGATTAGTGCCTGTATCAAAACTAATACTGATCCGACTACGGCCAGATGAATCACTACTCGAATTAAAATATAAAAGATGATCAATACCTTTGATCTGCTGTTCTAATACTTGAGTAACACTTTGCTCAACAGTTTCAGCATCAGCACCAGTGTAGCTGGCTGAAACGGTAATACGAGGTGGGGCAATATCTGGGTAACGCTCAACCGATAGATTAAATAAAGCAAAAATACCTAAAGCGAGAACTATAATTGCAAGCACACCAGCAAAAATAGGTCGATGAATAAAAAACTTTGAGAGCATTTGAAATTCTTTAAATTAAATTGTTATGAAGGATAAATCGATAAACCATCTTAACAAGATTACTTTATGATGCCGTTAAATATGTGGAGAAGTTCGGTTTTTTTTGTATAAGAGCTGCTATCTGTACATAGTAACTACATCATTTTCATCAAAAGAAATCTTCAGAATTGCATAAGATTGAAAATTTGAAATCATGATGTGTTTTTAAGGGACAAAAACCATTCAACCGAATAAGATTGAACAGTCATCTTCAAGACACCTTTGTAAAACATAATGCTATTATTTAGTCATTAAAAAATTAGCGAATAAAGAAAATGTTAAAAAAAACTCTATTGATCGCAGGTATCGTCACCATGATTGGATGTAACGAACAAGATAACAATACACAGCAACCAGATACGACAATTATTATTGCGCATCGCGGTGCAAGTGCTTTACGCCCTGAGCACACCTTAGCAGCCTATCAAAAAGCAATAGATGATGGTGCTGATTTCATAGAGCCCGATTTAGTTTCAACGAAAGATGGAGTATTGGTTGCTCGACATGAAAATGAAATTGGTTCAACCACCAATGTCTCAACATTGCCACAATTTGCACAGCGTCAAACCACGAAGGTCATTGATGCTGTAAATATTACTGGTTGGTTTACAGAAGATTTTAGTTTTGCAGAATTAAATCAACTTAAAGCCAGAGAGCGCATTCCAGATATTCGACCAAATAATGTCAAATATAATGATCAGGAAAGCATCCCCAGCTTAGAACAAATTATTGAATTAGCTGAAAAAAATTATAAAAAAACAGGAAAAGTTATTGGCCTCTACATTGAAACCAAACATCCGAGTTATTTCCAACAGCTCAACTTAAATCTAGAAGATCCATTACTTAAAACGCTTGCTAAATATCAGTACACACGCGAGATCGCACCGATTTATCTACAATCCTTTGAAGTCAACAATCTTAAATATATGAGAGATCAATTAAAACGACATCAATCGATTAAAAATGCATTCATCATACAACTTTATGCTGAAAAAAATAGTCAGCCTATGGATCATCAACTCTCAGGCGATAAAACGACTTATGCGGACATGGCCAGCAAAATTGGCCTAAAAAATGTGGCACGCTATGCAGATGGTGTGGGACCGAGTAAAGACTATATTGTCGAATATAAACCTAATGCGACAACTACCAATTTTGTATACAACGCCCATCTGGCAGGTCTCAAAGTACACCCCTACACTTTTCGTCCAGAGAACAACTTCTTAGCTAAACAATTTCAATGTCGTGGTGATTTTAAACAGCGCTGCGAAACAGGTTTAAAACAAGAACTGAACGTATTCTTTAAAGCTGGGGTTGACGGTGTATTTATTGATGATCCTGCCATTGGCCGTGAAGCACTTAGCGAATATCAACAAACTAAACCCACTGCAAAACAAACAACCAGCTCCGAAAATATAAACAATATCGAAGTTGCATCACAACCTAGTGAGTAATCATAGATAAAAACATGTGCCTCATTTCGATGGGGTACATGTTTTAGTGATTATTCAATGTACATTTCTAGTGGCTTTACTGTAAATTAATGGCATTTTAAGTTTACTATGCTATCCCTAGCACCCATCTAGCCATGATATATTTTTGCACACTATGAATGAAGATCCGCTTTACAACAAAGGCTCTAGCCCTAAAAAAGGTTTGACACGTATTATCTACGCCACAGGCTACTCAATTTCTGGCTTTAAAGCTGCTTTTCAAAATGAAGCTGCTTTTAGACAAATCTTATGTTTGAACATTATCTTAATTCCAATCACATTTTTTTTAGATATCTCCGCTGTTGAACAAGCTGTCATGATTGGTGTCTGTTTGTTTGCAATTATCGTTGAACTTTTTAACTCTGCGATAGAAGCTGTCGTAGACCGAGTGTCTTTAGAACGTCATCAACTCTCAAAAAATGCCAAAGATATGGGGAGTGCAGCTCAATTCGTTGCAATGACCATTATTGCCTCGACTTGGTTAATTATTTTACTGCGCTAAGCCAGTAAATCACCCTCCATCCTGTCATGACTATTTGAACTGGGAATCTGCTTGTTTGAGTAACCACGTTACAAATAGTCTAAGCTCTTCTCGCTCTGAAACATCAGGCTGAGTCACAATGTAATATGCAAATCTTGCAGGCCAAGGTTTATCCAACACTTGTACTAAACGTCCTGCAAGAATTTCTGTTTGCGCATATTCAATTGGCACCAAAGCTAAGCCTTGTCCTGCCTCGGCAGCACGGATCAACAAAAAATCATCTTCAAAACATGATCCTCGTAATACGCGTGGATCACGATCTACCCCATGCGCAGACAACCACAAAGACCAATCAGCACGGTCAATATCATGCAGTAGCGGGTAGTTCAGGCAGTCAGCTGGGGTGATTATTTTCTCGTGATCAAGCAAGTCTGGACTTGCCACAGGAACCAATACAGGGGCGATCAAAGGGATTGCCTCTAAATCAGGATAATGCCCTAGTCCATGCCTTATAGCGATATCTACGCGGTCACGGCGTAAATCAACGATAGATGATGTTGCTTCTACACGAACTTCAATCTCAGGATACAGTTGATTAAAATGACCCAATCTTGGCACTAACCAAGAGGCGGCAAAAGTTGCCACTGTACTGATTGTGATAACTTTCTTTGCTTGCTCTTGCTGCAAATCTTGAATCGCTGATTCAATCTGTTGAAAAGCTTGGAGTAGAGTCGGATGTACTTTTGCACCAGCTTCAGTAAGACGTAAGCCTTGGCGCTCTCGTACAAACAATGCAAATCCCAGACGATCTTCAAGCAATCGAATTTGCTGACTCACTGCCCCTGATGTGATATTTAGCGCTTCTGCTGTTGCTTTCATCGTGCCACGCTGCCCAACTTCTACAAATGTTCGTAATGCCAATAATGGAAGTGTGCTTGCCATAGCATTTAGTTTTCCTAAAGTTAGAGTACAGAAATCATCGTTTTTAATTACATTATATTCAATGCATTATAAGAAATAATTCATGAAAAATCTGATTTAGTTTAACTATATTGAAGGCATAGAGCATGATTCATCTTTACACTGATAGTTCACCGAATGGTTTTAAAATTAGTATTGCGCTTGAAGAACTAAATTTAACCTACCAATTACATCATGTCCGTATTGATGCAGGTGAACACCAACGCCCTGAATTTCTCGCACTTAACCCACATGGACGTATTCCAGTATTGGTTGATGATGAAAATGGCATCATCTTATTTGAATCTGCTGCAATTTTATTGTACTTAGCCAATAAAACTCAGCGCTTAATTTCATCTGATCCTTTGCAATATTGGAAGACAGTTCAATGGTTGATCTTTCACGCATCAAGTGTAGGACCTATTTTAGGACAACGTGTGCATTTTGAAATGTTTGAACAACCTCCATATGAAAGTGCCATCCAACGCTATCGTGCATTGACCGAATCTACCTTCCTCACCTTAGACCAGCAGTTACAACAATCACCATGGATTGCTGGTCAAGATTACTCTATTGCAGATATTGCTCATTTTTCATGGCTACATATTGCTCAGATTATTGGTTTTGATTTTAGCCAATTTCCTCACTTATCGACTTGGTTTCAACGTGTAGCAGAACGTCCTGCTGTACAGCGTGGTATTTCAATCCCCCATCCTGCGACAGGTCCTTAAATACTCCTTCATCTTTACACCATTGACCAATAACTGCTGTTTATAGCAGCAGTCGTGATTTGTCTTAAAAATGATCTACTACAAGGAATCCATGTGACTCTCTTCACCCATGATAACCATTCATCGATTTTACACGGCGCCGATGCTCAAGCTTTTCAGCAACACCCAGGCTATACGCGTATGTTTGCAAAAGAAAAACTCACGCTTGGGATCTTCTTACCCTTACGCTTTTATCAGGATGATCTGTCTGTTTTAAAAGGTCAAAGTCAATTGGTCAGTATGATTGACCAACTTGGATTTGCAGCAGCTTGGGTCCGAGATATTCCGCTTTATGATCCAAATTTTGGTGATGCAGGTCAATTATTTGATCCTTTTACATATCTCAGTTATTTAGCTGCGAAAACCCAAAACATTGCTTTGGTTACAGGTAGTACTATTTTTAGTCTACGTCATCCAATTGATTTGGCAAAAGCGGCAACAACTATAGACCAATTATCTGGCGGGCGTTTAGTCATGGGTATTGCTTCTGGAGATCGTCCAATTGAGTTTCCAGCCTATGGTCTTGACCATGCTCAGCGTGGCGAACGTTTTGCGCAAAGTGTGGCTTACTTTAGACAGCTTTTATCGAATGAAACCAACTCAATTCACTCAGCTTTAGGCTCATTCAGTGCTGCCCAATTACTGCCTAAACCCACTACAGGCCGTATTCCGCTGTTAATCACAGGCTCATCCCGTCAATCTATGCCTTGGTTAGGTCAAAATGCAGATGGCTGGCTAACCTTTCCAGAAAGCACACATGATCAAGTCGGTATTCAACGTCTTGCAGCAAAAATAGCCGCTTGGCGTGATAATATCCCTGAAAATGGGTTCAGACCACATGCAACCAATGAATGGATCGATTTAGTCGAAGATGAAAATTATCCACGCACTCCGATACAAGGTGGTTATGTACTACGTACTGGACGCAAGGGATTAATCGAATTACTATCGCAATGGCGTGATGTTGGCGTGAATCATGCTGCACTCGGCATACAATTTTCAAAAAGGCCAGCAACTGAGGTTATTCAAGAATTGGCTGAATATGTTCTCCCACACTTCCCAAGCTTAGCTGGTGCTGCGCCATTCGCACAAGATTGGTAGTTGTTTAGCTGACTTCATAGCTAGTCTTTGCCAAGCAAATATACGAGATAACTTGTATATAATCCTTCATTCGATCACAGGATTTAAAATTTTTAAACACCATCCTGTGATTAGCTTAATCAAAAAACCTGCTCATACTCTAGGTATTTAATACATTTATCATAAGGATTGTTTAGGAACACCATAATGCAAAAACACTGGTCAAGAACACAACTTTTACACGAAGTCGTGACTAATCCCAATATTATTGTCAAAGGTACTCATAGTTATTATAGCGACTGTTGGGATCAAGGCTTTGAACCCTCAGTTGTTCGTTATTTACAAGGTGATGAAATTAGTCGCCAATGGGAAAACAACTGGGAACTCGACAAATTATATATTGGTGACTATGTGTGTATTGCCGCAGAAGTCGTCATCTTACTTGGTGGCAATCATACCCACCGTGCAGATTGGTTCTGTTTATATCCGTTTATGGATTTTATTGATGAAGCCTATGAAAGTAAGGGCGATACTATCATTGGAGATGGTGCTTGGTTAGGCATGCGTTCAATGATTTTACCTGGTGTAAAAATCGGTGAAGGTGCAATTATTGCGGCAAACAGCGTAGTTACTAAAGATGTAGAACCCTATAGTATCGTTGCAGGAAGCCCAGCAAAATTCGTTAAATATCGTTTTGAGCAAGATATTGTAGACACACTGCTCTCACTTAAAATCTATGATTGGCCTGTTGAAAAATTTGAAGCAATGAAGCGCTATTTATGTGGCAATGATATGCATGCGTTAAAAAATGCAATTGAACAATATGATTTAGAGTCTAAAAATACGATTGGATGATTTACAACGCCTCAGACTTCTAAACAACTTCACCAAGGTCGCTTGCTTTTTCTTCTATAGCAATAAGTTACACTCAGTCAGTTGTCCTTGTTCATCTTCATTCATCAGCATTATTTTAAAGGCAAAAGAATAAATCAAA
>NZ_BBRX01000043.1 GCF_000829675.1 Acinetobacter rudis
GTACTGTATTGCTCAAGCATTGCAGTGAGCTGTTGTATATTTGGAGAGTAGCCTTGCAAATCGACTAAAGCGACAGTGTTTTGCATATTCAATAGATGTAGCGATCAAGTTGTTATGCATTACAACCATGTTCAAGGCTTAGGTCAAATAAAATTCACATAAGAGAACACGATAAATGCCAATTATCACTGCAAAACTCAAAAAATGCAGTGGGCTATACAGATAAGCAGCATTTAGTAATGCGGTGGAATGTCACTCAGAGGGTCAAATGGAGCTATCCCTTGAGATAGATCCGAAGCATCTACTCGTTGATACAAAAACTGTAATTGCTTTTTTAAATCAGCAAGTTCTGCATTTTGTCGAGCAACTTCAGCATCTAATTGCTCAACTAAATCATCCAAAAATGCAATTCTCACTTGCAAATCTTCGATGGGTGCGGACAATGGCGCATGATCATCTATTTTTTTTGCATTAGTCATTTTTAGACCTCATTTGGGATTTCAGGAAACACTATGGCCTATATTACGTTAAGGGACGTCCAACTCGCATTCGGTGGACCTGCACTCCTCGACGGCGCAAATTTTAACTTAGAACGTGGCGAACGTGTCTGTTTAATTGGTCGCAATGGTGAGGGAAAATCCACACTATTAAAATTAATTGAAGGAAGCTTAATTCCTGATCAAGGCGAAGTCTCGATTCAAAACGGTCTAAGCGTTTCCATGCTAGCACAAGACGTACCAATGGATACAGGCACAGTTGCCGATATCGTTGCTGAAGGTGCTGGTGAAGCAGCCAAAGTCCTAAAAGCCTACCATCAAGCAAGTGATTCTTGTGTTGCTGGTGATATGCAAGCGTGTGAAGTTATGGGCGAGTTACAACACAAACTCGACCAACTCGATGGCTGGTCTTTAGAAACCAAGGTCAATGCTATATTGAGTAAAATGGGCTTGGACCCACAAGCTGACTTAGCAGAACTTTCAGGAGGACGTAAACGACGTGTGCTCTTAGCGCGTGCGCTCTTGACTCAACCTGATGTGTTATTACTTGATGAACCGACCAACCATTTAGATGTAGAAAGTATTGAATGGCTAGAAAAGTTTCTTCTTGATCAAAACAACCTAACCCTATTATTTATTTCACATGACCGTAGCTTTGTTGACAGTATTGCTACTCGTATTGTCGAATTAGATCGCGGTGTTCTTCGCAGTTATGAAGGTAACTATTCAACTTATCTTGATTTAAAAGCCCAACAACTTGAAGCTGAAGAAAAACAAAATGCGCTCTTTGACAAAAAGCTTGCTGAAGAAGAGGCTTGGATTCGTCAAGGGATTAAAGCACGTCGTACCCGTAATGAAGGTCGTGTCCGTGCTTTAAAGAGCTTGCGTGAAGAGTCTAAGGCACGCCGCTCACAACAAGGCAAAGTCAACATGGGTGTTCAGGAAGCTGCTCGTTCAGGTAAAGTGGTCTTTGAAATCGAAAACCTATCGGTCAGTTACGATCAAAAACAACTGATCAATGGTTTCTCTTGCCTCGTAATGCGTGGTGACCGTATTGGTCTAGTTGGTGATAATGGCGTTGGTAAAACCACACTGATCAAAGCAATCTTAGGTGAAATCGAACACGGCGGTACTGTTAAGACAGGTACTCAATTAGAAGTTGCTTATTTTGACCAATTACGTAACCAACTCGATTTAGAAAAATCTGTATTACACAACGTATCTGAAGGCTCTGACTTTGTTGATGTAAATGGTCAACGTCGTCATATTTATAGTTATTTACAAGATTTCCTCTTCTCACCAGAACGTGCACGTACCCCTGTTAAAGCACTGTCTGGAGGCGAGCGTAACCGTATTCTGCTTGCGAAGTTGTTACTCAAACCATCAAACTTAATTGTCATGGATGAGCCAACCAACGATCTAGATATGGTTACCCTTGAGCTTCTCGAAGAAATGCTTTCTGAATACAAGGGCACGCTGTTATTAATCAGCCATGACCGTGCATTTATGGACAACGTTGTGACTTCAACTTGGGTGTTTGATGGTAAAGGCAACATCGATGAATATATTGGTGGCTATCAAGACTACTTAGAGCAACGTCCGAATCAAACCGTTGTGGACCAGAAGAGTGATGTAAAAAAAGCCCTCGCAAAAGCGGAAGCGGCAGCAACACCCATCGTGAAGAAAGCCAAACTCAGTTATAAAGATCAACGCGAACTTGAACAACTGCCTGCTGAAATTGAACAATTGGAGCAGGAACAGGCACAGCTCAATAAAAAGCTTGCAGATGGCAGTTGGTTTGTAAGTGATGCAGCTGCTGCAACACAAGCATCACAGCGTCTTGCCGATATCGATATGTTATTGCTTGAGAAACTGGAACGTTGGGATCAGTTGGAAAATCAATAACCACAAATTAACCCCATCATAAAAATACCGTCGAAAGACGGTATTTTTTATCCAGAGGGCCTTTTAAATCTCGAAGTGCTTCATGCTACACTTGGCACAGTTCCCTAAGAAATCAATCTCTAAGCAACTAAATGAGCCAACATAAACCCTATCAACCTGGTCAATTTCAATGGTCTTTCCTGCTTCCAAAATACTGGGGGATTTGGATTGCAATTGTTTTTTTAATGATATTGGCGATTTTGCCATGGTCTGTGCAACATCGTTTAGCACATGTCTTAGGTAATATAGCTTTTAAATATTTAAAATCACGTCGAAAAACGAC
Source organism: Acinetobacter rudis (assembly GCF_000829675.1). GTDB lineage: Bacteria > Pseudomonadota > Gammaproteobacteria > Pseudomonadales > Moraxellaceae > Acinetobacter > Acinetobacter rudis. Next base: position 2,725 of record NZ_BBRX01000043.1, read on the forward strand.
CATACGTAATTTACAAGTGTGTTTTCCTGAATGGTCTGAGGAAGAAGTTGAGCAGAATTCTCGTCAAGTCTTTATCGATATGATGCTTGGTGTATTTGAAACGCTCAATGCGTGGTATTCACCGCAATGGTTTAAAGATCGAGTAAGCATTGAGGGACTTGAACACATCAATAATGCTCAAGCTCAAGGACAAGGCGTACTGCTTCTGGGCACACACAGCACTTTACTTGATGCTGGGGGTTTTATTTGTTCGCAGTACTTTGACCCTGATGTCGTCTACCGCCCACAAAACAATGCTCTGCTCGACCTGTTGATCTATCGTTGTCGTGCCACTATTTATCAGCATCAAATTGATCATGATGATATGCGTGGTTTAATTCGCCAATTAAAAAATGGACATGCAATTTGGTATAGTCCAGACCAAGACTTTGGTTTAAAACAAGGTGTGATGGCGCCTTTCTTTGGCACTGCTGCTGCAACAGTAACAGCCCATCGACGTTTATTAAAAATCTCTAAAGCTGCTGCTATTCCTTTATATTTTTATCGTTATGGTGATGTACACGACCCGCGTTATCATATTTTAATCGAACCTGCTTTAGACAATATGCCCAGTGATGATGAAGTTGCTGATGCAACCCGAGTCAACAAAATTATTGAAAATCAGCTACGTATAGCCCCAACCCAATATATGTGGTTTCATCGACGTTTTAAAACACGTCCCGAAGGCTATGAGCACATCTATTAGTCTGTTTCACTTCAAGTGCTGTAGCGCCATACACAACGTGCAGCAATAAGCTCCAAACACATTCAACGTAATAACAATAAGGTCTCAGCCATGAAAGTGATGCAACTTCTTCCTGAACTAAATAGCGGTGGCGTAGAGCGCGGTACACTTGAGATCGCCAAAGCGCTGGTCACCGCTGGCCATCAATCACTCGTTGTCTCTAATGGCGGCCGTATGGTACATCAGCTTGAAGCTGAGGGCTCACAGCACCTCAGTCTTGCCATTCATCGGAAGTCTCTTGCCAGTCTGTGGCAAATCCGCCCGCTTCGTAAATTAATTTTACAGCATCAACCTGATATCTTACATGTTCGCTCGCGTGTTCCAGCTTGGTTGACCCATTTCGCACTCAGAGGAATTCCTGCTGCACAGCAACCGCATTTGATCAGTACCGTACACGGCTTCTATTCAGTTAACCGTTATAGTGCGATTATGACTCAGGCGGAAAAAGTGATTGCTGTCTCTGATAGTGTTGTCGAGTACATTCATACGCATTATCCTCATTGTCCCGCCAAGAATATCGTTCGTATCTATCGCGGCATCGACCCACAGGCCTTTCCTCACAACTACCAACCATCTGCACAGTGGCTACAAAAAACCTTTCATGACTATCCACAGCTTGAAAACCGTTTTCTGATTTGTCTACCTGGCCGAATTACTCGCCTTAAAGGTCATGAAACCCTGATTGAGCTTGTTCAGGCTCTACATAAAAAATACCCACAATTACACGCTGTGGTTGTAGGTGGTGCAGATCCGAAAAAAGCAGCTTACTTAGATGAAATAGAAAAGAAAATAGCCAGTCTTGGTCTAAGCAATGACATCACCTTTGTCGGCCATCGCAGTGATATCCGTGAATGGTTAGCATTAAGCGACGTGGTTCTTTCATTGTCCAGTCAAGCTGAGACGTTTGGACGTACTGCGCTTGAAGCGTTATCTTTAGGCACACCAGTGATTGGGTGGAAGCGTGGTGGTGTAGCTGAAATACTTAGCCAGTTGTACCCACAAGGTTTAATTGAAGTCGATGATCTAGACTGTATGCAAATGCAGCTCAAATGGCATATTGAACAGCGACAACAGGTTGCCCCTGTACAGCAGTTTAGCTTAGCGCAGATGTGTGAGCAGACTTTGGCATTATATCAACGAGTGGTAGAACAAGATTAATCCACACGATTTAGAACTAAGCCCGAATCTTGTATTTCACAAAATCCGGGCTTAGCGTGATCGTTCAAACATCGTTATTATTTTTCTCATTATTATCCTTTCAACTGACATGAGTTTTGTCTTTTTATTATTTCTTTTTTCTTATTCGCTTTCCCTACGCTGTGATAAATATGTTAACTAATATCGTATTTTTCCACTAGGTCGCACTAGACTCATCACTTGTAAGCTAAAACCGACAAATACTCAACGCTATAGCTTCGTTTCGATTACGCTTGTCTTCGGTATTTCATGTTGTTGTGCCATCACATCAAGTATAGGTTTTTCTTCTTCTTTTGCCTGCTCAATACCACTTTGAATCGCATCTTGCAGCGCCTCTTCATCACCCTCTTCAGGTTCAAACTCTTCTTGTAACTGCTCAAAAACACGGCCTGTTTGTAATACCGCATAAACAGGGAAATGATCAGAACCGATATGAGACAAACGATACATTTCAATCAAAGCAAAATCTGTACTATGAAATACATGGTCCAATGACCAACGTAAAAAGCGATAATCTGCATGAAAAGTATTGACATAGTGCCTGCCTATGCGTGGATCGAGTAATCCACTGACACGTTGAAATAAGCGTGTTGTTTTTGACCAAGCCACATCATTTAAATCGCCCATCACAATACCGCTTTCATCTGAGTCTTTTATATGATCACCAATGATCAGTAACTCTGCATCTCGTAATGTCGAATTTTTAGCTTCTGTAGGACTTGGTGGTTTTGGATGCAAAGCATAGATACGTACAGGTTGGCCTGTGCGTAAAATTACGGTGCAATGAATCGAGGGAATTTCATCGCTTAATAGGAACTTGACCTCCACATCTTTTAAAGGCAATCGACTATAAAGATGCATACCATAGAGATTATCCAGCGGTACAGGTACACGGTAGGGATAATCAGCTTCAATGACTTCAAGTTGAGCTTGCCATTCCAAATTTGTTTCAAGGGTTAACAATATATCTGGTTGATATTGCTGCACATGTTCAATTAACAAATGGTACTGTTGATTGGTCATCAATACATTTGAAACAATAATCGAGATTTGTTGATCTGGATTAAACTGCTCAGGACTCACCTGTTTAACCTGTTTTTTCCAAAAAACAGTATAGGGTAAGACCATTTTTAACTGATAAATAAGTGCTGCGACCAGACCAATTAAGATGATGATTCGCCAGAGATCCCATTCTGCAGGCCAAAAAATTAACAATAATAATGCCACGCCCCCCAACGCTAAAATTTGTAAGCGAGGAAAATCAGCCCCTCGAATCCACCACTCATCACGTGGAATCAAAGACCAAAAACTTGCCCAAATAACAATCACCGAAATTACGTTTATCCAAATCATATGTAGTACTCATGCTGTTAATTTTAGTTTTTTGAAAGTTTAGTACAGGTGTCTATTTTTTTATCGGACAATACACTCTACTTAAGTATTATTATTTACGTATTTTTTAAAATATTCTTGCTGTTTTAATTATGTAACGCTTGCAGTTACAGGCGCTTTTGATACACTGAAAAATCCTTTTATTTTTTATATTAACGCACCGAGGCAAAGTGACATGAAAGTAGGTCTGGTCGGTTGGCGCGGGATGGTTGGTTCCGTCCTTATGCAACGTATGGTTGAAGAAAATGATTTTGCGCATATTGAGCCATTTTATTTTTCAACCAGTAACGCAGGGGGAGAAGCTCCTGCATATGGCGGCAAGACCGCTCCAGCACTTATGGATGCGACGGACATTGAACGTCTCAAGCAGATGGATGTCATTATTAGCTGTCAAGGTGGTGACTATACTTCAGCTGTTTATCCAAAATTAAAAGCTGAAGCATGGAAAGGCTATTGGATTGATGCGGCCTCTACACTTCGTATGGAAGATGAAGCGATCATTGTACTTGACCCTGTCAATGCCAATGTCATTAAAGATGGCTTAAGCAATGGCGTAAAAACCTTTGTTGGTGGTAACTGTACAGTTTCATTGATGCTCATGGGCATGGGTTCATTATTCCAAAACAATTTGGTTGAATGGCTTTCTGCAATGACTTATCAAGCTGCATCAGGTGCAGGCGCACAAAACATGCGTGAACTGATCACAGGTATGGGTTATTTATATAACAATACCAAAGAGCTACTTGATGATCCTAAATCTGCGATTTTAGATATCGATAGCCGTATTGCTGAATTACAACGCGGCGAAGGCTTCCCTTCTGCTCAATTCGGCGTGCCATTAGCAGGTTCTTTGATTCCGTATATCGACAAACAACTTGAAAGCGGCCAATCAAAAGAAGAGTGGAAAGGTCAGGTTGAAACCAACAAGATCCTCAACAACTCACAAATCGTGCCGATCGATGGTCACTGTGTACGTATTGGTGCAATGCGTTGTCACTCACAAGCATTGACTCTAAAGTTGAAAAAAGACGTGCCATTAGATGAAATCGAAGACATGATTCGTCAGTCTAATCCATGGGCTAAAGTTGTACCAAACACGCGTGAAGCATCAATGACTGATTTAACGCCAGTTGCAGTGACCGGTACTTTAACTGTGCCTGTAGGTCGTTTACGTAAACTCAACATGGGTAAAGAGTATTTAGGCGCATTCACTGTGGGTGACCAATTACTTTGGGGTGCTGCTGAACCTTTACGTCGTATGTTGCGTATTCTGATTGATTATAAGGCTTAAGCCTCTGTACTTCTGACTTATCCTCTATACCCAACAAGCCGATCAAATGATCGGCTTGTTGGATTAAATAGGGTGAAAAATTGAGACACGATCTCAGCCTGATCTCTCAAGCCCTAGCATCGATCTATATTTAAAATTATCATGTGGGCAAATTGTCCCGAAGATTTGTATTGCTATGCAAAAAATTGCCTTAATTTATATGGGCGGCACCTTTGGTTGTGTGGGTGAGCCACTTGCTCCAATGCCTCAGCACAGCTTTCTCCCAAAACTACAAACATTATTACCTAAACAGTTTGACGTACAATGTTTTTCTGCAACAACCATCAAAGACAGTAGTGCTTGTACAGCAGTTGATTGGTTGCAGCTTATTCAACAAATCCAGCAATTACAGCAGACATTCAAACACTTTATTATCATCCATGGCACAGATACTCTCAGCTATGCCGCAGCAACGCTGTCGCGCTTCCTAGCACAGTCTTGCCACGTCATCTTGACGGGAAGCCAGTTTCCCCTCCTAGATCCAACAGGCGAGCAGCTACGTCCAATCAGTGATGCTATGGACAACCTCAATACTGCCTTAAAGCATATTTTGCATGTAGAGGCTGGTGTCTATCTCGCATTTGATCAGCAACTCTACCATGCTGCAACAGCGCTTAAACTACACACTACAGCACTTAAGGCATTTCATGGTCTGGCATATCATGAAAAATTAAATCAACGCCCTAAAGCCGCTTTTGAAGTCCATACAACGCATCTACAGCGCGCTCAACAACTTAATATCCTCAATTGGATGTTACAACCCGTTGAAAAAGCGACCTTGGCTAAAAACCTCAAGCAACTCAGTCAAACGCCACCTGACTTTTTAATTTTACAAGGCTATGGCACAGGCAATATGGCCAGTGATACTGAAATTATTCAGGCATTACAGTTGCTCAGACAAAAAGGCTGTGTATGCATACTCACCACTCAAGTGGCCTTAGGTGAAACGGACCAACGTTATGCAATCACCCAATGGACGCAAAATGCAGCAATCCTTATCAACGACTGTTATGGTCATGCCGATCTCTATGCCAAAATTCTGAAAATTTATTTAGAATACCGCACCACGGATCAGTATGTTCAACATTGGTCAGATCATTTAAATTAGGGGTCGCTATGCAACGTTTCGCAATTGGAATTGAGTTTAATGGTATGCGTTACCGGGGCTGGCAAACTCAACAAGCTGGTGTTCGCAGCATTCAAGAAACCTTAGAAAAGGTTTTAAGTAAAATTGCAGACCACCCTATTACTTTACATGGTGCAGGTCGTACCGATGCAGGAGTGCATGCCACCAATATGGTCGCGCACTTCGATACCAGTGCAATTCGCCCTGAACGTGGCTGGCTTATGGGTGCCAATAGTCAACTGCCTAAAGATATTGCCTTACAATGGATTCGTCCCATGGATGAGGACTTCCATGCACGTTTTAAAGCGCAAGCAAGACGTTATCGCTATGTGGTCTATCAATCACCACAGCGCCCTGCATTACTTCACAAACAAGTGACACATGCTTTTTATCCTTTAAACGTCGATCTCATGGTTGAAGCTGCAAAAAAGTTTGAAGGTACACATAATTTTGAAAGTTTTCGAGCTGCATCATGTCAGTCCAATCAACCTGTTCGCCATGTACGACACTGCCGCCTCATTCGCCATGGCGCATTTTTAGTTCTTGATATTCAAGCCGATGGTTTTTTACATCATATGGTACGCAATATCATGGGCTGTCTATTAGAGATCGGACAAGGTATGTATCCAGTTGAACACATTGATGAAATTTTTGCTGCCCAAGACCGTAAAGCTGCAGGGATTACCGCACCACCCGATGGGCTTTATTTTATTCATGCCGACTATCCAGAGCAGTTTCAGTTACCCAAGCTTCCTTTAGGCCCACAGTGGTTGAACATGCCTGAATAGTCCTCGTTAGTTCTGTTTTCCCCCAAAAAAACACCCGTATGCAACGGGTGTTTTTAATTCAATCAACAATACGATTAACGCTGTTTACGTTTGCGATACTCGACAGGTGTTTCATTGGTCCAACGCTTAAAGGCCCGATAAAAAGTACTTGGCTCAGAAAAACCTGTTAAATAAACAATACGTTCAACACTTTCACTGGTATTGGCCAAAAGTTTTTTAGCTAAACGACAGCGATAGTCAGACAAGATCTGCTGAAAACTGGTATTGGCCTCACTTAACTGAGTTCTAAGTCGACGAGGTGTAATATCTAATTGTGTTGCAACTGTTTCTAACGTCGTTTCACCACTCTCTAAAGTTGAACCTATCGCACGACGTACCTCACCCACAAGATCATAGCGTGCCAATTCTTGAAGCTTTTCAATCGCTAGCTGCTCATGGAGTTGCAACAACTCAGGCTCAGCCTGCCAAAGTGGGAAAGATAAGATCGCAGGATCAAAATACAATCGTGTTTCTTTTTGCCCTAAACTTACAGGGCACTCGTAGACACGCAAGTATTCGTCAGCATTTGCACCTGAATTAAAGTTAAAATCTATATACAAAGGCTCAAAACGCCCTTCTGTAATAAATTTAAAAAACCTTAAAATACCTGACAACGCACACTCAGAAAAATGACGATTGATTAAGTTATCTGCCCATGGTTGCTCACCATTGGTCAAATAACAACGATCATCTTCAACGACCAGTTGTGCATGCAAAGCATCGCTAATCAAGCGCTGGTAAGCTAAGGCACGCTTTAGACCCTCACCAAAGTTTTCACTACTAATAAATAAATGTTCGATCACTTGCCCACGATACAACGGCAAGTGCTCACCCAAATGCAAACCAATATCAGGGTCTTTGCTCACTTCTTCAGCTGCAACCCAAAAGGCATACTGTGCGCTCAAAGGCGTTCTTGCATTTTGCTGAACTTGGTTCAATGCCACACCGGCTTTTGTTAAAATTTCTTCGGTAGGCAATCCTGCACGACGAATCGCTTGATAGCCTAATCGCAATACCACCGAAGCATCAGTTAGCTGACTCACGCTATGCCCTTCCTTGTATGTTATTCATTTATACTCAAAAAAATTAGTTTTAGCTTAGCTTCGATTGACCATACTGACAATAATAATAAGCTAATTTTTGTAGAATTTATTTATCTCAATGTTCGTTCATTTTAGCCCCATCCAAATAAGACAGTGTATACATTCTCTTGTTTTTCGCCAAAATATTGCCTATAATTTGCGCCTTTCCAATTTGATCATCAGGTAGGCTATGGCCAATAAAGAGGAACTTATCGAGTTCGAAGGCGTTGTCACCGAAACGCTTCCTAATACTATGTTTCGTGTACGTTTAGAAAACGGTCACGAGGTTGTTGCACACATCTCTGGTAAAATGCGTAAACACTATATCCGTATTTTGACTGGCGATAGCGTAAAAGTCGAAATGACGCCTTACGATCTTAGCAAAGGTCGTATTACTTACCGTGCACGCTAAGTCTTAGTGTAAGCAAGAAAAGCCACATGACGTGGCTTTTACTGTTTATGCCAAGGATGTCTTTTCAACCTCTAGACAACCTAAACTTCATTCAGTAGTGAAGTTTTACAACCAATTGTTTTACATTCTCGCGTGCGTTCACGTAACCATGAGTTGCGTTCTTGTGTTTTGCGTAATTGACATGAAGTATTGATCACATCACCGCGATTAGACTCTCGTGTGCATTCTTGATCTCGCTGTTTAATCCAAGCCAATTGCGAACGCTTTAACGTATTTTTTTGTTCATTATTGAGTAGCTTGCGTAGTTCCTGATAGTTTTTATTCAGTTCCTGATCTGCACTCACATAAACTTTACCATCACAATAAACCGCATCATAAGTATTGCGGGTACTATCGCAATTGTCAGCAAAGGCAAGTGTTGGTAAGCATATTACCGACATGGCTAAAAGTATTTTTTTCATTTATTTTCCCCGAATGATTAAAATCATGATCTCTTTAACTTAAAGATATCTCCTTTATTACTCTTCCCTAATTTACCCTCAATCTTATTTACTTTCTATTGATTAAAATCACTTTTTATCTGTAAAAATTCAACGTCATCTTGGGACATCAAACCCATAAAACAGCAAAAAAAAGCAGTCAGATGCATGCATCTGACTGCTTAATCGATCAACTATTTAATCTAAATTTTATTCACCACCCAACGCAGCAACCACAGCAGCACCCATTGCAACTGTACCCACACGTTGCATACCTTCGGACATGATATCGGCAGTACGTAAACCTTGATCCAATACTTGTCCAACCGCATCCTCAATCGCCTTCGCTGCTGCTTCTTCACGGAAGCTATAACGCAACATCATTGCGACAGATAAGATGGTAGCTAATGGGTTAGCCACATCTTGGCCTGCGATATCTGGCGCAGAACCATGACATGGCTCATACATCCCTTTACCATTTTCATCTAAAGATGCCGATGGAAGCATACCAATTGAACCTGTGAGCATCGCTGCCTCATCCGACAAAATATCACCGAACAAGTTACCCGTTACAATCACATCAAATTGTTTTGGTGCACGAACCAACTGCATCGCTGCGTTGTCGACATACATATGAGACAATTCAATATTTGGATATTCAGCCTGTTGCATAGCAGTCACAGTTTGCTTCCAAAGCTCTGTCACTTCTAACACATTGGCTTTATCAACTGAACATACTTTAGAACCGCGTAAGCCTGCCAATTCAAAAGCAACTTTTGCAATACGTTTAATTTCTGATTCACTATAAACGTCAGTGTTATAACCTTGTTTTTCGCCATTTTCCAATTCACGAATACCACGAGGCTGACCAAAATAGATCCCGCCTGTAAGTTCACGAACGATCAAAATATCTAATCCAGCAACAACCTCAGGTTTTAAACTTGATGCATCAGCCAATTGAGGGTAAAGCAATGCAGGTCGTAAGTTAGCAAATAGATTCAACTCACTACGAATTTTTAATAGACCGCGCTCTGGACGAATTGAACGTTCAATGCTATCCCACTTAGGACCACCCACCGCACCTAGCAAGATCGCATCTGCATTCGCAGCTTGGCTTGCAGTCACAGCTGGGTAGGGTTCGCCATGAGCATCAATTGCGGCACCACCAAGCAAACCATGTTGCCAAGTAAGCTCTAAACCAAACTTAGTATTTACACGTTGTAAAACTTGCTCAGCCGCTGCAATAATTTCAGGACCAATCCCATCACCCGCGAGAATTAAAATATTTTTAGACATTGTCTTGTTCCATAGGTCGTACAGTTCTATAAAAACTGTATAAATTAAATCTTTTCTTCCACAAACTCGCTGACCCCTGTTACTGCATTATGGGGGCGACAAAAGCGGCGTACCAATTTATTTGTTTCGCGCACATCAACACATAATGGTGCTGGAGCCGAAACATTAAGTAAACTGCCTGTCTTTTGACCCTGTTTTCTATACATTGTCAAAAGATAGCTTTTATTTGGCTTAAATTGATGAATGAAATGAAATACTTCAGCATGCTTATTTGAAATTGGATAGAAACGCACAACCACTTCATGTTGCTTCGAAGGTATGGTCAAGTATAAGTTGCTCTGATCTCGCCCTTCACCCGTCAGATGAACATAACCTTTACGGATTGCATCTGGGTTCACACGCTTACTTTGATCGTTCACAATCTCTATTTGATCAACACGACTAAACTCACAGCTCTTAGCACCAGCACAATATAAGCTCACGTTATTTTCCGCATAAGGCCGCTTTTCTACCTGCTGAATCATTAACCGATCCAATGCAAAATGGGTAGATTGACAAGCACTTAGTAAAATACTCACTAAGCCAATGATAATGATATGACTACGAAACATTACACAGCCCAACCCCTATCAATAAAACCAAGACAAATGTGCTCCGAATCTTAACAGGTGTCAGGCAGTGGCGCTATGAGTTTCCTAACCAATAATCGCCTTAAGCCTTAAGCTCACGAAACACCCAAGGACGTGCCTTTTGCGTCTTCTCTTCATAAGCACGAATTTCATCTGTTGCTTGTAAAGTTAAACCAATATCATCTAAGCCATTTAACAAACAATGCTTACGAAATGGGTCGACTTCAAAAGCAAAAACCTCACCATTTGGTGTACGTACTTGCTGTGCTTCTAAATCTACAGTTAACTGATACCCCTGCTGTTCAGCACACTGTTTAAACAATTGATCAACAACTTCTTCAGGCAAAATAACAGGCAACATACCGTTTTTAAAGCAGTTGTTGAAAAAAATATCTGCAAAACTGGAAGCAATTACAGTTCTAAAACCGTATTCACTCAATGCCCAAGGTGCGTGTTCTCGACTAGAACCACAACCAAAGTTTTGGCGTGCAATCAAAATACTAGCCCCTTGGTAGCGCGCTTGATTAAGCACGAAGTCTGGGTTGATTGGACGCTTTGAATTGTCTTGACCTGGATAGCCTTCATCAAGATAACGCAATTCATCAAATAAGTTATCACCAAAACCAGTACGTTTGATTGATTTTAAAAATTGTTTTGGAATAATTAAGTCAGTATCGACATTGGCACGATCCAACGGCGCAACAATTCCTTGTTCAATAGTATAGGCTTGCATCGTCATCCCCTATTAAAAGTTACGTACATCGACAAAGTGCCCTGCGATTGCTGCAGCGGCTGCCATTGCTGGACTCACCAAATGTGTTCGACCACCATTACCTTGACGACCTTCAAAGTTACGGTTTGAGGTTGAAGCACAGTGCTCACCTGGTTGCAATTTATCAGCGTTCATTGCCAAACACATTGAACAACCGGGTTCGCGCCATTCAAAGCCGGCTTCAATAAAGATTTTATCTAAGCCTTCTTGCTCTGCTTGCTCTTTTACCAAACCAGAACCAGGCACAATCATCGCTTGCTTAATACTTGCTGCAACTTTACGACCACGGATCACTTCAGCTGCCGCACGAATGTCTTCAATACGTGAGTTGGTACAAGAACCAATAAACACTCGATCCAATTGGATTTGATCCAAAGCTTGACCCGCATTTAAACCCATATATTGATAAGCACGTGTCCAATCACTACGCTGCACATCATCTTTTGCTTGTTCTAAAGTAGGTACATCTTGCGACACTGGGATCACCATTTCTGGCGAAGTACCCCAAGAGACTTGCGGTTCAATCTCTTCACCTTGCATCACAACAACAGTATCAAACTTGGCATCAGCATCGGAATGTAAAGTATTCCAGTACTCAACCGCTGCATCCCACTGATCACCTTGTGGTGAATATGGACGGTTTTTCACATATTCAATGGTCTTATCATCGACTGCAACCATACCCACACGAGCACCAGCTTCAATCGCCATATTACAAACGGTCATACGGCCTTCAATAGACATGTCTTTGAAAACTTGGCCACCAAATTCAATCGCATGACCTGTACCACCAGCAGTACCAATTTTACCAATGATCGCCAATACAACATCTTTAGGAGTAACGCCTTGGCCCAATTGTCCATCGACACGAACCAACATGTTTTTCATTTTCTTTTGCACTAAACACTGTGTTGCTAACACATGTTCAACTTCAGAAGTTCCAATCCCATGTGCCAAACAACCAAAAGCCCCGTGCGTAGCTGTATGTGAATCACCACAAACAACCGTCATACCAGGCAAAGTTAAACCTTGCTCAGGACCAACAACATGTGCGATTCCTTGACGGACATCATTGATATCAAATTGAGTGATATCAAAAGCGCGACAGTTGTCATCTAAGGTTTGCACTTGAATACGTGAAGTTTCATCTTCAATACCTGCAATCCCAGCAGCACGTTCTTTTTTTGAAGTCGGTACATTATGGTCTGGTGTTGCAATATTGGCACTTAAACGCCATGGCTGACGACCAGCAAGTTGCAAGCCCTCAAAAGCCTGTGGTGAAGTCACCTCATGTAATAAATGGCGATCAATATAAAGTAAGCATGAGCCATCATCACGTTGCTTAACTAAGTGGTCATCCCACAATTTATCGTAAAGTGTTTTTTGAATATTGCCTGCCATGTCGACGTGCTCCATAGATCTAGGTATTTCTGTTTAAACCTATTATACCCAGCTTTATTCATTATTCTAATTTATCATTTTTATAAATAAACAAACTTAAAGTAATACATCACTATTGAGTAAAAAAATTTAATTCATTTTCAATTTACACTAGACAAATTAAATAATAATGATTATCATTTGCAAATATTGTACAGCAAACTTAGTTTAAGGAGTGAGAGAACGATGAGCTGCGTGAAAACTTTTATGCGTTACAATCAACGCACTCTTAAAAAAACTTTAAGCTACTACATCATGCATATAAGTATTGCAATGTTAGTTGCGTATCTCGTGACTGGAAACTTATTGGTTGCCATGACACTCAGTTTAGTGGAACCAACTGTTCAAGCATTTGCTTTCTTTTTTCACGAAAAACTATGGAATAGCAAGTTATTAAACTGAATTAAAATAAAAACAAATAATTAAAATAAATGATTTAAAACAACTTAAGCATACTTCTTGCACCGAAGAAGTATGCTTTTTTGTTTTACAAAAAAGTGTGAATTGATACAAAAAAGTGTTAACCATTTCACATAAATTTATTTATGATGTGCATAGGAACTTTAATTAAACTTAATTTATTAATTTAGATAATGAATTTAAGCTTAAGGAAAGAATCATTGTAAACTCTAAATGAGTATTATCACGACAGGACTTAATTGATAAGTTAAAGTCGTTTTGACGAATGGTGTATCTATGAATCTCGCAGCTTTTGATGCCTTCATTAAAGTTATGGAAACTGGATCTATTTCTATGGCTGCAGAACTGCTGTTTATTACTCAACCCGCTGTCACCAAACGTATCCATACTTTAGAAAACTACTTTGGCGTTAAACTCTTTGAATCTGCTGGCCGTGGAGTACAGCCGACTCATGCTGCCAACTCTTTACTTCCTAAAGTAAAAAATTGGATCAATGAACTTAATGATATCCACCACACCTTAAGCCATGAACAAGATGAGGTCCGTGGCACAGTTAAAATTGGCACAAGCCATCACATTGGATTGCATCATTTACCTGATTATTTAAAACAATATACTCAACGCTTTAGTGAGGTTGTTTTAGATGTACACTTCGTCGATTCAGAACAAGCGCATGAACAAGTCTTGGCTGGTGATTTAGAGTTAGCCTTTTTAACTTTACCGCCAATTTTAGATAGCCGTCTTAAATATATTAATATTTGGGATGACCCTTTGGTCTTTGTTAGTGCCCCATTTCACCCTTTAGCTGAAAAAAAGAATCTACAGCTAAAAGATCTGATTGAGTATCCAAGTCTATTGCCAGCGGCACAAACCTTTACAAGTCAAATCACATTGCATGAGTTTGAAAAAGAAGGTTTAAAACCCCGTGTCAGTATGAGTAACAACCCTCTTGAAACAATTCGTATGTTGGTTTCAATTGGACTCGGTTGGTCAGTTTTACCAAAAACCTTGATCAATGATGAATTACAGCAGCTTGATCTAAATTTAGAGATGAGTCGCCAGTTAGGAATCGTGTGGCATCCTGGCCGCACTCAATCTAGAGCACTCGAAGAACTCATTAAAATCGTAGAATAAACATTAACTGGGCGATTTAATGCTATTTACCATCAAATCGCCCAACTCATTATTTTCCAATTTTTACAGAATCTTCATGCAAAGACTCATTCAGTTGATCAATAACAGTTGTCCACTCCCCATCAGAGTTCATTTTTTCTTCTAAAAAAGCACGTTGAGATGCATTCCAAAAATCTGCTTGCAAAATATCAACTTGTGCAGCGAGTTGATGTTGTTCAATGAATTGAGCAATCGCATCTTGACTTGCATCCAAGCCGAGTTGCTCAAACAAATAAGTCATTCTTGGTCTTAAACCATTCATTTTCGTACTCCTTTCAATTGATATCTATATTGAGAACTTAATCCTCTATAGATCCAACATACATGATTTTACAAGAGAAATGTTAGAGGTCATCGCTAAATAGTTACTTTACTTAGGCCTCTACAGTCATTGACCAGTCTTCAATCGGCCAACCTTGCTGTATTGCTAATTGTTCTAAACGATCATCTGGAGAAACGACGATGGCATGATCGGCATATTCAAGTAAAAAACGGTCATTAATTGAATCCGAATAGGCCCATGACTCACTCACCTCTCGACCTGCTAACCACTGTGCTAAACGCAGTAGTTTACCCTGTTGATAACAAGGTGTACCTGCGACTTTTCCAGTGTATTGACCATCCTTGATTTCGGCCGTTGTTGCGATCACGTCCGTAATACCAAACTCATTGAATATTGGTGCAGTAATAAAGTCAGATGTTGCAGTGATTCCAACCAATTGATGCCCTGCTTGACGGTGTTTTTCAATCGCCTCAAAACCCGCTTTACGCATTTTGGCTCGAATGACTTTATCCATAAACTGTTGATGCAAATCTTTTAATTGTTGTTGATTGTGCTGCGTTAAGAACTCAAAGACAAACTCATTATAAGCAATAGGGTCTAACTGTCCTGCTTTATAATCCTCGTAAAACTGATTATTCATTTGACGATGTCGAACGGGATCGACTAGCCCCTCATTCACTAAAAACTCACCCCAAGCGTGGTCAGAGTCGGTATCAAGGAGGGTATGATCTAGATCAAACAGTACCAATTTCATGAAAAGTTCCATTCAAACTGAAATTTAAGAAAAAAAATGTAAATCTATCTCCGCTAGTCGATAGAAATTCGTTAAGATCATAGCAATTTTAAAACATTATTACTTTGATTTTTTAGATATGGGCAAAAAGGCAAATGCCCAATGAATCAAAGTCAACATATAGATAGATTTTAGGTAGCCAAATGATCGACTCAGAAGGTTTCCGACCGAATGTCGGGATCATTTTGGCAAATGATAGTGGACAGGTGTTATGGGCTAAACGCATTGGTCACAATGCGTGGCAATTTCCTCAAGGCGGGATTCATTTTGGTGAAACTCCCGAGCAGGCGCTATTTAGAGAATTGCGTGAGGAGGTTGGGTTGTTGCCTGAACATGTTCAGGTAATTGCGCAAACAGAAGGCTGGCTGCATTATCGTTTGCCACATCGCTACATTCGGGCAGACTCTGATCCGGTATGTATCGGCCAGAAGCAAAAATGGTTTTTATTAAAACTAACGGCTTCTACACAATTTATTCGATTAAATCTGGCAGAATCACCAGAGTTTGATCAATGGCAGTGGGTAAGTTATTGGTATCCGCTTGGGCAAGTTGTGAATTTCAAAAGGGATGTTTACCGTAAAGCCATGATGGAATTATGCGCACGTGTACCACAACATATCCGCAAAAATTCATTATAAAAGGCAAATGCTTTTTTACCCTACAGCTGCTATAACTATGGGGTCTAAATTCAGACTGATCAATCGCGCTTAATACATTGAGGAGTTGGCATTAATGTCAAACATGCAACTAGAAACCTTGCGGCGAATTGTGCAAGAAATCAATTCGTCTGTTTGTTTGCATGACTCCCTTGATATCATGGTGAACCAGGTTTCTGAAGCCATGCATGTTGATGTCTGTTCAATCTATTTATTTGACGAACGCAATCAACGCTATCTCCTCATGGCAACCAAAGGTTTAAACCCTGAGGCGGTGGGTAATGTTGCTTTACCACTAGGCGAAGGCTTGGTTGGCTTGGTTGGACAACGTGAAGAAATTGTCAATTTAGACAATGTCTCAAAGCATGAACGTTTTGCTTACTTCCCTGAAACTGGTGAAGAAATTTATCACTCCTTCTTGGGCGTTCCTGTGATGTATCGACGCAAGGTCATGGGGGTTATGGTTGTACAAAACCGTGAAGCCAAAGACTTTAGCGAAGCTGCTGAATCATTCCTTGTCACCTTATGCGCACAGCTTTCTGGTGTTATCGCCCATGCCCATGCTGTTGGCAATATTGATGTTTTTCGTAAGCCCAACTTATCATCAACCTATAAAACCTTTCAAGGTTCACCGGGTGCAGGCGGTATTGCTTTAGGCCGTGCGATTATCCTCTACCCATTAGCAGATTTAGCAGCCATTCCTGATCGTGAAGCCGATGATATTAGCGAAGAACTTATCTTACTCGATCAAGCAATTGAATCCGTAAGAGGAGAAATCAGTTCTCTTGATGAGAAAATGCATGACTCTTTAATGTCCGAAGAGCGTGCTTTATTTAGCGTCTTCCTGCGTATGCTTGATGACAATGCCCTACCCGCTGAGATTAAAGAACTTATTCGAGATGGCCACTGGGCACAAGGTGCTGTTAAAAAAGTTATTGATCGTCACGTGGCATTATTTGCCCAGATGGAAGATGACTATCTGCGTGAACGCGTTGCTGATCTCAAAGACCTCGGACGACGTATTTTAGCCTCATTACAAGAGGCAGATTCAAGCCACAAAGAACTCAGTTCTGATAGTATTATCATCGGTGAAGAGATCAGTACTGCGGCTTTGGTTGAATTGCCTGTTGGGAAAATTGCAGCGATTGTCACCTCTGAAGGTGCAGCTAACTCACATATGGTCATTGTTGCTCGAGCATTAGGTATTCCAACCGTTGTCGGAGTGACTGAACTCCCAATCAATACGTTAGATGATGTAGAGCTGATTGTTGATGCTTATCAAGGCCGAGTTTTTGTCAACCCACCACGCCGCTTACGTCAACGCTATAAAGATATTCAAAAAGAAGAAGAACAAATTGCTAAAGACCTTAAACAATACGAAACCAAAGATGCGATTACACCTGATGGTGTTACGGTAAGGCTTTTTGTTAACACCGGCTTGATGATTGATGTTGTTCGTGGTGTACAACGTGGAGCAAAAGGTGTCGGACTCTATCGTTCTGAAATCCCCTTCATGCTACGTGAACGCTTTCCTGGTGAAGAAGAGCAACGTGCAATCTACAGACAACAGCTCAGCCACTTTGCCAATAAGCCAGTGGTCATGCGTACTCTCGATATTGGTGCGGACAAAGATCTACCCTATTTTGAAATTAAAGAAGAAAACTCTGCGCTGGGTTGGCGTGGGATTCGCTTTACGCTAGATCACCCTGAGATTTTCTCCTCACAAATTCGCGCCATGTTAAAGGCCAGTATTGGTCTAAACAACTTACACATACTACTTCCAATGGTCACCAGTATCAGTGAAGTTGAAGAAGCGCTTTATCTACTTGAACGTGACTGGATCGCGGTGCAAGAAGAGGAAGAAGTTAAGATCACTAAGCCTAAAATTGGCATAATGGTTGAAGTGCCAAGCGTACTGCTGCAAATTGATGAATTTGCTGAATTGGTGGATTTCTTCTCCGTGGGTTCAAATGATTTAATTCAGTATCTCTTAGCAGTTGATCGAAATAATCCACGTGTTTCCAGTGTCTATTCACACTTCCACCCTTCAGTCTTACGCACACTACAACGCTTAGTTGTAGAGTGTCATAAATACAACAAACCGATCAGTATCTGTGGCGAAATGGCTGGTGATCCACTCTCTGCTGTATTACTTATGGCCATGGGATTCAATACATTATCCATGAGTTCAAGCAATATATTACGTGTACGCAAAGCCATCTGTAATGTTTCAATGAGTGATGCACAAACATTGCTTGAACAAGTCTTGAAGATGAATAATCCACTGATCGTAAAAAGCTGGCTTGAATATTACTTTAAGACACATGGCTTAGGTGATATGGTCAAATCTGCACGAATTGTTAATGTTTAGCTCATTCGCTATCTAGTCTTTTTAAATATAACAGGTCTGTAGTAAGCATCTTTTTATTGACCATTCCAACATGCCCCCCCTTAGCAAAAAAGGGGGATCAACTTTTTAGTTACCCCCACGACGTGCTTTACCAAAACAATCTTAAACGATCCTCAGCGCCTTAAACTTTGCCAATAATTGCTCTTGGCTTTCACGCACGTCAGGATGTTCAACAATACACTCAATTGGACAGACCTCGACACAGGTTTGATGGTCATAAAACCCGACGCACTCTGTACAACGCTCAACATCAATTTCATAGTATTGCTCACCCTCAAAAATTGCTTGATTGGGGCATTCGGCTAAACACATATCACAATTGATACAGGCATCAGTAATCATCAAACTCATCTCTTAACTTGCCACATAAGCTAAAGATGAAGCAGAAATATCGTGACTAGACTGAGGTAAGTTACGAATCAATAATGCGAACTCGACAGCGACATCGGCTGGTGCAGCGATACGAACAACATGACCCGAACCTTTGGCAGCCTCAATCATTTGTCCTTTTGCATCTAAAATTTCAGTTAACTCAAATGTAATATTGCCTTGTGGTGTCATCAGCTCCAAAGAATCACCTACAACAAATTTATTTTTTACATCAATCACTAAGTAATCGCCCTGACGCTCTAACACTTCGCCACAATATTGCTGATGATCAAAAACCGATGAACCCGTAGCATAATTTTGATAATCACTATGCACATGACGGCGCAAGAAACCCTCAGTATAACCACGGTTTGCAAGACCTTCTAACTGTGTCATCAATGCAGGATCAAACTTTCGTCCTGCCAAAGCATCATCAATCGCCTTACGATAAATTTGTGCAGTACGAGCACAATAAAAATATGATTTGGTACGTCCTTCAATCTTGAGCGAATGCACTCCCATTTTACTCAAACGCTCTACATGCTGAACTGCACGAAGATCTTTAGAGTTCATAAAATAAGTACCATGTTCATCTTCTTCTGCTGCAAACATCTCTTCATCATTACGCTGTAGCAGTACGGCTTCGTTCATACTGTGCTGGGACTGTGTATCATGACAGCATTGAGTTGCTTGACCCTCTGAATCAAGCTGCTGCACTGCAATCACATCACCATTCACATCTTCTTTGGCCATATGAACGTTATATTCCCAGCGACAAGCATTGGTGCAAGCACCCTGATTTGCATCACGTTTATTCATATAGCCTGAAAGTAAACAACGACCAGAATATGCCATACATAGTGCACCATGAACAAAGACCTCGATCTCCATCTCTGGGACTTGTTTTTTTATTTCTTCAATTTCTTCAAGTGATAATTCACGTGACAAAATGACACGAGTTAATCCCATATTTTGCCAAAACTTCACGGTAGCCCAATTCACAGCATTGGCCTGTACAGATAAATGAATAGCCATCTCTGGAAAATGTTCACGGACCAACATAATCAGTCCGGGATCAGACATAATCAAAGCATCAGGTTGCATCGCCACTACTGGCGTTAAATCTCGAATAAAGTTTTTTAACTTGCTGTTATGAGGCTGAATATTGACCACCACATAAAACTTTTTACCTAAGTCATGTGCTTCTTTAATCCCTATTGCGAGGTTGTCGTGATCAAAGGCATTATTACGTACACGTAAGCTGTAGCGCGGTTGTCCCGCATAAACTGCATCTGCACCATAGGCAAATGCGTAACGCATATTCTTTAAAGAACCTGCGGGCGAAAGTAGCTCAGTGCTTTGGGTAATACTCACGACTCACCTATAGGCATAAAAAAAGTAGGTGTTTATTTTAATTTGATTTCAAATCGATTCAACCTAGTAAATCGCTCAGGATTCTATCGACTCAACCTTGAAATAAGATATTGATGCAGTGTGTTCAATTAAAGATATTTTTATTGAGAAAGTGGTGATAAGTCGTTTGTTCTTTTTTAATAATTTTGATGACGAATATAGCTCAACAAAGCGTATAAGAGACCCAATAAAAAAGGCGATCTTCCATAGAATTTCGCCCTTGTTTATGTTTTTGATAACCGCGTTTGAGATCTTTTTTGCGGTCTGTAAACACTTGACTACGATTTACTTCATGCATGTGTTTTGCAACGAAATTGTGCTGCTCAATCTGAGGCAGCGCCTTGCGTTTGGCCATATCATTCACCTTAAGGTTCATTCACTATTGCTTAATAACTTGACTCATTAGAGCTGTATTCACAAGATGATCTATAAGGATAAATCTAATCTTGTCGCGCCAATTGTAT
This sequence comes from Acinetobacter rudis, assembly GCF_000829675.1. Lineage (GTDB taxonomy): Bacteria > Pseudomonadota > Gammaproteobacteria > Pseudomonadales > Moraxellaceae > Acinetobacter > Acinetobacter rudis. The sequence goes on from NZ_BBRX01000043.1 coordinate 23,472, forward strand.
GCAGTTTAAACAAAAAAACAAGCCGCTATTCATCAAAATAGCATCACTCTTACATCATTTTGTGTTAAATCTCTTAGCGAGGATCGGTGTGTTTGTTTTATCCTTAATCGTAAAAACAAATCGTTAATATTTTTTAAATCGGTTTGAATAATCAAAAAAATTACACTAAATTGAATTGATCAGATGGTCACGATCAGTCGATTTAAACTCACTTTAATCGAATCATATGATACACAATGGTTTACAGTTCAGTGCTTTAACTGCGTCGCACATACCGTTAATGTAGATTTTAGTAGCCAATATCATTTCTACATAATTTATTTCATTACCAATAACATCATGAATTTTTTGGAGAAAAGAATGAGCCAAGACCCTAAAAAGTGTCCTTTTTCACATATCACTACAAATTTCGGTGCCCCAGTTGTTGATAACCAAAATAGCATGACCGCTGGTGCACGAGGACCTCTACTCGCACAAGATCTTTGGCTGAATGAAAAGCTAGCCAACTTTGTCCGTGAAGTTATTCCTGAGCGTCGTATGCATGCGAAAGGTTCTGGTGCTTTCGGTACATTTACTGTGACACATGATATTAGCCAATATACCCGCGCTAAAATTTTTAGCGAAATTGGCAAAAAAACTGAAATGTTTGCTCGTTTTTCTACCGTAGCTGGTGAGCGTGGTGCCGCTGATGCAGAACGAGATATTCGAGGCTTTGCTTTAAAGTTTTATACAGAAGAAGGCAACTGGGATATGGTTGGAAATAATACACCCGTATTTTTCCACCGTGACCCACGTAAATTCCCTGACCTAAACAAAGCAGTAAAACGTGATCCGCGTACTAACATGCGTAACGCTACAAATAACTGGGATTTCTGGACATTATTACCTGAAGCACTCCACCAAGTCACCATAGTGATGTCAGATCGTGGCATACCGAAAAGCTATCGCCACATGCATGGTTTTGGTAGTCATACCTATAGCTTTATCAATGCAAATAATGAACGTTTTTGGGTGAAATTCCATTTCCGCACCCAGCAAGGGATTGAGAATCTAACCGACGCCGAAGCTGAAAGTGTAAATGGCAAAGATCGTGAAAGTAATCAAGCAGACTTATACAATGCCATTGAGCAAGCTGACTTCCCTAAATGGAAAATGTTTGTACAAATCATGCCTGAGACCGATGCAGAAAAAGTACCTTACCATCCATTTGATTTAACCAAAGTCTGGCCACATGGTGATTATCCACTGATTCCTGTAGGTGAGTTTGAACTAAACCGTAACCCTGAAAACTATTTCTCAGATGTTGAACAAGCTGCCTTTGCACCAAGTAATCTCGTACCTGGTATCAGCGTTTCTCCAGATCGCATGTTACAAGCACGCTTATTTAACTATGCCGACGCACAGCGTTATCGTTTAAGCGTAAACCACCATCAAATTCCAGTGAATGCTGCTCGTTGCCCTGTACACTCCAACCATCGTGACGGTGTCGGTCGTGCTGATAGCAACTATGGTAGCCTGCCACACTACGAACCCAACAGTTTTAACCAATGGCAAGAACAACCACAGTACAAAGAGCCAGCATTAAAAATTACGGGTGATGCTGATTTTTGGGACTATCGTGAAGACGATGCTGACTACTTCAGTCAACCTCGTGCCTTGTTCCAGTTAATGAAACCAGAACAACAGCAAGCGTTATTTGATAACACAGCAGCGGCCATGGGTGATGCCTTAGAATTTATTAAGTATCGCCATATTCGCAACTGTTTTGCCTGTGACCCAGCTTATGGCGAAGGTGTAGCCAAAGCCCTTGGCCTCACCGTTGCTGATGCTCAAGCAGCCCGTGCTACTGATCCGGCTCAAGGTCAACCTGGTTTGCTATAAAACTGAATCATCTAAACCAAAAGCCCTTCACATGAAGGGCTTTTTTATTACTGTATACGGTGAGGTTCTGACTCCAGATCATCTGTTAAACAGATAGTTTTTGTCCTTCTTTTAAACAATAAAAAGGATTCATCAACTTAGACTGGCGTTGCAAAGTTTGCTGTAATTGTTGCTGTGGTTGTTCTCGTGTTTCATCTGTAAGCTGAAAGGTTCGATAATGCACAGCCAGTGAACGTTTAGCCTGTAAATCTACATGTGCTTGGAAAGCTTCTTGTGGATTCATATGCATATAACGCATCAGTTCCCGCGGCTCATAAGCACCTATCGGTAAAATCGCAATACGTGCATGGCCTAAGCGCTGCTGAATCTGTTTAAAATGCGGTGAATAACCGCTATCCCCAGCAAAGAAACAATGCCCATGTTCATTGAGCAAAGAGAAACCACCCCATAAAGCAGCATCTTGATCTAGCAAACCACGACCTGAGCCATGTTGTGCTGGGGTATACACGATTTTAAGACCATGAAAAAGTGCACTTTGCCACCAATCCATTTCAATCACATGCCAGCTTTTATCGAGATAATATGCATTGCCCAATCCCGTATAGATCGGCATCGCAAATTTCTGATGCAACCAACTTAGACTCGATATATCCATATGGTCATAATGGTTATGACTTAACAGTACCGCATGAATCTGTGGCAGTTGCTCTAAGGCAATCCCCGCTGGCGCAACACGCTTTGGACCCATGCCTTGACGTGGGCTCACATGCTCGCACCACACAGGATCTGTTAAAAAGTTATAGGGACCAATTTGAATCAGTACCGTTGCATGACCAACCCACCATACCTGCCAATCATCTAAGCTAGCTTGAGGACGATTTTGCGGTAAGCCGTGTTCACTGGCATGCAACAATTGAGTTTCTTGCGCATAATCAACATCCCAAGTATTTGATTTACGTAATAGTAACCATTTGAACAACGTCCAATTATTACGCTCTCCAGTTCTTGGAATTTCATTAAAAAAACGCTGTGCAGTACCATTGACTGCTGTTGCAACCTTTGGAACACACCATACATGCGTCAAACAGTTTGTCGTCTTTAAACTGTAAGTCAATGGTGTTTTTGGATCTTGTGGGTGAGGCTCAGCCTCTTGCACCGTTTGTGTATTAAATTGATTCATTGCTACCCTTTTGAGTATACAGCTCAAGGATCAATTGAAGTATACGGATGATCATCAAAATGAAATCTATCCATGTGATACCTAACTATAATTCAAAATGATGACGATAAGCTGTATAAAATTAGCAAGTTTTTAATACCGCTGCATTTAATAACAATTTTGCAGTTATTTTTTCCATAAAAAAGGAGCCGGACTTTTAGGGACTTACCGACTCCAAAACTCAAATATATGCCAGACAATATGAAAGTTCAGGTCTATCTTTCAATCGCCTACAAACTTAAAACATCGACTTTAATGCCAAACTACAATCCAAATGCTTTTCAAGTTCAAAGGCCTGTGCAGTATTCACCATTTTTTTCAAATGACGCATTTCTCGAGCAGCATTGACAGCAATCGCCGCTGTAATCAAGCCATTGCTAACGCCAAATAAAATGAAGTTTGAAAGCACGCCCGAACTCTCCATTTCACCACGGACATACCACTGCTCGGCATCCATTGCACCCACAAACTGAAAGTTTGCACCCAATTGATCCGTCCAGAACCACGGTGCTTGCTCAGTTAAGGCATCAGCCCCCATCACATGACGTGCAAAACTTTCAGCCTGACGATTGGCATTTTCCCAACTTTCGATACGTTGCATTTGACCATCAGCCAAACGTTGTTTAGCAACATCACCTGCAGCATAAATATCAGGATCACTGGTTTGTGCAAATTCATTGACAATAATCGCAGCATCTACTTCAAGTCCAGCATCTGTGGCTAACTGAGCATTTGCTACAATCCCAATTCCGTAAACCACTGCATCGGCCTCAAGCACTTGACCATTTTGCAGTTCAATTTTGACGATATCACCCTCAAGTTGGCAAGAAGCCATTTGCGTATTGAGTAAGATATTCACCCCGTGTTGACGATGCTGCTGTGCCATAAAGTCAGTCAACAACTGCGGTGCGCAGCGTCCCATCACACGTGGGCCTGCCTCAAGCACAGTCACCTGACAACCTCTAAACTGAGCCGATGAGGCCAATTCAAGACCAATCACACCACCACCAACCAGAACAATGCGGCGACCAGGTTGTAATACTGGGATTAACGCCTGTGCATCTTCTAAATTACGTAAGGTGTAGACATGTTGAGCCAAAGCATCAAGCGCAGGCAGGCGACGCGCTGCACCACCTGTTGCAATCAGCAGTTTGTCATAGGTAATACGTTCATCATTGGCCAAAACCACCTGTTTTGCCTCACGATCAATGAGACGCACAGCTTGTCCTGCGATATGTCGAACACCAAGGTCTTGCAACTTTTGTGCAGAAAGAATTTCTAATTTGGTGTTTTCTGGGTCCAAAATAGCGTCTTTTGATAAGGGTGGACGTTCATAAGGAAGATGAACCTCATCACCTATCAATGTAACTTGACCTTGGTACTGTAGTGCACGAAGTTGTAAAATAGCATTAGCACCTGCTTGACCAGCACCAATAATGACAATACTTTTAATGCTCATCGACAGATTTTCCTGAAGTTAATACAGCTGAAACGATACCAAAACCCGCGATCCACTCACTGATTGCCTGATAGCAATGGGTCGTCATTTGATAATCACCAAGTTCGCTCAAGGCAGCAAAAGCAGCCATCCAACAACGAACTTCTTGACCACCACGCCCACCCTGCTCACGAATCTGCTGTTCAGTCATGGCCTCAATTGCAGCAAAATCAGCACGCGCGAAAATATCAAGTAAATCATGATCCCACTCTGGGTTCAGTGGCACAGCAACACTTTGATCGCCTGCTGCCAACTTTTGTCCCACAGCAATAATTTTACCTTGACGTGCGGCACGTGCTTCTGTTGTTGGATTACGCCCAGCAATTAGAAATTCTTCGACTTCAGGTGGTACGCTCCCCATTTGAGGTGTAGGTGGATCATGTGACAACCCTCCTGTACCTAAAATCAATACGCGTTCATTTTCAAGGTCTAAGCTTTTTATAAAACGACCTATAGCACGACCTAAAGCCACTGTACGCTGCGTTGTAGGCATTGGTGACGCTGCACTATTGATGAATACAGGAATCACAGGATAACGATCGAGTTGACCTGAACATAAGAAGTGTAAAGGCTGAGTCACGCCATGATCAGCTTGCATCCGATAAGAATAAGACAGATCAACACCATCATTGAGCACATAACGCACTAAATCTAAAGCGGTTTGTTCAGGCACATCAAGACGTCCAGGACCATAATCCCAATCGCCAGCTGCAGTTGCACGAATACCTGCGCAAAAACTTGGCATCAGATCATAGAAGAAGCCATTAAAATGGTCTGGACCAAAAGCAATAATCAGGGTCGGATCGTAATCCTTAACCTGTTGTGCCATTGTCGCAAAAGTTTCACGAACTTGTTGTTCCTGAGCTTGATTTTGTGGCTTAGCAAACTCCATTAAAGGACTGTGCGAAGCACAAATCAGTTTTACCGCCATAATTGATTCCTCTATTCCCTACGGTGTCGAAACGCCGCTTCATCCATTTCGTTGACTTAAAAGCTCAAGTGCTTAATCTAAGAAACCAGCACGTGGTTGACGCAAGCCACGGATTCCTAAACCACAATCGGCATTGATCAATACACCCGTCAATGGGCGATTGTTTTCACGCGATGCCAAAAGTACATAACTGCCAGTCATGTCCTCAGGCTCAGGCAAGAACTGTAAAGGCATGCCTTCACCGATCTTGTTCATATCACGCCCATCAAGTAGACCTTTATCTTGCTGGCCCAGACTTGCTGCACCTTTGATATTGACGTTCATCCCTGATGGTGCGACAGCATTGACTCGTATTTTTGGTGCTAACTCATAAGCGAGTTCTTTCATCACCCCTACGCCTGCATGTTTCGAAGCGGTGTAAATGGGCCCACCGCCTGAAGAGTAAAGTGCTGCATTAGAAAGGGTTAATATGATTGAACCTTCAGATTGAGTCAGCGGCTCTAACGCAGCTTTTGCACCCAAAATCAGAGACTTGGTATTAATTGCCATAATCTCATCAAACGCGTTTTCTAGCTGCTCACCACTCATATGCACGATGTCGGCATAATGATCCCAAATCCCCGCATTGGCGATAAAGCAATCCAAACGACCAAAGCGTGCAACTGTTGCTTCAACCGCACGAAGGTTGTCTGCATAAATCGTTACATCACCAGCGATCGCGAGGACTTCATCACCAAAACGTTCAATCAAAGCGTCGACTTTAGCTTGGGAGCGTTGTAAAACAGACACCTTGGCACCTTCAGCCAAAAAGCGCTCAACCAACGCCAAACCCAAACCTGAACCACCACCAGTGATTAGTACGACTTGGTCTTTGACCCAGCTCATGCCGGTACTCCTGCCATTTCTACATAAAGCGCGCCATCTTCAACCTGCACAGCGAAGGTTTGGATTGGATCAGTCGCGGGTAGACAGAGAGCTTGTCCTGTTTTTAAACAAAAACGTGCCGAATGTAGGGGACACTCCACTGTACCATCGTCTTCTAAATAGCCCTCAGACATGGAAGCATTCCCGTGTGAACAACGGTCATTCATAGCAAAGTATTCACCGCCATTGTTAAACACAGCTAGTGCTTCAATGCCGTTGACACCGCAATCTACTTTGATTGCTTCACCTTCATCTAATTCGCCGATTTGGCAAACAAAAATCTTTTCCATTAGAAAAACACACTTAGGTTATGAGAGGTATAAGTCACCTGATCTAAGGTGATCTTGCGATTAAAAATCTGGAAACCAAGGCCACCTTCAACACGACGTAATTTGTCTAAACGCTTACCGATATAGAACGTCACATCTTTTTCTTTCTGGGTTCTATAAAGAAGATAAGCAACATGTACGTCATACTCACCGTCAACCTCAGTTGTCTCAACACGAATGTTGGTGACCATATGGGTTGTTCGTGATGGCGGTTCTTCGGCCCAAGCCATGCCAGTTTCTAAACGCGCAACTCGACGTTCCAACAAATGTTTGTTGTCGTTAAACACCCATGTCGTTGGTAATTCAAGATGACGACGACGGTCACGTGTTTGCGCGTTTGGCGTAGTACGTAAGGTATAAGAAATGTCCTCAGCTAAGACATCTAGCCATTCGCGGAATCTCCATTCATCAAGTAAAGCGGCTTCTTGATATAAGAATTGACTAATTTCATGGTGTAGTTCGACTGATACTTGACTCATTTCATTAGCTCCTGCTCATACGCCTCAGCGGCTTTCTCGACATCTTCCCAAGTCTCGTTAATCAACAAATCAGCCCAACGACGGTACATACCACGTGCTGCGGTTTCTGAGAAAATATAGTTGGTAATACCCGGAATACCATCTTCACGTACTTTCTCATTGCCCAAGCCCATTTCCATAATCAATGGGTTTTGACGTGCTTTATAACCACGCAGTACTTTTTGAATCTCAATCCAGTTTTCAGAGTCATCTTGCTCTAAGAAACCAGCAGGACCAAAAGCACGTGTTGCAGAACGTTCAAATGCTTCTTTGACATCTTGTGGTGCATCAGCATCCGCGATACAGAATGCCCAAACTTCAGTTTTATCTGGACCACGTGGATGCCAAATACGAAGCGTCGCAGTACCATTTAACCAAGACAACGTCGGGAACATGGTGTTATGACCTGCTAAGCGTAGTGCACGAACTTCGCCGAGACGCTCTTTTACTTCGTCATAAGTTTCGCGGAAATAATTTGCAACTTCGCCGTCCACCCAAACGTTTGCATCTGGTTTTTCAGTAAAGAAGAAACCTGAACCATGGCCACGTTGACCATATTGGATCGCATCTTTGGCAGTCTCCCAAACTGGGCGTGCTGTTTGTGCAGAACCTAATTGCTTAGAGGCGTCATCATCAGGTTTTGCACCTAAGACTTGAATCGCAGATGCATGTGAGAACAGTGCATGATACTGGTCTGAAGCAAACTGCTCTGCTGCAAATTTCCAGTTACAGTCAATTTCCCACTTGTGTACACCACCAATAATTTCAGTTCCACCTGGACGACGATCCAATACACCATCTAAATACCAAGCGATATCACCCATATACTCAGGTAAATCAGGTGTAGTCTCATCCCAGCAACCAAAAATTAAACCTTTGTAAGATTCAACACGGTTCACTTCGATAAGACCCCATTTTTCTTTACATGCTCCATGTGGGAAAGCACGTTCTTCAAGCGGAATATCTTTTAAACTGCCGTCTGTTCCATAAGACCAACCGTGGTATGGGCAAGTAAATGCACGTGTATTACCACAGTCTGCATAACTTACGCGCATAGAGCGGTGACGACATTGGTTTAATAATGCTTTGATTGAGCCATCTTTTTGACGGACCACAATAATTGGGTCTTCACCCATATAGGTATTAAAGAAATCGCCAGCTTTGGGAATTTGACTCTCATGACAGAGGAATAACCAAGTACGACCGAAGACTCGCTCTAACTCAAGTTCATAGATCGCTGGATCTGTATAAATAGAAGGGACAATACGTCCATTTTTGGCATCAACTAAACTGTCGATATTGAGGGCATCAATTCTATTTTCCATTTAAACTCTCCATAGTATCCTCAACAAGAAAAATCAAAAAGACTCATTTTGGGATAATATGGATTTAAGCCTCATGTCTGAGAAATATATTTTATATATGCATCTATAGGTGCGGACGATTATAGCGTGATAGATTTATCTCCAAATAATCAGATATGCTAGGCTTATAATATATTTAGGTGCGCTTATTTATAATAGGTCAAATAGGATAACCAAATGGAATTACGTCATCTTCGTTATTTTGTTACTGTTGCTGAAGAACTCAACTTCAGTAAAGCCGCTTTACGTTTACACACAGCCCAACCTTCTTTAAGCCAACAAATTAAAGATTTAGAGAAACGTTTAGGCATCCAATTATTTAACCGAACTAAACGTAAGGTCGAATTAACAACTGAAGGTGAATCTTTTCTGCCCTATGCACAGTCCACTTTGTTGCAAGCAGACTTAACCATACAAAAAACCCAAAAAGTTGCTAACGAACTGAGTAACTGTTTGAGTATCAGTTTTGGCCCAGTCGCTGAGTTAAAAATTTTTCCAAACATTTTACCAAGTCTGCGCTTTGACTATCCTGACCTCAAGCTCAACCTACAAAGCATGAATGAAATTCAGCAACAAAAAGCTTTAGAGAGTGGACAGATTGATATCGGGTTTGTGCGGGAGAACTTAACAGGGCCAGATCTGCGTAGTAGTTTATTATTTCGTGAAAAATTAATTTTCTTGCTACCAAAAACGCATCCACTTTGCCGATATGAATGTATTCCTATTCGTGAACTTGATCATGAGGCGCTGATTATTGCCTCTCCAGAACATGCACCCACCCTGCATCGCTCTGTTATGCATTTCTCAAAACAGCACAATATTAAGTTCAACTTCATCCAACATGCCGGCAATATTTTATTCAATATCAACTCAGTAAATATGGGGTTGGGCTGCGCAATACTTCCAAACTATATTGAACCCATGATTAAAAACCACCCCAATATAGCCATTAGATCCTTAGAGGTTGAACCGCCTTTAATCGATTTATTTATGAGTTTCAACACCAAAAACAATCAAAAAAATATCGAGATATTTATTAATGCGATTCAAAATAAAAAGTTTCAGCAGCATTATTAATATGCCATTGAGACTATATAAAAAACAGATTGGCTGGAGTAAAAATAATATTAGTTATTTTAACCTGACTCTACCATTATCATGATCACAGTGTATGTTGCTGAGGTTGAATATATTGCAGAACTTGGTCTTAAAATAAAGATCATTCAAAGTGAGTCATGCAATTCATTCAACTGAGTCTCAATCATCTAGATACATGAAAGGAACTTATATGAGCGCAATGGATATCCCAAACTATCAAACAGATGCATTTTTCGGACTAGAAGATCAATGGTTAGAAACTGCACCAGGCGAATTAACCCATTACCATGAAGTTGGTGAAGGTACACCAATCTTATTTTTACATGGTTCAGGTACAGGCGTATCTGCTGCTGCAAACTGGTGGTTAAACCTGAATGATATTGCGCAAGTAGGTCACTGCTATGCCATTGATTCAATTGGTTATGGTCAATCTGTTGTTGCCCCAAATACAGCCTATGGAATTAAAGCTTGGGTAGAGCATGCAATTCGATTCTTAGATGCAAAAGGCATTGAAAAAACTTGGGTGGTTGGTAACTCACTCGGCGGTTGGTTAGCATTTCAAATGGCTCTTGATTATCCTGAGCGCTTACTCGGCATTATCTCTATGGGTACGGGTGGAGCAAAACAAACAGCAGCATTGAAACAACATTCTAATCCTGAACTTTCTCCTGCAGGGATTAAGAAGACATTAGAAATGTTTGTCGTAGATAAGAGCTTAATTACAGATGAGTTAGTTAAAGTTCGTTTTGAAGCTGCAAAAAATGACTATGCTTCAGATCGTTTACTCGAAGTTGTTGGTGCTCGTGACCGTGATCGTTTCGAGTTCCCACTCGATTTTGAGAAAATGAAAGATATTCAGATTCCTGTACTACTGATTCATGGCGTACAAGATGTAGTGATTCCTGTCAGCCGTAGTTGGGATATTTTAAATACTGTTCCACATGCAGATGCACATATTTTCAACCAATGCGGCCATTGGTCACAAGTTGAAAAATCTGAAGAGTTTAACCGTATTGTTTGCAACTATTTAACTCAACACGGAATCTAGACCCATCAAAATTTGTTAAGCCATATCTTGATATATGGCTTAACACTCAAATAATAACGATAAAACAGTTCGCTGTTTCTCGATCAACCTTTAGGCTTACTTCCCATCAAAGTAAGCCGTTTTTTTTATTTCTGATCATTGATCTCTTTAAGAAAACTACAACATCAATATTTCAAATA
>NZ_BBRX01000042.1 GCF_000829675.1 Acinetobacter rudis
TTAGCCCTTTGAACTAAGTTCGTTGTCCGTATCTCGTCGGGATGCAGCGTATTCTATAGAGTTTTAAATCAAGCGCAACCCCTAATTTCAAATTATTATATCGGTCGTTTGTTTTTTAAACCAAATAGCGTAAAAAAGCGGTTTATTGTTCATATATGCAACAACATTCAGGTTAACATGAGCTTTTGATCTAATTCTTTATACTTATATCTATAGCTATAATTTATTAAACTTGCGCTATATTGATACTTTATCCAATGGAGCGTAAAATTTCACCGTTCATAGTGGTGAATTTTGTCTGGAACTATGTCAATGACTTGTGTTTCAAATATCTTAAACGGCCAGGGCAGTTTTTTAGCGCCTATGATGTAAATGAATATACTACGGGTACATCAAAACTCTTTAATTTGCATAGTCAAACAATTCAAGCGATTACAGAGGAATTGGTCACACGCAAAAAGCAATTTAAAAAAGAAAAGCTTAAGTGGCATGTGAGTAATAAGAAGTCGGCTAGACGTTCACTTGGATGGATACCCTTTAAAAAGGCTGCAATTCAATGCACTGATGGGGCTGTTCAATATGGCAAGTTTCAATTTAAAGTATGGGATAGCTATGGACTATAAAAATACACGGTAACAGTGTTTCTCAGGACATAAGCGTCTAGCAATAGGAATCACCCCCGTTTAGGGGTGAGGATGTCAACTTCATCTACTTATATTGATGTATTGTTTTGTCGCGGTGTAACAAATTTGTAATACACCCCACTTAGTATGCAGACATTTTATATCAGTAGCTCCTCATTCTGCGAAGATTATGTTTATGAACAATGAGTTCCAACACAGCTCCATGACTTATACCAATCGTGAACTGTCTCTATTTGAGTTTCACAAACGCGTGTTGGCACAAGCCAAAGATCCAAATCATCCAATTTTAGAGCGGTTAAACTTTTTAATTATTTTTTCCAGAAACCTCGACGAATTTTTTGAAATTCGTGTAGCAGGTCTAATGAAACAAATGGATTTAAACTTAATTACGACCGCACCCGATGCCATTCCTAATGAAGTGGTGATCGAAAAAATATCAGAGCTCGCTCATCAAGCGGTCGAAGAACAATATCAAATTCTTAATTACACGCTTTTACCCCAACTACAACACTATGGTATCCGCTTCATCCAATATGCAGATATTTTAGAAAAACATAAGGCTTGGATTAAAGAATACTTTTTTAGTCAAGTACAACCTGTCGTTACCCCGATTAGCCTAGATCCTTCGCACCCATTTCCTCGCCTTGCCAATAAAAGCCTCAACTTTATCGTGACACTATCGGGCAAAGATGCTTTTGGCCGACAAATTGAACTGGCGATTGTACCTGCACCACGCTCATTACCCCGTGTAGTCCGTTTACCGAATGAACTGAGCGGTGGTCAAGAGCATTACATTTTACTTTCGGCAATTATCCAACAGCACATCAGTGATTTATTCCCAGGGATGACAGCAACGGGCTGCTATCAATTTCGTGTAACACGTAACGCTGACTTAACTGTTGCTGAAGATGTAGATGATCTAGCTGTCGCGTTAAAAGGTGAGTTATCTTCTCGTCGTTTTGGGCGTGCAGTACGTCTTGAGGTTGCTAAAAACACTCCTGAAAAGTTACACCAATATTTACTTGAACAGTTTGACCTCGATCCACAGCATTTATACTGTGTTGATGGCCCTGTTAATCTCACACGCTTCTTGGCCAACTTTGATATTGCCGAATTACGTTTTAAACCGTATCAACCAATTATTCCCAAAGCGTTACGTCAAACGCATCAAATTTTCGATGTATTATCTAAGCGCGACTTTTTATTACATCATCCATTTGACTCATTTGCTCCTGTTATTCAACTTCTTCGAGAAGCTGCCAAAGATCCAAATGTTCTTGCGATTAAGCAGACTTTATATCGCAGTGGCCCAGATTCAGAAATCGTTCAGGTACTTGCAGAGGCTGCACGTAATGGTAAAGAAGTAACAGCAATTATTGAATTACGTGCACGCTTTGATGAAGAATCCAACATTTCAGTTGCGAATATTTTGCAAGAAGCTGGTGCTGTTGTGGTATACGGTATTGTTGGTTATAAAACCCATGCAAAAATGATTTTAGTGGTACGTCGTGAACATGACAAACTTAAACGTTATGTCCACTTAGGCACAGGGAATTATCATGCTGGCAATGCCAAAATGTATACCGATTATGGCTTACTCACGACTGATGTCGACATTTGTGAAGATGTACATAAAATCTTCCAAGAACTGACAGGTATGGGTCGTATGGCAAAATTAAAAAAACTATTCCACGCACCATTTACCTTACACGCACAACTAATGCAATTGATCGAGCAAGAAATTGAATTTGCTAAAGCAGGCAAACCAACGCATATCATTATTAAAGTTAACGCACTAACAGAACCCCTACTGATTGCTGCGCTTTATAAAGCCTCACAAGCTGGCGTTAAAATCGATTTGATTATTCGTTCAATTTGTTGCTTACGTCCACAAGTAACAGGACTTTCAGAAAATATACGCGTACGTTCTATCGTTGGGCGCTTTCTTGAACATACTCGTGTTTATTATTTTTTACATGATGGTGAAGCAAAGCTTTATTGCTCAAGTGCTGACTGGATGGGACGTAATTTATTTTCTCGTGTTGAAACCTGCTTCCCAATTGAGGATAAAAAGTTACGTAAGCAAATTATTGAGCAAGGCTTACTCAACTATCTCAAAGACAACGTACGTGCTTGGGAACTGGACCAGCATGATCAGTGGCATCCAGTCCAAGCCACTGAAAATGAAACACCATTTATCGCTCAGCAATATTTAATGGATGAACGTAATATTAAACCCACTGCTTAAGCCCAATCAAATCAACCCGCTGCATAAGTTGGGGCGGGTTGATTTTATCTCAGCATTGGTCATCTTCAAGTAGGCCAATTACACCATCACGTCGAAGCTGTCGCAGTTCCTGATCATCACAATACTGCGCCAGAACAGCTTTGGTATCCTGCCCTAATCGTGGTGGGGCACAATGATATTCAACGGGCGTCTCTGAAAGTTTCATTGGTGAACCCAGCATTTTGAATTCTGGATTTAACGGGTGGGGAATGTCTACCAGCATATCACGATGTGTTACTTGCGGATCACATAGTGCTTCTGCAATATTATTGACTAAGCCAACAGGTACTTTAACCGCATGAATTGCCTTTACCCAATATTGGGCATCATGTTGTAAAAAATGCGTTGTAAGCAGAGAAATTAATTGCTCTCGATGTTTAACACGATCCTGATTACGCACATAATCAGGATGCTGTGCGAGTTCTTCCAAACCAATCGCATGACATAATGCTGCAAACTGACCATCGTTACCGCAAGCAATAATAAATTGTTTATCTTTTGCAGTAAAAGTTTGATATGGCACTATATTCGGATGCTTATTCCCCATCCTTTGTGGTGCTATACCTGTAGTCAAATAGTTCATGCTTTGATTTGCTAAAGCTGCCAACTGTACATCAAAAAGTGCAATATCAATATATTGACCACGTTGACTTTGTTGTCTTGCCCACAGTGCTGCTTGAATCGCAACAGTTGCATATAAACCTGTTTGAATATCCGTTACAGCAACCCCAACTTTTTGTGCCTCTCCCCCTAAACGTTCAGCTTCACCAGTAATACTCATCAACCCCGACAAACCTTGTAATACAAAGTCATAACCAGGTTCAGATGCGCGTGGGCCATTTTGGCCATAACCCGTAATTGAACAATATACTAATCTTGGATTAATTTTGCTGAGACTATCGTAGTCTAAGTGGTACTTCTTTAATGAACCAACTTTATAGTTTTCAATAAGCACATCTGCATCTTTAACTAATTTATGCAGTAATGCTTGTCCTTGGCTTGTACTAATATTGATCGCTACTGAGGATTTATTGCGGTTAGTAGACTGGTAATATGCTGACTCCCCGCTACTTTCACCAGCCATATTAGGCATCCATGGCGGCCCCCATGTGCGTGTATCATCCCCAACTTGAGGGCGTTCAACTTTAATCACTTCAGCACCAAGGTCAGCCAAAATCTGACTACACCATGGTCCAGCAAGCACCCGACTTAAATCCAAAACCCGTATACCTTGTAGTGCACTCATTTGTTTTCCTTTTATATCACTGGAAAATGCTTATTCATTTCCCACAAAGATTACTGTTTCTGTGGATCGTATTGTCGATCCTTGATGAATAGACCGGGTAAAACACCCGCAATGAAATACGCTGCCCCCATAACAATAAACGCCATAGCAAAAGTTCCACCAGAAGCCAACCAACCTATTGTTGCTGGTGCAATTGCAGCCCCAACACGGCCAATGTTATACGCTCCACCAATCGCTGTCCCACGCACATCAGTCGAGAATGTTTCTGCCATATATGTTGCATTTACGCCATAAGGAATACCGTACAAAAAGCCGAATGTAATCAGTAAATATAAAATATTATCTGGGGTATTAAAGAAAATAATCACCGGTAAGAAAATCGCACTCGCAATCGTTCCAAAAACAAATACGCTACGACGATTAAACTTATCAGCCAAAAATCCTGCCAAAATCTTACCTAAAATCATTGCAGTATATGAACCCACCATATAACTGGTCATATTTTTGAAGTTCATATGTACTTCCGTTTCTAGATAACTCGGCATCCAGTTGTTAATACCGTAATAACCAAACTGTAGGAAAAATGCTGTCGTCATCCACAGTAAAAACATTTTCCGATGTTTCAGGTTAGCAAAGATCTGCTTGTAAATACTTGCGCTTTTCGGCTTCTGCTTCACCACTTCTTCAGGATGATGACCATGAATCTGATCAATTTTAGTCAGTTGCCAAGACTTAGGCTCTGGTACAAAGCGCTGTAAAAAGATATTAATAAATGCAGGTATAACAGTAATAAAGAAAAGTACACGCCAGCCATGTTCTGGAATAATTGCACCAGCTAAGAGTGTTGCTACGATATAGCCTACCGTTTGCCCCGTCTGCAAAGTCCCTAAAACTGTTGTACGATATTTTGTAGGTACATATTCTGCCATTAAGGTATTACATGCCATATATAACGCGCCAATGCCTAATGCCCCAATAAACCGTAGCGCCATAAATTGCTCAAAACTTTGCGTAAAACCCAGAATACAAGTTGCTATCGAAAAGAAAGTTACTGAGTTTGCAATTGTTTTAACTCGCCCAAAACGGTCACAAGCCCAACCACCCAATATTCCCCCAATTCCCATACCTGCAAGCGAAGCACTCCCTAGTGCCCCCGCCTGAAAAGTCGATAATCCAAACTCTGCCTTAAGACTTGTAAGACTGTAGGACAACAACATAATATCTACGCCATCCACAACCATAGCAAAGTAAGCAAACAACAGTGCCCACTTCCATGTACTTGGCCCGATTCTTTCATAAGTTCCAATATTGCTTGGTAACTTAACTTGCAATGTTCCGCTATTATTTCGAACGTCTTTGTTCATTTATCCATTCACCTCATTTTCCCAAATGAGTCATCGTGAAATGAGCGATACATCAATGTATTCAATTTCTTTTTTTCTATCCTTGCCGTTTAACAACAAGTCATTGATGTAAAGCCGAGTCATTTCATCAATGAATCGTTAAGCTTTTCATTTTTTAGACAAAAGAATCCCATGATGCCCACGAATGGGCATCTGAATCATTAAATTTAAATTGGATTAATTACAAAATGCAGCAATGCCTGTTTGAGCACGGCCTAAGATTAAGGCATGCACATCGTGCGTACCTTCATAAGTATTCACAACTTCGAGGTTGACCAAATGACGAGCTACACCGAACTCATCACTGATACCGTTTCCACCCAACATATCACGTGCTAAGCGTGCAATATCTAACGCTTTACCACAGTTATTTCGCTTAATTAAAGATGTCCCCTCTACAGAGGCAATACCTGCATCTTTCATACGACCAAACTGTAGTGCAGCCTGTATTCCAAGCGCAATTTCAGTTTGCATATCGGCCAGTTTCTTTTGAATTAACTGATTTGCAGCAAGTGGACGGCCAAACTGTTTACGATCTAAAGTGTATTGACGAGCAGTATGCCAACAATACTCTGCTGCACCCATAGCGCCCCAAGCAATGCCATAACGTGCACTATTTAGACATGTAAATGGCCCTTTTAGGCCTCTAACCTCAGGAAAAGCATTTTCTTCAGGAACAAAGACATTATCCATGACGATTTCACCTGTGATTGAAGCACGTAGCCCCACCTTGCCATGAATCGCTGGCGCAGATAATCCTTCCCAATCTTTTTCTAAAATGAAGCCACGAATCGCGCCTACAGCACCCTGTTCAGAAACTTCTTTGGCCCACACCACAAATACGTCAGCAATCGGACTATTGGTAATCCACATTTTGCTTCCTGTTAAGCGATATCCCCCAGCAACTTTCTTCGCGCGACTGATCATACTTCCGGGATCAGAACCATGATCAGGCTCAGTTAAACCAAAGCACCCGATATATTCTCCTGTTGCAAGTTTCGGCAAATACTTTTGTTTTTGTTGTTCTGTACCAAAGCTTTCAATTGGCACCATAACTAAAGAGCTTTGTACGCTCGCCATTGAACGATAACCAGAATCCACTCGCTCAATTTCACGTGCAATAAGGCCATAACTCACATAGTTTAACCCCGCACCACCATACTGTTCAGCAATCGTTGGACCTAAAAGCCCTAACTCTCCCATTTCACGAAAAATACGTATATCTGTCTTTTCATGACGAAATTGCTCTAGTACCCGTGTTTGTAGATGCTTTTGACTATATGCGTAAGCCGTATCCCGAATCATACGTTCTTCTTCAGTCAACTGCTGCTCAAGTAGTAATGGATCTTGCCAATTAAAATGTGTAGTCATTTGATTTATTGCTTCCTTTGCATAGAGTAATAAACAGTTTCAATACACTCATGCTAGGATGCTTTGAGAGTTGAAGCAAACAATTAAATGACATTCAGTTATGCGTTTTACGCATACCTAGTGAGGTCAATAGATCATCATATTGGGGCTAAGGAAATGGAGAAACCTTGTTATGCGTAGAATGATTCCGTCGTTACAAGCCCTACTTTGTTTTGAGTCCGCTGCAAAACATCTTAGCTATACCCATGCCGCACAAGAATTATTTTTGACTCAAAGTGCTGTATCACGTCAGATTAAACAACTTGAACAACAACTCGGTTTAGAGTTGTTTCAACGCTCACGTTATGGGGTTGAACTCACCGCTGCAGGTGAACATTATTATAAAAATATCAGAACATTGCTCTCTGGATTGGAACAAAGCACCCAAGATGTAATGACTCATAAAGGTCTAGGTGGCACACTCAGATTAGGCGTTGTCCCCACTTTTGCTACGCGCTGGTTATTACCACGACTACAGGAGTTCAATGCCTTACATCCAGAAATCACCATCCACCTAACCACAAGCACTAAACCTTTTTTATTTAGTGAAAATTTACTTGATGCTGCCATCTACACAGGAACTGCCCAACAAATTCAACATTGGCCAGGTATTAAGTCACAATTACTAATGCCTGAAGATTTAGTTGCCGTATGTTCACCCCAACTAATTGCAAAATATTTACCTGATTTACAGTCTCCACTCAAAACAGGCCAGATTAATCTATCAGCCGAACAAATGGCCAGTTTGCCCCTATTACAGCAAACTACACGGCCACAAATTTGGCGAGAATGGTTTAATTTAGCGGGATATCATCATCCTGGAGCTTTAGAGGGGCAACGACACGAATTGTTTTCGATGCTCGCAGTGGCCGCAACTCACCATCTAGGCTTAGCACTTATTCCGGAAAACCTGTTACAACGTGAACTCGCATCCGGTGATCTGGTTATTGCATCTACACAAAAGCTTTTAGGTGCTCGGGCATATTATTTTGTTTATTCTGAGCAACAACCCAGTCCGCTAATTGATAAATTTGCAGCTTGGTTAGTACAGCAAACACGTTAATAAAACAATGCTGAATGACCTAAGCTGCTTAATCAATTAAGTTGGGATAATTATTTCAGTTAGGCAACCGCTTGAGCTGAGAAGCCAATATAACGGGATAGTTCATGTATACCCAAATCCATCTGATAGATCACGAATTCAGGATAATTAGACTGACTTATCTCTTGAAAAATATTCAATTGATCATCATGAGCATGAATGTCATCAACACTGCGGCCAAGTGATGCCTCAAAAGTGTCACTTACATATTCAAAACTCAAATCCATAGCCACAAATAGCGTATGTGCACAAGGCTGAATATACTCTTCTGCCGTACTGTCAATCACGGTGTTTTTACAATAAGGACAATGTAGATTGTTTTGAGAGTGATCGACTTGTAGTAATTGAAATGGCATAGTTTAACGCACAAAATAAAGTTTAGTTTAATAGAGTTTGCTCAAAATTAAAAACCCATTTGAGCAGCTCTAAATATAAGTATCAGCATTAAACCCTCTCAACCCCATCATTACAGCTTATATGTAAATGAACTTCAGCTTCCACAGCCCCCAATAAAAGCTCATATCTATTCTCAATCAACTTTAAAAAATCAATCTCATCACGCTATATCAGTGTACTTAAGCTTTTCCTTACAAGATTCAATCAATTACTTATTTGACAACATGACTTAATTTATTTAAAAAATGCTCTTATAAATGAAGAGATGATGAAATAACTATGTTGCCTGATTTGGATGATTTTTATTGTTTTGCGATGGTTGTAGAACATGGCGGTTTTAGTGCTGCCGAACGTATTACAGACATCCCTAAATCCAAGCTCAGTCGCCGAGTCAGCCAACTCGAAGAAAATCTAGGTGTAAGGTTGATTCAACGTAGTTCTCGACATTTTGCAGTAACTGATATTGGCATGACCATCTATCAACATGCCCAAGTCATGATTAATGCTGCTCAAGCAGCACATGATTTAGTAGACCATCTAAGCGTACAACCCCGCGGTCTAATTAAAGTAAGTTTACCTGTGACGATTGCACAAAATGAAATCACTAAAATCTTACCTGAATTTCTAAAACGCTATCCTGAAATTAAAGTCCAATTATTTGTGAGTAATCATCGCTTTGATATTATTCATGAAGGAATCGATGTCGCACTACGTGTCCGTTCAAACTTGGATGAGGACCCAAGTCTAGTTATTCGTCAGTTCCAAAAGATTGAACAGCATTTATTTGCAAGCCAAGCATATCTTAACCAATACGATACACCTAAACACCCAGATGATTTAGTCGGCCATCGTCTTCTCAGTATGGTTGCTGATCATCTCGATCAAACATTGATGTTGTATAACAATCAACAACAGCAAGCCAAAATCAAAGTTAATCCAATCATTATGGGTTCAGATCTTAATATGTTGGCGCAACTTGTAAGCCAAGATTGTGGTATAGCACTATTACCTGACACCATTGCCTGTAATTACGTCAAGAGTGGACAAATTGTGCGTGTACTTCCAGACTGGAAAGCGCCACATGGGGTGTTCCATGCAGTTTATCCGTCTCGCCGTGGTGTACTTCCCGCAGTTCGAGTGTTTATTGATTATTTAGTCGAATGTCTGGGTCAGAACAACGAATCACGATACACAGACTAGATCACACAAGCATTAAGCAAAAAATTTTGTTAAGATTCTCGGCAATTTTCGCTATAGCCTAATTAATACGAGATATATGACCACTCACGCCTATCAGCAACAGTTAAATGCCAAAGTTGAACGTATCCAAAAACAATTTGCTACGTTTCAAACTCCTGAGCTTGAACTCTTCGATTCAACTGCAGAAAATTTTCGTATGCGCGCAGAGTTTCGTATTTGGCATACTGAAGATGACATGTTTTATGCCATGTTTAATCGATCAGGTGAAGATCAACATAAAAAAGTGATTCGTATTGATGAGTTCCCTATTGCGGATCAAGCCATTAATCAATTGATGCCTAAGCTTTTGGCTGCAATGAAAGCGAATCCTCTACTGAGTAAACGCTTATTTGAGATTCACTTTCTGTGTAGCTTAAAAGGTGAAATGTTAGTAACGATTATTTATCATCGTCAACTCGATGCAGACTGGGAAGCGGCAGCCAAACAACTAGCCCTAGATTTCAACATTAAGTTAATCGGTCGTAGTCGCAAACAAAAGTTTGTATTTAGCGATGAATATATTCTTGAAACTCTTCAAGTTGAAGATCAACAATATACCTATAAACAATTTGAAAATAGCTTTACCCAACCCAATGCCCGCGTTTGTGAAAAAATGTTGGATTGGGCTTGTCAGGTCGCTGGACAGTCTGAACAAGACCTACTGGAACTGTACTGTGGTAATGGTAATTTTACCCTACCTTTATCTAAACACTACCGCAGTGTACTTGCTACTGAGTTAGCCAAATCATCGGTATATGCTGCACAGTGGAATATTGAACATAATCAAATCGACAACATTAAAATTGCGCGTCTTTCTGCAGAAGAATTCACACAAGCTTATCGGGCAGAACGCGAGTTTAGACGTTTACAAGAAGCTGGAATTGATATTCAAGCCTATGACTTCGATACCATCTTTGTTGATCCACCGCGTGCGGGTATCGATGAGCAAACCTTAGCCTTAATGCAAAACTTCAAACGCATCATCTATATCTCGTGTAATCCTGATACCTTACATGATAATTTGACACAACTAACAAAAAGTCATGCAATTCAGCGTTTCGCTCTTTTTGACCAATTCCCGTTCACACATCATGTAGAGTGCGGTGTGTTACTTGAGAAAGTGTAAGCAAGCATGAACTTACAAAATAAGACCACTTATTAGTGGTCTTATTAACATATTGATAATTATATTTTTATAGAATTTACTTTGCATTTTTGTTGCATAATATCGTTTAAGATTGAATTTATAATCGAAAAAAGCTGATTTCAATAGCCCCATTCTGCCCTTTCAAATGCTTGTAATTTATTTTAGATTGGCTATAGTCCGTACTATCTTAGGTTTAAAAGAAGGCTTTATGAGTTTTTGGCAAAATTTGTTGCGATCTGATCAACAAAAAAATGAGCTACGTAATCAAGTAGCTTGTGTTGAGAGTGACTGTGCATGTACGTCGAATGAACAACTTATTGCTTCATTATTACAGGAACAAGATCCTGAGATCCGTCAAGGAAAAACTAAGGTCTTAATGTCGCGTGGTTACACTCGAAAAGAATTAGACGCCTTGATCGAAGCGAATTCCTCGACTAGAGTTAATTAAGCAAAAATGGCATTGCACTATGACAATGCCATTTTTTTTATAATCAAAAAAATGTAAACACTGTTTTGTCTTTTTTTTAATCTATATAACTGCAATAAAAACATACAATTGAAATTAATTCATGTATTTTAGTGAGGTTGAGCTAGTCCTAATCTTGTTCTCGATGTAACATATTGCGTCTTTATAAGTAAACTGTAATAGGACTTTCATGCGCGAGTATGCCGTTTTTACTTCGGAATCTGTTAGCGAAGGTCATCCTGATAAAATGGCTGACCAAATCAGCGATGCAATCTTGGATGCAATCTTAAAAGAAGACCCATATGCTCGAGTGGCTTGTGAAACGTTAGTAAAAACAGGTGCAGTCGTGCTTGCTGGTGAGATTTCGACCACAGCAAATGTTGATTTTGAACATGTTGTTCGTCAAACCGTCAATGGTATCGGATATCACCATACAGATTTGGGCTTCGATGGTTCAACATGTGCAGTCATTAATATGATTGGCAAACAATCCCCTGAAATTGCTCAAGGGGTTGATCGTCAGAAACCTGAAGATCAAGGTGCAGGCGACCAAGGCTTAATGTTTGGTTACGCAAGTCGTGAAACCGATGTATTAATGCCTGCCCCAATTTCTTATGCACACCGTTTAATGGAAAAACAAGCTGAATTGCGTCGCAATGGTCGCTTGGCTTGGTTACGTCCAGATGCAAAAAGTCAGGTTACTTTTGCTTATGAAAATGGTAAACCAGTTCGCTTAGATGCAGTGGTGTTGTCAACTCAACACGATCCTGAAATTAGTCAGGCAGCACTAAAAGAAGCGATTATTGAAGAAATTATCAAGCCAATTATTCCAGCTGAAATGTTCCATAGTGCAACTAAGTTCCATATCAACCCTACAGGTTTATTTGTGATTGGTGGCCCTGTTGGTGACTGTGGTTTAACGGGTCGTAAAATTATCGTTGATACTTATGGTGGTATGGCACGTCATGGTGGTGGTGCTTTCTCTGGTAAAGACCCATCCAAAGTTGACCGCTCAGCGGCTTATGCTGGTCGTTATGTTGCTAAAAACATTGTTGCAGCAGGCCTTGCTGACAAATGTGAAATTCAAGTTTCTTATGCGATTGGTGTCGCTGAACCTACTTCGATTTCAATTAATACGTTTAACACAGGGAAAATCTCTGATGAGTTAATCGTACAGTTGGTTCGTGAACACTTCGATCTACGTCCATACGGTATCACCCGCATGTTAGATCTTTTACAACCAATGTATAAACAAACTGCTGCTTATGGTCACTTTGGCCGTGAAGGTAATGATCACGCCTTCACTTGGGAGAAAACAGATAAAGCAGAAGCGCTTAAAGCCTCAGCAAATATGTAATTTTTCTCATAAAAAAGAAGCTCAATATTGAGCTTCTTTTTTTGTCATCTTGCTCTTGATCTGTAAGATTTTGGTTTGAAAACCTTTAATTTTTCTTAATCACTTCAAAAATTGATTTTGACATTGGAATATCACTTGTATCATGGGTGACTTGAACATAAAAGCGTACCAGTGAAAATAGCAAGACCACAACTAAACAGGCGACCACACAGAACACCCACAAACTAATGGGACTCCGAATATGATGTGAACCACATTCTGGACATTCTTTAGTATCGCTGCCCACAATGTGATTGCAGCATGCACAATGATAACGATAGCGGTAAAGCATAATAGGTATCCTCCTATTTCACTGTTTAAATCATCCCTGATTGATAAATAGATCAACAAAATTTCTATTTCCTTAGTAAAGCATACATAGTTTTGTCTAATTCACCCAATACTACTTACTAAACATTAACAATATATTACTAGAAAATATCTACTTTCAGTGATCTAAATTCTTTCCTGTGCCAATACCAATCACCGATACGATACAGCATGATGAGCAGTCCAATAAGGCCTTTTATTTGTCCCTAGTAATTCATTTTTTAAAGAAAAAAACAAGATATTTGTTAAAATACACACTTATCACTATTTTCAGTACTTATTTGGAATTTTATCATGCAGCTCATTCGTAAAGGTGGTTTTAGAGAACGTGCCAATCGCCATAAAAAATACCAAAACTCAGAAAATCAACAAACGACGCTTATTCCACAGAATCAATATCAGCCCCATGTTGAATCACCAGTATTACCACCCCATACGCAACATATCGAGCCAGAGGATGAGAGCAAAACACAAAAATAATCCACCTGAAACCATGTCAATATACTGACTCATGGCTTGATATTTGAGCTTTAATCGGCTCTCGTGACAAAATCCAAGTTAACTAGCTAAAGGTGACAAAAGTTTGTGTCGGTATAATCACTGCCAACTGTAACTCTAAATTAGGATTGGCACTTGAACTCAAAGCCAAGGAAAACACGCTACTAAAATAAATGAATGTCTTAGGATTGGTTAAGTTAGTGTATAAACGCAAAAGAAAATATTGAGTTTGTGTTTTAGTTGTTTTACATCATCAAAGGTATTTTTTGCAGAAGTACGACTTTTGCTGGTCTAATTTACTCTGACGAAAGATCAACCAACCCTCTCTAGACACGGCATAGCCCATTCTTGCTAAGAATATCCCATCACACAACATAATCAATTGTTGAATCCATGGCCATTGCTGGATTAATACACTAAAACCCAAGAGGGTCAAACAGACCCAGAGCACAATTCCAACACTCATACCTGCTGCAACTTTAAAACTGTTATAAACTCTAGATTGTTATGAAAGCTTGTAATTGGATCATTGGCCTCGCCAAAAAAAAGAGCTGATTCATATTCAGCTCTTTTTCGTACAATCAAACTTTATTGTTTCGGATTGACATCTTTCATACTAATTTGTTTACGATCAGGCTCAACCTCATGTGCCTCACCGTCAATCACATTAGAATCTTGATAACGACCACCGCCTTGTTGTTGATTCTGCATTTGACGCATGAGGTCTTCAAATGGATTCTGCCCTGCTGCACCCCCACCCATATTACCCATCATACCCCCCATCATTTTTTCCATCATGGCTTGCTGACGTCGAGCAATCATGCGCATGAACAGATTACGGAATAAGCGCTGTACAGCTGGGATCAACAGTAATAATGCCAATACATCACTGATCAAGCCGGGAATCATCAGTAAGAAGCCAGCAATTAATTTTGAAATGTTGCCATTTGCTGCAATATCACCATTCATTTGGCCAGTCATTTTCATCTGCTGCATTTGTGGCATGATCGCAGCAGCGCTACCACGCATCATATTTAAGCCAATGAAAAATGCGATTATGAACCAGAAAAACACATACCAACCACTGATAAATTGAGCAACGCCAATCCATACAGCAATTTCAGCAATCAGCGCAATTAATACAATCGGGAATAATTTCAAATCTACTTAACCTCTTGATAAGTATAGCTATAAATCAAAAATATCTACATCGTTTTAATTTAATGTACACAGTTTTGTACACATCAAGAAATGTTTCAATTTTATATACTCTATATTTTAGCACATCTAGTAAAAATCAAGGGCTGGGAATAAAAAAGTTCAAATAATTCGCATTTACGCATGTAAACACTCATAAAATGTGCAAAGCCAGTTTTGTACAGAGTCATCTAAAATCCCCGACCATATAAACAAATCCCGCTTTACCCAGATCATTTGATCGTAGTGAGTGTATCCAAATGCTCTAAAAATCCTGTTTCTTTTCCAGCAGCATTAACATGGTCAAAATAATTGTACCATCTACTGGCTTTGATCCCAGCAAGTAATGCATCACAAGTATCTTGGTCTGGAAAAGACCAAACTGCCAAGAATTGATGTTCACTTGTTTGATCAACATCAGGGCTTAAGGGTGAAAGTGTCAATGCTTTTACCCCTGCCTCATATAGCCCACTCATTGCAGTACCCACTTCATTTAAATATTTTTTTCGCTCCTCAATAGCTAAACCTTTCCAAGCTGCATTTGGTGTATATAGTTCGATCAAATAGTGATTCATAATTATTCCTGATGGGTAAGATTGCTAGAAATTTTTTCAAGTAAATTAGATAACTGTTGCCGTTCATCCAAAGATAAATGACTAAATAGACCTGAGATCCAAAGACTATGTTTTTCAAAAACCTGTTGAGCGATCAACTTACCTTTAGCGGTCAGTTGAACATTCAAAGAGCGCCTATCTTCAGTACTCGCCTGACGTTCTATTAATGCGTCACGAGCCAAGCCATCTAAGAGTCCAGTTACTGTTGCTCGAGAGATACCCGCTTGCTCTGCTAAAACTTTGGGTGCGACTCCCCCTCCTGCTGCATCCAATAAAAATAAGAGTATAAATCGACCCTCAGATAGGTTAAAAACAGCAAGCTGATTTGCACAATCTCGGTCTATATGCGAAGCCAACGAAAGTGTCTTAAAACATAATTGAATACCTTCCAGATCAGGCAAATTACGTTTATGCGCCTCTTTTAAAAGTGCCTTATATTTTTGATTAAGATACATTTGATTAGTCACAATATAGTAAGCTACCTAACCATAATAATATTCAGTTTCTTTGTCAACGCCTAAAGATATCCAATTTGAATCACTTAAAAAAAACATGGGACGATTACTAAAGAAGATCGACTTAAATTTATATTACCTTCTAGACCAATACACTGCCAATCACACTAGATTGCACTTGCATAATTACAATTATTTCCCCCTGTGATAACTCAATATGTAACAATAGCAACAAGATAAATGATTTTAAGCAATTATGAGTTTAATTATTGGCATTGACCCTGGTTCACGCATGACGGGTTACGGCATTATTGAGAAAGATGGACAAAAGCTGCGTTTTGTTGATGCAGGCACGATCAAAACAGAAACAACTGCCATGCCTGAACGACTTAAACGTATTTTTGCTGGTGTTGATCGCATTGTGCGTTTTCACGGTCCTGTTGAAGCTGCTGTAGAGCAGGTCTTTATGGCTCAAAATCCAGATTCAGCGCTTAAACTTGGTCAAGCGCGAGGTGCTGCAATTGCGGCCCTTGTCAATCTTGATCTACAAGTTGCTGAATATACTGCACGTCAAATTAAACAATCTGTTGTAGGTTATGGTGCTGCAGACAAAGAACAAGTACAGATGATGGTGATGAAACTGCTTAATTTAAGCATTTGCCCTCAGGCCGATGCAGCGGATGCACTTGCTGCTGCAATATGTCATGCACATGCTTCTGGAAGTATGAGCAAAATGGCTGTACTCAATGCCTTAGGTGGTATGGCTCGTGGCCGTAGTCGCTATAGTAGTCGACGTCGCTGATCAGCCCAAATTGCTAAACTAAATATTAAAAAAACTCAGTTCAATATGAACTGAGTTTTTTTTAGCTAAACCAGATTACTTACCCGGTTTAAAGCTGTCTCTTAAGTCTAAAATGCGGTTAAATACAGGTTTATCTGTGCAATGATCATAACGATCTGCAACAAAGTAGCCTTCACGTTCAAATTGGAAACGATCTTCTGCTTGTGCTTGTGCCAATGATGGCTCGACAACAGCCTGTACAATTTTGAGTGATTCTGGATTTAAATTCGCTAAGAAGTCATCACCAGTTTCAGGGTTTGATTCTGTAAATAAACGATCATAAACACGAACTTCAGCTGCTACACCTTTAGTTGCAGATACCCAGTGAATAACACCTTTAACCTTACGACCTTCTGGATTTTTACCTAAAGTTTCAGGATCAATTGAGCATTTCAACTCAATAATTTCACCCGTAGCATCTTTAATCACTTCATCACACTTAATTACATATGCATGACGTAAACGAACTTCACCATCTGTAGTCAAACGTTTGAAGCCTTTAGGTGGTACTTCCTCAAAGTCTTTACGATCGATATAAATCTCTTGAGTCAATGGAATAACACGTTCACCCATATCTACGTTTGGATGGCGTGCATGTTTCAATTCGAGTGCTTCAGGTAAATTCGTCAAAGTCACTTTTAATGGATTCAACACAGCCATACCACGCGCAGCTGCGTTCTCCAATGATTGACGAATAGAGAACTCAAGCATTGCAACATCAACAATACCATCAGTTTTCGATACACCGACACGCTTACAGAAATCACGCAAGCCTTCTGGTGTAAAGCCACGGCGACGCATACCCACAACCGTAGGCATACGTGGATCGTCCCAACCATTGACATAACCACCTTCAACTAAACGACGTAATTTACGTTTCGAAGTGATGGTGTAATCAATATTTAAACGGCTCGACTCATACTGATGCGGTACTGCTGGTGCCTTCACTTTTTCCACGAACCAGTCATATAAAGGACGGTGGTCTTGGAATTCAAGCGTACACAAAGAGTGAGTAATCCCCTCAATCGCATCTGACAATGGATGTGCATAATCGTACATTGGGTACATTTTCCATTTATCACCTGTTTGATGATGCTCGGAATGCAATACACGATACATAATCGGATCACGCATATGTACGTTTGCTGCAGCCATATCAATTTTAGCGCGTAGTACTGCAGCACCTTCAGCTAATTCACCATTATTCATTTGTTCAAAACGCGCCAAGTTTTCTTCAACACTTGTATCGCGATAAGGTGAATTGGTTCCAGCTTCAACAAAAGAACCACGATTTAACTTGATTTGTTCAGGTGTCTGTAGATCAACATAAGCATCACCTTGTTTGATCAGTTGGACTGCCCAAGCATGCAATTGATCAAAATAGCTTGATGCATATAAAGGCTCACCTTCCCAGTTAAAACCTAGCCATTTTACATCTGTCGCAATACCGTCAACATATTCTTGTTCTTCAGCATCTGGGTTAGTGTCATCAAAGCGAAGATTACATTTGCCACTAAACTCTTGTGCAATACCAAAGTTTAGGCAAATAGCTTTAACATGACCTATATGTAAATAGCCATTTGGTTCTGGTGGAAAACGGGTAATGATCGACTGATGCTTACCTACGTTTAAATCATCGGTAATCACCTGACGAATAAAATCCAAACCACCCTGTTGTTCTTGCTGCTGAGCATCGACAGGTGTAGATGTGGATGTCGGGTTCATTGGCAAATCTGAAACAACAGCATTTGGCTTCATAATTACTTAATCACTTATTGAAAAAAAAATAGATAAAAACATTATTTAGACATTTTAACAAAGAAAATAACGTTTTTGCTTGCCTTGTAGTTTACAGTTTGCTTATGCTTCTCACAACCGAAAAACCCATGGCATTTCGCTATGTTTAGGAGATTATAGAATGAGTTTTCCTCAAGTCGAATTAAATACCAACAAAGGACGTATCGTTCTTGAACTCAATTCAGAAAAAGCACCAATTACTGTGGCTAACTTTCTAGAATACGTTCGTGATGGTTTTTATGATGGCGTAATTTTCCACCGTGTTATCGATGGTTTTATGGTACAAGGCGGTGGCATGGATGAAAACTTCAAAGAGAAAACTACACGTGACTCTATTGAAAACGAAGCAGACAATGGCTTAAGCAATGACATCGGTACAATCGCGATGGCTCGTACACAAGCTCCTCACTCTGCATCTGCACAGTTCTTTATCAACGTAAGCAACAATGCTTTTCTTAACCACTC
The DNA here is from genome assembly GCF_000829675.1 of Acinetobacter rudis. Lineage (GTDB taxonomy): Bacteria > Pseudomonadota > Gammaproteobacteria > Pseudomonadales > Moraxellaceae > Acinetobacter > Acinetobacter rudis. The sequence goes on from NZ_BBRX01000042.1 coordinate 18,934, forward strand.
AGGTAAAACTGCGCAAGGTTGGGGTTATGCTGTATTTGGTAAAGTCGCTGAAGGTATGGATGTTGTAGAAGCGATCAAAGGTGTACGTACAGGTAACCGCGGTTACCATGCAGATGTACCTTTAGAGAATATTGTCATTGAATCTGCTAAAATCATCTCAGAATAATTTTTATTTGGATTTTTAGTGACTTATCTGTTTATATCAGATCTGCACTTATCTGAAAATTACCCTCGATTAATTCGGGGGTTTTTAGATTTGCTTGTAGACTACGCTGATCGCAATACCCATCTCTATATTTTAGGAGATTGGTTTAATGCTTGGCTTGGCGATGACAACGATGAAGAGTGGATTAAACCCATTGTCACTGCCCTACAGCAATTCCATGCACGTGGTAATCACATCTATTTCCAAGCTGGAAATCGTGACTTTGTTTTAGGTACTAAATTTTTACAACAATTTAATGCCGAACTCCTGCCAGAAGTCGCCTATTTAACCCTAAATGGTATACGTTTTCGTTTAGAACATGGTGATGCACTGTGTACTGATGACCGCTCGTATCAGCGCTTTAAAAAAATTATTCGTAATCCTGTAGTACTCACCTTACTGCGTAAAACGCCATTAAGCTTTCGTAAAAAACTGGCCAACAATTTGCGCCAGCAAAGCAAGACGGCTCAGCAGCATAAAATGGCTGAAATCATGGATGTGAATCAAGATGCAGTACAACAAGCACTCAGCAGCTGTGATATCTTAATTCATGGTCATACACATCGCCCGATGATTCACCACATCGAGCAAAAATTCCGAATTGTTCTAGGTGATTGGCGGATATCTACACAAAGTGCAGAAATTCTTGAAATCAATGAACAAGGTGAGTGGGTCATGCATCACTTTATGTTCTAAAAGCCACTACCTATCTACATTAAAAAAATGCTTTTGCAAACGATACAACTTAGCTAAATTGACTATAATCAGACTTTATTGGTCATTTATAAAATGAGTTATGGATTTACTTAAAGTACTACAGCAACGTTATACCACGAAGGCCTATGATGCGAGTAAAGTCATTGCACAATCGCAATTTGATCAACTCCTTGAGGTATTAAAACTCACCCCTTCATCTATTAATATTCAGCCTTGGCATTTTTTTGTAGCAGATACAGCACCTGCAAAAGAACGGATCGCAACAGCTCTAGTTGGTGATTATGCCTATAATGCAGCAAAGGTTCTCAATGCTTCACATACCATTGTGTTTTGTAGCAAAACAGATATCGACCCAGAGCATTTATCTAATATCATCACGCAAGAAGCACAAGATGGTCGTTTCAAGGACCAACAAGTTCAGCAAAATCAAATGAATAGTAGAACATTCTATGTCGATTACTATCGACAACAACAGGGTGATCTCTCCCGTTGGACTGAAAATCAAACCTTTATTGCACTTGGTCAACTGCTCTTTGCTGCTGCCCTACAAGGAATTGATGCTACCCCGATTGGTGGGTTTAATGCAGAAATACTGAACCAAGAACTCAAACTCAGCGAACAAGGTCTGAAACCTAGTGTTCTGGTTGCTTTAGGCTATCGCAGCGATGAAGACTTTAACGCACCATTACCTAAGTCACGACTCGATCAAGATAAAATTATTAGCGTACTATAAATCAACAGCGCTTACCTATGCGAGCCCTAGACTTGCATAGGTATAACCCTTTGAACCGCACATTTACACATCCAATTTTACTTACAATATAGATCGAATGACTGTCATAAAGAATACTTAAATCAGTGCTATCCTGCTTATAAAAAATTGGACACCATCTTTGATGGTTTGTATTTAGGTATGACTTATGGACCTAAACCACTATATCGCAAATAAATTTAAGATATTTAATGAGTATCTTGAGATGCATTGGCAGCATCAACCGCTTAAATATAAAGAAATACAAACACTATTATTTTTTCAAGCTTATGCAACAATCGATTTAATGGTTCGTGCTGAAATTAATCTCTATCACAGTAATGAATATCCGACTTTAAGTTATTATTATCAACGCATCGAAAAATATATCAAAATTCCGACTAAAGAATTATTTCCAGCTTCTTTTCATCGACCCTATGAACAAATATTAAATGAGTTCAAATACTTATGTTTTTATCAAGATAACCTAGACATCCAAAAGAAAATCGATAATATCTACAGCCTTTATCAAAAAATCGCAGTGCCAAATTCTTCACATGGTATTTATCATGAAATCCATGAGTCGTTACAACACAGTATTGAATTTCTACACGATCCTAAAATCGCAATCCAGCATAAAACAAAAATACTTTATCGTTGGCAAGATATAGACAACTTAGAAATGGCATCCGCCTATCGTTCCCTCGCTAAAATTCAGCAGACCCTCTCTCAATATCAGCAACAAAGCTTGGCAGAAAAATATCTTAGTCTAATCGATCAAAGTGAAAATAATCAGATTGAATTTAAACAGCGTACAACAGACTTACTTAGTCATAAAAAATCAGATAGCTGGATCAAAGCATGCTTTGCTTTTATGAATACTCGCAAAGGTTATGTGTTTATAGGCGTAGCTGATGATCAAAGTATTGTGGGGATTGAACAAGAACTCCATGAACATTTTCAAGGTTCGTTAGACCTGATGAAAAGAGGCCTACTCGATAAACTTTCACATGAAAGTCAAAAACGCTCAAATATTTATACCACTTTAGAAGACATTCGAATTGAAGGTAAAACTATACTGGTATTTAAATGCAATAAATCAGATCGCCCTGTTTATTATAAGGGCGATCTATATATGCGAAACAATGGTCAAACAATCCGTGTTCCACCTGAGCTCATTGCCTGTTTTCAGGAAGAGTTTTACTGTTAATTCATTTTAGAAGCGAGCACGGACAGATAAAGTCACGTTACGTGGCTCTCCCCAATAAACACCATTATAGAACCCGACATTTAAGTAATACTTTTCATCAAATAGGTTGTTGATGTTTAAGTTTGCAGATAATTCTTCACTAAACTTATAACTCGCAAATGCATTGGCCAAATAATATGACTTTTGCACTATCGTTCCATCATTATGGGCATTTTCAGGTGCACCGCCCCACTTTTGAGAAATTTCACTTTGCCAATTTACACCACCACCAATGGTAAGTTTATTCGCACCTTGCCATAGATTTTCTGGCAATGTATAGCTTGTAAATAACTTCACTTGATTTTGTGGAATCGTATTTAATGAACTCGCATTTGCCGAACTCACACTATTTACATAAGTATAGCCAGCACTAATATTCCAATTGTCTTGCAACTTTCCAATCGCCTCTATTTCAAAGCCATTTACTTTTAAACCTTGTCCTGATGCAAAATAAGCAGTATCCATATCATCAACTTTAGAGATCGTTCCATTTTTCACTCCATCTCGATATTCCTTATCTTCAACAGCGAGATCCTTAACTGTTGACCAAAATACTGCCGCACTGGTAAGTAATTTCTCATCCAAGAATTCAGCTTTAATCCCCAGTTCGGTACTACTTCCAATAACTGGGTCAAGATAAGCCCCCGTTCTATCGCGTTTATCAGATGGGGTAAACATATCCGTATAACTCGCATAAGCTGTATAGCTTTCATTAATGTCATACAAGATACCAACATAGGGAACAAACTGTTCAAAACTACGTGGTTTTGCTGCCAAAGACTTATCCGTGTCAGCTTTCCATGTCTCTTTTTTATAATCATATGTACTAAAGCGACCACCTAAAATGAGTTTTAAGGGATCCGCCAAATTTAAACGGAGCGTTGAATAATAACCAAACAACTCAGTGGTATTTTTACTACCTGCCCCATTTTTTTCATAACTAGGTTTCGGCAAATTACCTGTCCACTCACGATAATCTGGAATTTCAGCTGGGTAATCAATCTTACTCTTTACGCTTTGAGAAGTACTTTCACTTTTAAAACCACTATATCCCAAGACCAATTCATGTTGACGGCCTAAAAACTGAAATGGTCCCGTTGCATATAGATCGACATTTAGTTTCTTACTTTCAGAGTACGGGGAAACCTGTGTCCATAGGCCTAAACCCTTACCAGTCGTTGGGTCAGGAAAACCTGAGGCGCCATAGGCAACCATCCAATTACTATCAGAGGTACTATGTGCAACGGCGGCTTTTACAACCCATTCATTGCTAAATTTATGCTGAATATCAGCAAAAACCGTCTTATCCTGTTGGCTAATTGAACTCCAATCTGTAGTTAAACTGAAATTTCGAGGTAAGTTAATCGGGCTACCATCTGCACTAAAATACGGCACAGTTCCCCAAGTAGAACCTTTTGGCTTGTTATCTTGATATTGAAACCCTACAGCTGCAGTGGTATTTGGGGTTAAATCAGCTTCAATAATTGCCATAGCTGCCGTTGATTTAAGTTCATAAAAATCCATAAAGGATTCTTTATCGGTATGTGCTGCCATTATACGACTTCGTACACTGCCATCTTCTGTTAATGGCACTGAAACATCAGCTTCAATACGGGTGTTATTCCAGCGACCATAGGTTGAACTGACATTTCCACCAAATTCTTTGGTCGGACGCTTACGAATCATGTTAATGGTCGCAGAGGGATCACCCGTTGATCCCGTTAAACCAGATGCCCCTTTAACCACTTCAACTCGGTCAAAGAAAAAACTATCAGCTCGAGGACTATTGTCTCCCACAGGCATACCATCAATTTGCCTATTGGAAATAGAAAATCCGCGTGCATAATAACTTGAACGCTCACTATCGGTCTTAGTTGATGTCACCCCAGGTGTTGCTGCCAAAATATCATCAATGTTATTTAAATTACGTTGTTCGATCTGTTCTCGTGTTACTACACTAACTGATTGTGGGGTTTCTTTAATATCTAACTTTAGTTTTGAAGATGATCGTGATGATTTGGCTTTAAAACTCCCTGTCCCTTCCGTGGTTTCACCTTGACTCGCATAATCAGTTGCTTTGCCATCAGCATAAAGTGTAATCGTCGGCAACTGTACTGACTGATCGTTTTCAACTGTATTTGCATACGCGACTGGACTACATACGGTCAAAAATGCAGCTGCATAAATTGCCTGCGTCATAGCATTTAATTTGAAATTTGTGTTCATAAAATCGACATAAAATATATGAGAACGATTATTATTAACATAAGATTTTTTCAAGTAAACCATTGCTGTATTTTTTGTAAAAAATACAGCAATAAATATGTAACAAATTGATTTATTAAGAAAATTTAAGTTTTTTTGAGCTTTTTTTTAATCTCAAACGACTAGATATAAGCGCCTTAATTATAGCGCTTTTGCAAGAACAAAAATTGCTGCTGCTGCAAAAACAATTGCCGCACTACTCAGCTTATTTAAACGCTCTTTAAAGATGATCATACCCGCAATTACACCCAGTAATACCACTAAAATATTCATACCCGCAAACACTACTGAAGGCGAATCTTTTAGCCACTGATGAGCTTTAATATAAAGTGCAATATTGGAAAAATTTAACAAGCCTAACAATAAACCTGAATATAAAGCCCGCATACTCCACTGGGTTTTTCTAAAGATTAAAATTGCACTCATGAAAATAAATGCAACGATAAAACTTAAGTTCAGTGTTAATGCAAACTGTAGCCCCAAGCCGCTGGTGTACTTTAATAATATATCGACAACGGCATAACCCACCCACACCGCAAATAACGACCACATCGCAGCCTGAGAACGTTTGGCTGAACGAAATGCTGCTAATTTCTCACCAGAACGAGACAATAAAATACACAGCATGGCCAGTAGACCTAAAGCAATTCCCACCCCTTTTAAGGCTGTAAATTGTTCTTGAAAAAATAGATAAGCAGCACTTAAAGACAGTACAACAGATAAACGCTGTGCTATTTCAGTTTTGATTACTCCTGCTCGTGTTAAAGCCCCACCCAACATTAAAAATATACTTGGCAAAGCGACACCCAATAGCGTAATCACCCACCACGGTGTATCAGCTACACTGACATGTGAAAAATCCGGTTTAAACCAGACATAACACAGCAACATGGCAAGCAAATAATTCCAAGCCAGCATTTGTAAAACATCAACTTGCTGATGTTTACAGTGTTTAAGCCAAATCGATACTGCGACACTGCAGAGTGCAGCAAATACAATAAAGTACATTCTATTTTTCCATTCAAAAAGTGCAAGCTTAGCTTTATATACATGAAAAAACGTCCACTGAAAGTGGACGTTTTTTAAATCATCGATGCCTAAGCAAGCGATTATTTATAGTGTTCAACCATTTTCTCTAAAGAGATTGGGCGAATCTTGTCAGCATGACCTGCAGAACCAAATGCAGTATAACGATCTACACAGATTTGTTTCATTGCTTGAACAGACGCAGCAAAATACTTACGTGGGTCAAATTCACTTGGGTTTTCAGCCATATAACGGCGGATAGAACCTGTAGATGCTAGACGCAAATCAGTATCAATATTGATTTTACGCACACCATGTTTAATTGCTTCAACCAATTGCTCAACAGGTACACCATAAGTTTCTTTGATGTCACCGCCATGTTCATTGATTACAGCTAACCAATCTTGTGGCACAGAGCTTGAACCATGCATAACCAAATGAGTATTTGGTAAAGCAGCATGAATTTCCTTAATACGGTCAATCGCTAAAATATCGCCTGTAGGTGGACGAGTAAATTTATAAGCACCGTGTGAAGTACCCACCGCAATCGCAAGCGCATCAACTTGAGTATCTGCAACGAATTGGCGAGCTTCTTCAACTGAAGTAAGCAATTGAGAATGATCTAAAACGCCTTCTGCGCCTACACCATCTTCTTCGCCTGCTAGACCAGTTTCTAAGCTACCTAAACAACCGATCTCACCTTCTACTGAAACACCACATGCATGCGCCATCGCTACGGTACGACGAGTTACATCGACATTGTATTCATAAGAAGTTGGGGTTTTACCATCAGCACCTAAAGAACCGTCCATCATGACAGAACTAAAGCCCAATTGAATTGAACGTTGGCAAACGTCAGGACTTGTACCGTGGTCTTGGTGCATAACCACAGGAATATGTGGCCACTCTTCTACAGCAGCTAAAATAAGATGACGTAGAAACGGTGAACCTGCATATTTACGCGCGCCTGCAGAGGCTTGGACAATCACAGGTGAATTTGTTTCATCTGCGGCCAACATAATTGCGCGCATTTGTTCTAAGTTGTTAACGTTGAATGCTGGTACGCCGTAATTATTTTCGCCGGCGTGATCCAAGAGCTGGCGCAATGAAATAAGAGCCATAATATCCTCCCAGGTAATGCCCCATATTCTACATGGGGAAAGCTAGCAATTCAGCAACAATTCGAGTTATTTTAAAAAAAGTCACCGCTTTTGCGGGAACTTTTCACTCATCTGTACAACTTATTGTTATTCAATATAGATTATTGAGCTTCTGAAGCAGGTGTTGCTGCATCAGCAGGCTTAGAAGAGACTTCCACGGGTATATCAGTATTCTTTTCGTCAGCAATTGGTTTATCAATAGAATCAATTGCAGCTTGTTGTTCAGGGGTAACTTTCTCAGACTCAGTAGGAGTCACCACAGCTGAGGCAGCTTGATCTTCAGCAGCTTTTTCTTTTTTAGAGCATGCAGTTAATGCTAAAGGTGCAAGAATAAGCGCAGCAACAATGACTTTAAATTTCATCAGACTTTCCACAATTGGTGATTTATTTCATGGTCAATATATTGCAGAGTTGTGACAATTTTATGACGAAAAAAAATAGGCCAATCAAAATTAGCCTATTTATAGTATTTATTCAGTTGTTAAAAAACAAAGCAACCTTATAAAATTCAAACTTATACACGCGCCAATAGAGCAGCAACTGCAGGTAGAGTTTTTCCTTCAACAAATTCAAGGAATGCACCACCACCTGTAGAGATATAACCAATTTTGGCTGCTACATCATATTTATCAATAGCAGCTAAAGTATCACCACCACCTGCGATTGAGAATGCAGCTGATTGTGCAACAGCGAGAGACAATGTTTTAGTCCCTTCACCAAACTGATCTACTTCGAATACACCCACTGGGCCATTCCACAAAATAGTTTTAGAGTCTGCAATAATCTGTGCAAATGCTGCAGCAGTAGCTGGGCCAACATCTAAAATCATGTCATTTTCAGCAACATCAGCAACGTTTTTCACCACGGCTTTGGCTTGAGCTAATGAACCTAAGAAATCACTAAAGTCGATTTCTGCTGCATCTGCAACAACTACGTCTGTAGGTAATGGTACCGACACTTTAGCTGCAATAGCTTTCGCAGTATCAACCAAATCAGCTTCATATAACGATTTACCTACGTTATAACCTGCTGCTGCCAAGAAAGTATTTGCGATACCACCACCTACGATCAACTGATCACAGATTGTAGAAAGTGAGTTGAGTACATCAAGTTTAGTTGAAACTTTTGAACCTGCAACAATCGCCACCATTGGTTTTTGTGGTGTTTGCAATGCACGACCCAGCGCATCAAGTTCTGCTGCCAATAATGGGCCTGCTGCCGCAACTTGAGCAAAACGTGCCACACCTTCAGTTGAAGCCTCTGCACGATGTGCAGTACCAAAAGCGTCCATTACAAATACATCGCAAAGTGCTGCATATTGCTGTGCTAGTTCTGGGTTATTTTTTTTCTCGCCGTGGTTAAAACGCACATTTTCGAGTAATACCACTTGTCCAGCAGCAACTTCAACGCCATTTAAATAATCAGTATGTAGTTGTACTTCCTGACCCAATGCTTCGGTCAAATATGCAGCAACAGGAGCCAATGATTGTTCAGCTTTAGGCTCGCCTTCTACAGGACGACCAAGATGTGAACAAACCATAACTGCTGCACCTTGTGCTAACGCAGCTTTAATTGTTGGAAGAGCCGCACGTAAACGTGCATCACTGCTAATTACACCGTTTTTTACCGGTACATTTAAATCTTCACGAATCAATACGCGCTTCGCTGTTAGATCAAGCTCGGTCATACGTTGGAAATTCATGTCGTGCTCACTTTTTATATTGCAAAAAATCGCACTGATTCTAAATGATTTGAAAAATAAAGGTGAGTTAATTTATCGAAATGATGTAGAAATTTTTTGTTTTGATTATTATAAAGCAAGATCTGCATTTTAAAGTGAATTTATGTCGATACATCCTGACCCAAAAATCAACCGATTGAATGTATTAGGCAAACCTATGGCCAGTTGTTGCTTTGATCCCATTACAGGTTATTTTCGTAATGGTTTCTGTCACACAGCAGTAACTGATCTTGGACAACACACGGTTTGTGCGCAAATGAGCGCTGAGTTTTTAAATTTCTCACAAAAAATTGGCAATGACTTAATTACACCAGTACCCGAAGTCGGCTTTCCAGGGTTACAACCTGGAGACTATTGGTGTATCTGTGTTGCACGCTGGGTTGAAGCCTATCAATCTGGTGTTGCACCACGCCTAAAACTTGATGCTTGCCATCAATCCGTACTCTCTTATGTGCCTTTTGATGTCCTCATGGAATATGTAGCTGAATGATGTTCTCAGAAATAATCCTCGCGTCCTCAAGTGTTACACGTCGTGAACTGATGAATCGCTTAGGGCTAAACTACCGCTGTATATCGCCAGATATCGATGAATCACCTTGTGGTGAAACTCAAGCCGAAGATCTAGCTATGCGTTTAGCCATAAGTAAAGCCCAGCATGTCGCAAGGCAATTTCCTCAAGCTTTAGTCATTGGTTCAGATCAAGTTGCTTATCATGTTGATCGTCCTGATCAGTTTATTGGTAAGCCAATGTCTGAAGCTCGGGCAATTGAGCAATTACAAGCACATTCAGGTCAATGTCTACGATTTGCCACAGCACTCAGTGTGCAAATTGAACAACATCAGTTTAAACATCAGTGGATTGAACACTTTCAAATCCAATTTAGACATTTAGAACGTGATGAAATTGAACGTTATGTTGCAAAAGAACAACCCCTACACTGTGCGGGCAGTTTTAAATGTGAAGGACTAGGTATTAGTCTATTTGAATCAATGCAGGGCCATGACCAAACAAGTCTCATGGGTCTGCCTTTAATCGCACTATGTAAAACATTAAGGCAGCTCGGTGTACAACTGCCTTAATGTGCACTATTTCATTTTTATAATTGCTCCACTCAGAAAGCAATTTTTAACCTTTTAAATACTTAGGCTATCTATGTCTCACACACTCGATTTTTTAGGCGGTATCAGCGCTGAACAGTTTTTAGCTGAATACTGGCAAAAAAAACCATTATTAATTCGTGCGGCTATGCCAGAAATCGATGGACTCTTGCATCCTGATGATATTCAAGCTCTAGCCCTCGAAGAACATGTCACTGCCCGCTTAATCAAACAAAAAGATAAAGATCCAAATCAGTGGAGTGTAAAATCTTCACCATTAAGCAAGTCCGATTTTCAGAAAATGCCACAGAAATGGACGCTACTGGTTCAAGCTGTAGATCAATATTCACTTGATCTCTCTGCACTTTGGAAAAAGTTCCCCTTTATTCCTCAATGGCGCCGTGATGATGTCATGGTGTCTTATGCGCCTAAAGGAGGTTCTGTTGGACAGCATTTTGATTTTTATGATGTATTCTTAGTACAAGCCTATGGTCAACGTCGCTGGCAACTTGGGCAAATGTGTGATGAAAACACTGAGTTTGTACCCAAACAGCCTTTAAAACTATTGCCAGAAATGCAGGTTACTTTTGATGAAGTCTTAAACCCAGGTGACATGCTTTATGTTCCACCAGGTTTGGCACATCACGGGGTTGCTGAAAATGAATGCTTGACCTGTTCATTTGGTTTCCGAATGCCTGATGTAGCAAGTATGATGGATCGTTTAAGTGACCATTATGCTGATACAGCCAGTCTAAAAACCCCACTACAAGATGTATTACGTCTGCAAAGTAATCCTGTGGGTAAAATTACTGCAACTGAGCTTGAATATTTAAAAAACATATTGATCCAACAGATTCAACAGACAGATTGCTTAGATGCTGTAATCGCCACTTTAATGTCTGAAGCCAAATATCCAGACAATATTCCTGAACCTGATGAGTTAGCAGCTGATGATTTACTCGAAGTCATCGATGTGGGTTATCAACTGATGTTAGAACCAGCTTCGCGTTTGTTATATATCGAGTCACAAGGCCAAACTCAATTTTTCGCCAATGGTGAAGCTTTAAATGTCAGTGAAGAACTGACTGATTTACTGATCCAAATTGCAGATGGTGAAATACTACTTTTGGATACACGCTTCCAAGCTGAAGAAATTCGCGAAGATCTTGCTCAGCTTTTAAATGATGCAATTTTAATGTTATACACGGCTGAAGAAGAGTAAAAAATCTTCATCACATGAAGCCTGATCATCCCTTTTAAGGCTAAAGGGGATGATCCAAAAGATTAAAAAAACGCACACCGCAGCAGTTTAAAAAACAGACAGAAACAATAGATATTTGTAGTATTTACACCACTTTACTTGTACTTTGTTAGATAACTTGGCACTTTATTATCCAAATAATTATTGGATAGTTCAATAACATGGCCAGTCCTGCTCAATCAGTCAGATACAAGCTATTAAATACTTTTTTTTCACGCCACTCCGTTTGGTTTCTTTGTATCTTTATTTTGTGTTATCTCACTTGGGTTATCGTTTTCAATGATAGCCACTATATCTATTACTTTTTTTCAGACTACGTCATTAATACCACTTGGATCATTAGTGCGCTTCTTACTGCACTGGGTTTATACGACTTGATGCAAACTCGACATGCAATCTTACGGAATTACCCAATCATGGGACACTTCCGTTTTATCTTTGAAAGTTTTCGTCCTGAAATTCGTCAATATTTCATTGAATCAGACGAGGATGCTTTACCGTTTTCACGTATGCAGCGTAGCCTCGTCTACCAACGAGCTAAAAACGAAAATGCTGACAAACCCTTTGGATCAATCATTGATGTTTATCAGAAGGATTATCGCTTTCTCACCCATTCCTTAAGCCCTTGTCAACCAGCTGATCCACTGAATTTCCGTATTCATATCGGCAGTAATCAATGTACGCAGCCCTATGATGCATCAATCATGAATATCTCAGCGATGAGCTTTGGTAGTCTCAGTGCAAATGCCATTCGCTCACTCAATCAGGGGGCGAAAAAGGGTGGTTTTTATCATGATACTGGTGAAGGTAGTTTAAGCCCTTACCATCTTGAAGCAGGCGGTGACATTGTTTGGCAAATCGCCAGTGGTTACTTTGGCTGTCGTACCGCAGACGGACAGTTTGACCCAATACGTTTTGAGCAACAGGCACAATTACCTCAAATTAAAATGATTGAGATCAAACTCTCACAAGGTGCAAAACCTGGTCATGGCGGTATTTTGCCGCAACATAAAATCACAGAAGAGATCGCTAAAATCCGTGGCATCTCGCGTGATAAAGACTGTGTTTCTCCTGCCAAACATTCTGCCTTTAATACCCCGCTTGAACTTATGCAATTTATTCAGCAATTGCGTGAATTGTCTAAAGGTAAACCTGTCGGTTTAAAACTCTGTATTGGTCAACCTTGGCAGTTTATGAGCATTGTAAAAGCAATGCTGGAAACAAAAATTGTACCTGATTTTATCGTCGTTGATGGTTCAGAAGGTGGTACTGGTGCAGCGCCAGAAGAACTGATTAATCATATGGGCACGCCACTACGTGAAGGTTTATTATTTGTTCATAACACCTTAATTGGCGCAGGATTACGTGAACAAATTAAACTTGGTGCCAGTGGTAAAATCATTAGTGCTTTTGATATTGCAAGTATCATGGCGATTGGTGCAGATTGGGTCAATTCAGCACGCGGCTTTATGTTTGCTGTGGGCTGTATCCAAGCCCAAAGCTGTCATACCAACCAATGCCCCGTTGGTATCGCAACCCAAGACAAAGAGCGCCAAAAAGCAATCCATGTTCCCACCAAGGCAGACCGTGTTTTTAACTTCCATAAAAATACACTTAAAGCACTTGCTGAAATGCTGGCCTCTTCTGGACTTACTCACCCTTCACAAATTCGTCCACATCATTTGGCTCAACGTATCAATGACCGTGAAATAAAAAACTATGCACAGTTACATTTTTGGTTAAAGGACAAAGAGCTATTAAATATAGAACGAGATGATGACGATAATTTCTATTATCGTATGTGGAAACTTGCTGACGCTCAACAGTTTTAAAATACGACTAGGCCCATCTTATGATGGGCCTTAATGATTCAGTCAAACGTATAATCAAATTTTAATCATTCAAAACTAGTAATACTCGCCTGTAGAATTGGCATGTAAAAATGCGGGAATTAATCCTGTTAATGCCGCACGAATATCAGCACGCTCATTGATCAACTGATGTGAGCCTTCTTCTAGCATCAAGAGTGTTTGCAATCTAAATTTGTTTCTTACAAATTCAATGTTATAACGCCAATCTACGGTCTGATCCTGTGCGCCTTGTGCTAACCAAACAGGTATACGACAGGCCGGGCGCTGTTCCATTTCTTGCATCCATTTCGACATTGCTAAAATCCAGTCCATGCCCATCATACGGGGTTGTAGTGGATCTTTTAATCGTACAAAGCGCAAAAATTCAGGATTATGATTGTTACGTCTAAAATGTCTTGGTACTTCACGTTTAATACGGCGAATAATTCCTAAGCCTATGGAGTTATGCCACCAAGCCGATTTCGCTGGACGAATTAAAGGAGATAATAAGAGGACCCGATCAACAATCGGATTTTCACGACGCGCGGCGTAGGCCAACAAATGATGCATCCAAATTGCAGCACCTGTACTTTGACCAATGCCTAGCCAAGGCTTAGGCAGTTGATCTGCATTACGCACATATTGGTAAACTGCCTGTAAAACCTGTTGATAGTGGTCAAAGTTTTCAATATTTGCAGGTGAGCCATCACTTAGCCCATGGCCAGGTAAATCATAAGTTAAGACACTAAAACCCTGTTCAAGTAATTCTTGAATAATCGGTTGATAAATACCGCTATGTTCAAGATAACCATGTAACAAGAAAACCGTACCTTTAATCAAACCTGTGGGTGGTTTAAACACTTGAACATGCAACTTGAACAAAGGCATTTTGATATAGCCCTGCCAATGATCTGCTTTAAGTTGGTCAAAGCCATATAAACGCGTATAGGCTTTGAGCTCACGACTGGTCACATAGGGACGGTTTAAGTTCAATGGCTCAAGAAACTCTGGTGTGTCGTCTCGATTGGGCACAGGCAGATCTAATTGCTTGAGTATATTTGGATTTAAAAAAGGAATCTCAGACATTAAGGAACCTCTCGACAACCGCTTGAACCAAACAACATATCACGCAATGAAGCCAGTAACTCATAATTGGCTCGACGGCTGTGATCGTAGTTTTGTTGACTCGGTTGCCATGCGGTTAATGGGGTCGGCATTGGTGCTTCTACGGCAATGGTTTCTATACCATTCAATGCAAATAAACGCCGTGTACGTGGCATATGATAACGATCAGTCACTAATAATACCTTAGGCGCACCGCCTTGTTTTTGCAACAGTAACGAACTAAATCTAGTATTTTCACAGGTATTCATACTTTTATTTTCTAACAATTTAGCATCAATTCCTCGTTGAGATAACCATGCTTGCATATAAGGTGCTTCTACACCACTCAGCACGATCGGTAGATTTGTACTTTTTTCAATTTGCAAAGTTTTTTCTAAACGCAGCCGAGTATATTCATTGATAATAATATCTTTTCGGTTTTTATCTAGAGTCAATCCACCACCTAAAACCACGATTGCATATGGAGGTTCTTGGCTTGATACAGGATCTTTTTTATCCTCAGTTGAGGTTTTGGGATTATTTCGGTTATTTACATAGGCAATATCTTTATAAATTTCTTCGTCTACTACAGCCTCAGTTTTCAACTCAACAGGATGTGTTTTTAAAAATTTTATATATTTTTGCATCAACTCACTATTTTCTTTTGACTGCCCCACCAATAAGTCTTCGATATGACCACTGGTAATACTCGGCTCACTTTGTGCTTGTTGTTCCTTTGGATCAATCAAGAAAGGGACCTTAGGCATTTCAGGCTTTTTAATCTTCTTCTGTTCAATCTCATGTTTAATTTCTTGTTGCAAGATCTGATAGCGTGCATGCAATTCAACTAAGTCTTGCGAATTCTGAGTTCGGATTGCATCCTCCATGACTTTTAAATAAGCCTGTCGTGCAATCCATAGGGCAGAACCAGGTTCTAATTCATCATTTTCAGATAAAGTTCCCATTTGCTGACTTTCAGCTGCAACTTGATTGACCTCTACAGGTACTACACTATTTAAAATACGCATAATCATATTTGAATAATATGGCGTGTAAAAGAAAATAATTAAAGCGCCAAAAAACACGAAAAATATAGCAAGGTAGCGTATCAATCGCAGCATCCAATTGGCTTTCATCATATTGGAACACCCGTATGTGCTTGAATCATCCCCTGTGAATCAAACAATACTGGCTCAGGCTGTAAAGCAACTGTAAATTTCTGATAAACATCATGCTGTACGGCTTGATAGGTTTGTTGTACATCGTGCAAATCTGCATGCGCATAATTCACTAAAACTAAGGCTTGTTTAGCAAACATCCCGACTTGA
>NZ_BBRX01000041.1 GCF_000829675.1 Acinetobacter rudis
CAGTCAATGACCAACGACCATTGTCAGCAGTCTTACGTAAAGTCACACCTACTGCGTTTTCGCCGCCATGATGAGCAGCAGCAGCTGCATATGACCATTTACCTGCAACATATGGAGCTGTTTCAAGCGCCATAGCAGGAACTCTTTCCTTTTAGCTTCGCTAACTCTGAAACTGCCACCCACGCTCCTAACGAAGCATTCCATACAATTCGATATACTTTATTCATAAACAACACACTCTATTTATCTTTTTAAAATAACAATGTGAAATAGATCACAATTTTCAAATTATAGAAGTGTTTAAGAATTAAAATAAATTGAATCAGAATTAAACACACAACCAATTATTATTTTTCTCACACAAAATAAGACAAAAAATCACAATAAAAAATAAAATACCACATCTAAACTATTGAAAATACATAACTCATTAAATTAAAAATAAAAGATAAAATTTTAATATTTTTTCTAATTTAAATTAGTGCAAAGAAATAATACTGAATAAAACTTTATACGTATTTTAAATACAACCCTTCTTAAGAAATTAATTTACGTCTTCATTAGCTCTACAAAACCAAAATATTAACCAATAAAAACAATAAGTTAAATAAATATCACCCATATATTAAACATAATTATATTGATCAATTTAATTAAAAAATAGAAATTAAAATAAATCATGATTAAAATTAAGATGATTTTAAATTAAATAAAAATACATAAAAATAAATAGACCACCCTATACACACAACTACTTTTCCATTCTAATAAATAACAAGAATATCCTTATATATCCCCACACCGCTTAATCAAAAATAATACTGTAATATAAGTAAATTTAATTATTCTATATTTTATTAAGGATCACCTTTAAAATATTTCTTCATGGACATGAATTTATTGACTTTTCTATTAACTCAATAACAATCAATTCAAACAACAAACTTAATCTTCCTGCCCAACTACGGTAGAAGCTCTCTATACATTAAAATGATACTTTTCTGCCCTTTGGTCTTTGGTCTTTGGTCTTTTTTTAATCAAACTCAAATAACAAAAAAACATTTAAATCTTTTTACACAGTAGCGAATGATTAAATTAAGTTATTTTAATTCAATGAGTTAAATTAGATACATCAGCTTAACTTTAAATTGACCATTTTAATTGGATTTGTTATAAATAAAGGTGATCTAAAGGATTTAGGTCAATAAAAATAGAGCGTTACTTCTTAACACTGGCCAGCAAGTTTGCTCATTGTTAAACGCAGAATATCGATGATCAGCAAGGGATAGCCATGAACTCAGCCAACTCCCCAGACCTCTGTGGCCGCCATTTTCAAAACGAAATGGTTTTCCAACCCAGTAATTTGCTCTTTCAATGTCATGACCTCAACGAGACATGCCTACAAGTCGGGCAAATTTTCAAACCACACCGACTTAAAATTATTCAACAAAAATCAGATTTTTTTGCAAGTATGCATATGGTCCGTACTGTGGGTAGCATACAACTCAGTCGCCTTGAATATAGTGAGGATGTTTATATAGATCCTGACGATCTTGAGCAATTTTATTTAATTCAAATCCCTACTAAAGGTTATGCTGAAATTCAGTATGCTACGCATAAATTTATTTCTTATGATCAAGTTGCATCACTACTTTCTCCAGGCCAATCATTACAGATGCGTTGGCATGCAGGTTCACCACAGTTAATTGTTAAAATTGCCAAAGAAGATTTCTTATTTCACTGTCGACAACACCTATCGCATTTTCAACAACACAGCCTAGTCTTTGATCCAAAACTCGATTTTTCTAGACCAAGTGCTGCCTATTTTCTGCAACTTTTAAAAACCCTAATGATGGCTTTAGCCACTGAACAGCATCCGTTACAGCACCCATTGGCTTTTAAACAGTTTGAATCCAGTTTATTTAATGCACTCATTTATGGTCAGGCTAACAATAGCCAAGAGCATTTTCAGCAAGAACATAAGATCATATCGCCTTATTTTATTAAACGTACTGAAGCTTATATACGGGAGAACTTACACGAGCCATTAAATATTGAACTTCTTGCAGCACAAGCTGGAATCAGTGTTCGCACGCTATTTAATGGTTTTAAAAATTATTTAGGCACTACACCTATGGCTTATTTAAAAGAATTACGTTTTGAGCAGGCACATTTAGAGTTGATTAACAATGAGCATTTATCCATTACAGATGTAGCATTTAAATGGGGATTTACCCATTTAGGGCGTTTTTCTCAAGAATATAAACGCCGTTATGGACGTTTACCCTCGACAATACACAAACAAAAGATCGTATAAAATGAGCTCAACTATGCGACTTACTTAATATTCAGTAAGCCCTTACTATAAGCAGCTTCTTTACATGTCGTTTCCAAATCCATATTTAAGTAGGTATATCGATGTAGCAATTTTTTTGGTTTTGCTCCACCTGTCTGCCAGATATTAAAATGGGTCCCTTCACTTGAACTACATTCGCTAATCCGATGTGCCGTTTTTTGCCCAAAAAAATTAATTCCGATGATTTTTCTTTGATGATAAATCGTCTGTTCAAACTTTAATTCAAAACCATAGCCTCGAATTAAATCAGTGCTTTTTCCCTCTACACGGTAAAAATACTTACCCGCCAAACCTTCAGTACCTAACATTTCAATACATTCATTTGATTTTGCCATTGGTAATGCTTCGACAAGGTCATAATGAAAATAATCTTGATATGGATCTAAATAGATGACTGTTACAGCCTGATTAATAGGCTGATCACTCAATAAACAACTGCCATTTTCATCGGATAAATATTGAATATTAGCATTTAATTGATGCTGCAAAGCCTTCTGCTGTTGAGATGTCATTGCAGCAGCCTGCAATGAACTGTTCATCGCCATTAGAAATATAGCCAAACCCAAAGCATATTTTTGTCGTGTCATCTATGATCAGCCTCAGCGAGATAATTATTCTGGAGAATTAGATTGCCAGATTTCTTTGGCTTGGTTGCATTTTTCCATACTTGAATAAATAAAGATTGAATGATCTTTGCTCAATAAGTGTATTGCATCAAAATCTGCACCAAAAGCTTTCTTTTCAACAGCACAGCGGTATTCAGCGATGTTGTAACTTTCAACTTTTTTACATTGTGCATCTTTGGCTGATTCATCAAAACCAACCCACTGATTGACTTTTACTTTATCACACAATATCTCTGGCGCTTGTGCCGACACTACGGGTACTGCTGAACTTGGCAGAACAGCGCTCGCTACAGGACTTGATGTTGTTTTTTCATTTTCCACGACCATTGAGGCTTCTGTGGTTGGGATTGGACTCTGATTTTTTTGTTGTTGCTCTGATTTTTCGCATCCCACTAATGCAATTGAGAAAATGGCCAACAAAGTTGGGCCTAAATTATTTTTAAAGCTCATTACCACGATTCCAAATTGAGAAAAATTATGTATAAAATAGAAAATATAACCAATTATAGTGTAAAAACAATGGATTATTTTACACTATAATTATTTTATCCTTCTAAACCCGCGATAGCTTGCGCCAATTGATCTACATCATTCCCTTGTAAGTGTTCGCGCATTTTTAAGATAAGTTGCTCATCTAATTGATAAATTTGTAAGGCTAACAACTTTTCAATTTTATCTGCTGGGAAACGATACTTAATAATTTTTGCAGGTACCCCTGCAACGATCGCATAGGGTGGTACATCTTGAGTCACCACGGCACCAGTTGCCACCACAGCACCCTCACCTAACTGAACACCCTGCATAATCATGGCCCGACTGCCAATCCAACATCCATCGCCAATCAATGTATCACCAACAGGGACAAAACTTCGTGTATCGAAGGGAAATGCAGCAATCCAATCCGTACGATGTAATTGATTGCCACCCATCATAATCACACATTCGGCACCAAAACAAACAAAATTACCAATATAAAGTTGATCAATAGGTTTAGCAGCTGTTGAAGGCTTATCATGTAAATAACGCACTGCACAACGTTCAAAACCAGCATCCCAGTAAGCACTGTAGTAACTATAGTGACCTTGAATATGGATATTAGGATTTTTTACTGTTTTGGCAATAAATTCAAATTCACACCAATGTTTCACTGGAGATTGAACGGTTGTTTGACTCATAACATTACAACTGACGTAGATATCACATTATAAGCAGATTTTGTACTCATCGAACAAGAGTATTTATTGTAGTAGATATCACTGCTGCCGCTTATCTTGGGAATTTTCCCGTTGCGCTGTACAGTAGCACAACGGGAAGTCGCCTATACTGATCAACATATAGTAAAGCAACAACAGAAAATTTAATTAGCATCAGGCTGTATCTTGGCGCCAAAAAATCTGAATAAAAATAGCCAAAACAAAGAGTATGATGCTAGAAAGCAACAAAACTGTACTATGGGCGGTACTAAATGCATCGAATGCCAACATTCGTAAAGGTTCCCGTACAGTTTCACTCACATTTTCTAAAGAATGTAATGTTTCAAGTAATGCACCTGTCGCAAGTTCAGGATGCTGAGCAAGCATAGTTGTATTTTGGATCAAATGATGCTGATAGACTGCCGCAGCAATTAGACCAAACACAGTTACGCCAAGTCCCGTACCCAACTCATAAGACATACCTTCAATTGCACCTGCAGCAGTGGCTTGTTCTGGTGGTGCTGCAGACAAAATAGCCGATGTCGCAGCCAGAAAAGCAATAATAATACTACTGCCCAATAACACCATAAACACTGAAGCCTGTATGAACTGTTCAGCAAATTGTGTTTGGGATAAACCCAGCATTGCAATCGCACTGAGAAACAATCCCCAAACAGCAACAATTTTATAGCCAAAACGATTGAGTAAGGCGCTACTAAAAATCCCACCCAAACTAATCGTGAGCATAAAAGGTAAAATATATAAGCCAGCGTCTAATGCGCTATAACCTAGGACAAACTGTAACTCTTGAGAAATGAGTAATTCAAAGCCTACTAAGGCAATCATCGCAACGAATGATATAAGAAAACCAAATTTAATTCCTGCATAACCAAATAACTCAAAATTAATTAACTTCTCATTAGACTTTTTCTGAACTTTTACAAAAAACAGGAGTAACAAAGCACCTAATAATAAAATAGCAAAGGCTTGTAAGTCCGTAGCTTTCATTACAGACTTAATCCCATAAATCAAAGACAAAACAGCGACCATTAACAATGCTGCTGCTTTTAAATCTATTTTTTTATTGGCATTCCCTGTTTGCTGAGGCAACAGCCAACCACCTGTCAATAATACAAATATGACCAATGGAATATTAATCAGAAAAATACTTCCCCAAGAGAAATACTCAAGCAATACACCACCCACCAATGGACCTAATGCTGCACCGCCACCACCTGCAACCACCCAGAATCCGAGTGCTTGATTTCGCTGATTCTCATCTTCAAACTCAGTTCTTAATGCGGCTAAAGTTGCAGGAATAATCATTGATGCGCCTAAGGCTAAAATCACTCGCGCAATAATCAGCATAAATGCAGATATTGAAAATGCAGCAAGCAATGAAGCCAAACCAAAAATTGCAGCACCAATCAATAATAAACGCTTATAGCCGATTCGTTCACCAAGAGCTCCCATGGGTAATAGGAATACCGCCATCATTAACGCGTAAATATCAATGACCCACAGCATTTGATTGTTATCCAATGCAAAAACTTCGCTCAAGGTAGGAATTGCAATATGTAAAACTGTTGCATCAATCGCGACTGGTAAATAAATTAAAATACTAATTGCTAGGATGTACCATTTACGAGACATAAAACCACGTGTAAAGTTGAACATGTGTTCATAATATTAAATAAATATGAACGTGTGTTCAATTGTTTTCTGAGAGACCTGATGAGTTATTTAAATAAACCACAACGAGAGCAGCATATACTGCAAGTTGCCAAAACTATTGCTCTAAACGAAGGACTAAATACCCTTACAGTAAGAAAAATTGCAGCAGTTGCTGAGATATCCATAGGTCAGGTACATCATCACTTTAGCTCTATCTCAGAATTAAAAGCACAAGCCTTTTTAGAACTAGCTTATGAAAACATTGCAGAAATTCATCAAATTGAAGATGGTGATGTGGTATCTAATTTAATGCGAATTTTTAGTTTAGAAGACAGTAACATTCCATACATTCGTCTATGGAATAGTGCTGAGAATATGTCTTTAGAAGACCCAATCATGAGAGCTGCATATAAACAGGCATTATTTTACTGGCACAGCGTCGTATGTGACTGGCTCGCTCGATCACAGCACGCAATAAAAAACCCAGATATACAAGGCATGGCTTGGCGGCTAACTGCGGTATGTTATGGCTTTGAAAATCTTTATAACCTCGAATTCCATGACCTCGATTTTTATAATCTACAAATTAAAACTGCGATTAAAGAAATTATTGGTTATTAAGACCATCATTCAAAATAGCACATCCCCCTCAGATTAGCTCTAAAGGGGGATGTGCTATTTTGGTGATAAATACGGTTTAAAGCGCAGGATGTGCTGAAGCAACGCGGTACTGTCCTGCATGAAAAACTAGAGGCTCACCACTACGCTGCTGATAATGTTCGATCTGACCAATAAAAATCAAATGATCCCCTCCCTCATACTGCTGAACATTCCGACAAAGTAACGTTGCAAGCGCATCATCTAACAAAGGAATACCCACTGGACATTGTTGATGTGCAATGCCTGCAAATTTATCTTCAGCACCACGAGAAAAATGTCCAGAAAGCTGATGATGCTCTTGAGCAAGCATATGAATAGCAAAGTATTCAGCTGCACAGAAATCAGTTAAGCTCGGTGCTGTTTTCGCTAAACTCCACAAAATTAAAGGTGGATCTAGTGATAGCGAAGAGAATGAGTTCGCTGTCATCCCAACTTTACGCCCATCTTGCCCACGTGTAGTAATCACCGTGACACCTGTTGCAAACTGACCCAATAAATTACGAATCTCGCGTGGATTCTCTATATCGATTTGGTTTAGCCCCAATTCATTTAGTGTATTTTGCATAGACTCTACTCCTAGGCTCAGGCCACTTGTGCCATAGTGGTATTCGTTTTGCTAGCAATAAACTTTTGCGCTTCTGCTGTATCAAACCACCACGGTGCATACAAACGTGGATCATCAAAGTTGTTGGCTAAAACTGAAGCTATTGCTTGGTTCTGGCTACCCGCACTCAATACTTCAAGCATTGCAGGTTGCGGCGGTGCTAACAGACTGTTGGTCCATGCCACAACGGTTTCAGCATAATCCCAATATTTCTCAAATGTTTGTTGCATCCATTCAGGACTAAATGCTTGATTATCATTGGCTAAAATTGCATCAAAGTAGATTTTACTGCACTTGGCTGCATTGTTTGAGCCTTGACCAGTAATAGGATCATTGACCACTAAAGCATCTGCCATACCAAAAACTTGACGACCAGACGGCAAAGTCAAAATAGGTTTACGTACAGTCGGAGCAAAACGTCCTGCCAACACGCCACCTGCATCAGTTAAGCTAACATTGTGACAACGCTCTGCTTCCCAAGGCATATATGTTTTTAAAATTTCTAAGCTTTTTTCCAAATGCTGCTCAGGTGTTTTTACATCCTGCCAGCAATCCATTGGCCCACCTGGAATGCCTTCAAAGACCATAATGTCACATGGACCATTCACCGTTAATGCTGGAAAACAGAAATATTCACCTACACCAGGAATAATATTAAAATTCACGCGTGAATATGGAGAGAATGGCGTCATCCCCTTTACATAAGTTAGTGCCAATGCACGTTGTGGTTTATCAAATGTACTACGTTCATCATCTCGAATAAATTGTTTAACAACCTCACCTTTACCAGCTGCTAATAGAACCAATTCATAATCTTGGGTCAACTGTTCTAGCTCATCAATGCCTACATCCTGCATCACCAATTTGCCGCCACGACGTTGGAATTCTTCCATCCAATACGGCATTTTTACACGCTGATCAACAGACTGGGCATAGCGTTCTAAACGTGCATTCCATTGAAAAACTTTTCCACCATTTTCAACATCAACTAAATTAAAACCAATCCCTTCTACTGCAGGACATTGTTCTTCCCAAAAATTTAATCCTAAATCACGTTCAGTTTGTAAGGCAGTATGAAACATGCACTGACTTGACATGACTTTGCCATTGCGGATTTCATCAGCAGTACGATTGGTTAAAACAGTCACGTCATAACCTGTTTCTAATAGGCCTAATGCCAGTTGTAAACCTGATTGTCCTGCACCTACGATTGCTATACGACGCATAATATTTCTCCATAAATCTTTAATTCAATTAGTTACAGCAAACGCTTTAATCATTTTCTCCCTTCATGATTAAAACTAATTTTTTGCTGTAACATCCTTTTGAGGCTTTATTCAGCCAAGCGTGGAATTGCGGGTTGGTTTTGTTCTGGTCCCATCACTGCATAACCACCATCAACTGCATAATCTGCACCTGTCACAAAGCTCGCAGCTGATGACAATAGAAATAACACGACATTGGCCACTTCTTCGGGATGGCCCAAACGTCCAAGTAAGTGATAATCAGCGGCAACTTGATCTGCTTTGACCCGGTCATGACCACTTACTTCTGCAATCACACGTGACCATGTCCAACCCGGTGAAACAGAGTTCACACGCACCCCATCTGCTGCAAAGTCCATTGCCATACTTTGAGTTAATTGACGTATTGCTGCTTTAGAAACAGGATATAACCAGCGCCCTGTTTGCGCACATTGCGCTGAAATTGAAGTAAAATTCACCACAGCACCACGTGTTGTTTTTAAGTCTTCATATAAATGTCGTGTCAGCTCAACTGCCGAAAGCACATTAATATCTAAAGCTTTAAGCCAATCCTGTCGTGGTGAAGCAAAGCCATCATCCAAATAACTACATGCTAAGTTCACTACACTGTGTACAGGCCCCATAACTTGATGAATATGTTGAATCGCCTGTTTCAGCGAGTCATCTTGGGTTAGGTCAGTTTGTATAAACATCACAGCATCTGCATACTGCTCTGCAATTTTTTTGCCTGCTGGGTCGATGTCTAAAATCGCGACTTGCATGCCTTCAGCCAACATCGCCTTAACCACAGCCTGACCAATGAGAGTCGCTCCACCGCTAACGACTCCAACTTTTCCCTGTAAATTTAAATCCATGAGCTGCTCCTTAGTCGATTGCTTTGTCTGCACTGCTTGGCCAAGATGGCATCATGCTATTCGAAGGCAAACTTTCATCGAGTAATTTATGCGCAGTCTCTACTCCAGCGACAGGTAGACCTGTTGGATCTAATAAACCAATTTGTACCAATACTGAAGCTTGATCCCAGTAAATATGCTCATGACATAATTTATTGCCACGGAACTGAATCACACCGAGCATTGGAATTTCAACATATTTGCCCGTGGCTTTTACCCCGGGTAATAACCAATCAATTTCGGCATCATGCGTAAAACTCATAATAAATTCATCGACCACTTGGGTTGAACCTACAGTACGAGAGATCGAAGTAATCTTCATATCTTGTGGATTTTGATGAACAAAATGATAACGATAGAAACGTGCCAGCTGGCTATAACCCACGCCACCGGTTAATGTAGGAATGTGATTGACATAAGGCTGTGCAACCATAGTCGCCATTGTTGCGGGTACATCACGTGTATCAAACTCATGGCGGATATGCTCTTCCCAAAGTGCGACTAAGTCGTAACGAGGTCCAATAGTGTCATGAAAAGCCGTGATACTGCGCTCATGTGCAAATCGTGCAGAGGGTTTATGTAGATGCTCACTGCCTGGACGAGCAAAGGCATGATCGACACCTTCGTAGATATAGCACTGCACATTGCCTACTGCCTGCGCTGCCTGTTGAATCTTGCTCTGTAGTTCTGGAGGGGTAAACTGATCCAGTGCTGCAAGATGGATAACTAAACGCCCTTTAACATTTGCTATTTCATCTAATTTTTGATCAATTCCCACGCCATAATACGATACAGCACAAGCCACTTGCGGTAATCGGCACGCAGCCAAATATGCAAGTTTACCACCCATGCAGTATCCGACGACACCAAGACCTGCCTCTGAATCACACTGCTCTAACGCGTTTAAAAAGTCTAAGCAGGCAGCAACATCTTGCACACCAAGGTCTTCGTCGTATTGCTGATATAAAGCAATTGCTTTAGTAAAATCTTCAGGGCTATAACCTAATTCAATATTCGCTTCGGTACGCCAAAACAAATCAGGTACCAATACGGTATAACCTTCTTCTGCTAAGAAATCAGCTTTACTGCGCATTGCAGCATTAATACCAAAAATTTCCTGACACAACACGATGCCTGGCCCTTTACCAGACTCTGGCGTTGCTAAATAGCCAGCAAAGCTATGTCCCTGTGCAGTATTGATTTGAATCATTTGACCCGTCATTGGTTTCACTCCAGATATCCTTATCGCTCTATCTTTACGTTGAAATGAAAACTTGACTGTCCAAATGCTGCATAGGCTATCCAATCACTGCCAAAATATAAGCTTATTTATGCCATCAAAGCTTTGGTGATGTCTTGATATACACCGAATGACTTATGATTTAATCTTTTAAAATTCAATGAATTAAAGCCATTAAATTTCAGATATTCACTATCACTACCGCTGCATCAGTACAATTTTATTGCTATGTTTATCTTTGATTTCTTTATCCAGTTTATCTCTATACACTTCTTCCCATCGAGATGCTCCAAATATTCCAATAGCATTTATGGAAAATCTGGATTAAATCTAGGACTGATTGGATAGTTTTAAAAACCAAAAAAGGATTAAATCCAAGTAGATTGGTGGGTCTTTAACACCACCATTGGGGGAATCTACCTACAGCATACAATGCAATATGCTGCGTATAGGTCAGGATGACATATATTTCCAGTGCATATTTGATCAACAACATCGATCAAATCAGGAAAGGAATCAAAATGAAAAGTATAGATATCAATGACGTTATTAATAGAGATAAACTTTCTCCCCTACAGTGGGTCGTGTTTATCTTAGGCTTTCTGGTATTTTTTAGTGATGGCTTAGATACAGGAATTATTGGCTTTGTTGCACCCGCTTTAATCGACGATTGGGGAATCTCTAAAAAAGAATTGGCACCTGTACTCAGTGCTGCATTGGTCGGAATGTCCATTGGTGCATTACTTTCTGGTCCCTTGGCAGACAAATTTGGTCGTAAAGGCGTTATCGTACTCACCACTCTGGTTTTTTCTAGCTTTACTATACTTTGTGGTTTAGCTGGTTCAACTGAAGAGCTGATGATTTATCGCTTTATTACTGGCCTAGGTTTAGGCGCAGCAATGCCTAATATCAGTACCATTGTTTCTGAATATATGCCTGCTAAACGTAAAGCATTTTTAACTGGCCTTGCTGGTTGTGGATTCATGCTTGGAATTTCAAGTGGTGGCTTATTATCAGCTTATTTACTTGAATCTATGGGTTGGGCTAAAGTCATTATTATTGGTGGCATTCTACCTTTAGTTTTAGTTCTACTCCTGTTGACCAAACTACCCGAATCCGCACAATATCTCATTAAAAACCAGCAACAGGCTAAAGCACAAAAGATTTTAGAAAAGCTACAAGGTCATGCCTTTGAAAATAACGTCAGTCTGGTTTTACCACAGCAAGAAATACATGCAAATCAAAACCCAGTTAAATTAGTGGTTGGAAAATATCTTTCTGGTTCTGCCATGCTTTGGTTATGCTGCTTTATGAGTTTGTTGGTGTTTTACCTTTTAACCAGTTGGATGCCAACTATTTTAAAAACTGCTGGCTTTAGCACCCAACAATTTAGTTTACTCTCAGCAATTTTCCCATTTGGCGGTGTGATTGGCGCAATCGTGATGGGTTGGTATATGGATAAATTCCATCCAACAACGGTAATTAAGTACGCTTATTTATTTGCTTTCATCTTGTTCATCGTTGCAGGTTTTGTCTTTACCAACATTACATTACTCAGTATTACGATTTTCTTTATTGGTGCATTGTTGGTTGGCGCACAATCTTCATTACTACCTCTAGCAGCTTTATACTACCCTGCTGCTTGTCGTGCTGTTGGTGTGTCTTGGATGCATGGTATTGGACGTATTGGTGCAATTTTAGGTGCATTCTTTGGCGCACTTATTTTTACTTTCAACTTAGGATTAGATGCAATTTTCTTTGTACTCGCTATTCCAACCATCATTTCGTTTATTGCTCTAAGCATTAAAGTCATTATGGAAAAGAAACAGCAGGCCAATACAACAGGTCAAACCGTAAGTGAATAACTATTAATACACTGAATATCAAAAAGGGCCTTCAATCAAGGCCCTTTTTATTACGTACCGCATGATTGCACTCAATTTGAAATCAAAAAATGTCAGATTAATTTAACTTATGTTTAAATGATTTCATTAAAAATAAAAATGGATGGCTAAGCCATCCATTTTTAATACTCTATTTGCAATTCAATATTGATGCACTAACTGCGGTTTTTTGTATCACTTGGGCTCTCACCAAATTCAGCACGATATTCTTGTGAGAAACGGCTTAAATGATTAAAGCCCCATTCATAAGCCAGTTGAGATATCGATAAATTACGCTGTCCTTGTTTAGCGGTTAAGGCCTTAAAAATTTGTTGTAAACGATAACGCTTTAAATAACTCATTGGACTGGTCGCAAAATAGTATTGAAATTCCTGATAAAGTTTTGACTTTGATACTCCAGCCACGCGTTGTAAATCTTCTGCACTTATAGACTCACGTGCATGCTGAATCAAATACTGCTGCACATGACGAATATATTCAGGCATCTGCTGTTCTGTTGCCATTTTCAATGCTGAAGAATAGTTATTCTCCTGAGACAATAACAAAGCTTTAATTAAGAAATTTTCATAATCGCCTGATAACATCCCCAATCCATAAAACCCCATATACTGAGATTTTTGTGCTAGAAAACTTTGAATATTTTTCCACCAAGCATCAATCAACTGAGTGGAGTGAATCTGCATTTCTGGATTAAAAATAATCTGGTCTTGTATAGGTTGATTTAATAAATCGGACAGTACTTTATTGAGACTCGATTCAGGAATCACCACATGAATCTTTTTACAATCTTTGTTAATAATCAAATTTTGTTGTTCACGGTTAGAAACAATTAATCCCTGATCTTGGTTAGAACGGTATTGTACGCCGTGCATATTTAATGTCTGCTGACCATAAAGTGGCAAACTAATACTATATGCTTTAAGTTCAGCAATATTGATTGCGACATTTGCCCCATAACTCACCATACCAATGGTCATTTTATTATGTGGTAAACGAATACCATCATAGTGAAAGTCGAGTGTTCCACTATAGCTTTTATCTAAGTAATGCTGACCACAAATACCGGACATGACATTTTCTGCAAAGTCGGCATCACGAGACATGTGATTAACATCTATATGTTGGCTGAGTGAGGTCATTTCCGTATCACCTGGCTGAAGTATTGTTTTCATTGTAAATCGGACTGCTTGATCCAAATTTACCCTGATGCGAGGCTTCATCATTCCTAGATTAAAACGGCATCAGTAAAATACTGATACCCTAGCCTGTATTAAAAAGCAAAGCCTTTCGAATATAAACTATCTATTGAGCATATAAATATACTTTTTTAGTTGGTTTTCACCAAATCATGAATTTTTACATAAAAAAAACCACATCGTAATGTCATCGATGTGGCAAAAAGTGACTCGATTGACCCAGCATATTTAGCCGAAAAATACCTTGGTCAACTGAGCAATCATGAATACACATCCAACATGTGTATTCACTGTATTGTGATCATTAGTTTTTATGTTGGGAGAACTTATAACCTTGATCACAAAGTGCAGCAACAATCACTAAAATTGCAGCAACAAACAAAATAATAGTTACACCAGTAGTTGAATGCGTTGGCGACATAGCAACTAAACTTAAAGCGCCAAGTGGTGCTAAACCACCAGCAAGAGCAGTCCCTAATTCACGACCTGTACCCACACCTGTTGAACGGTTTTCTACTGAGAACTGACGACTTAAGAAAGAACCTTGAGGTGCAAACATCATCGGTGCCAATAGACCCGTACCAATTGCAATCGCTAAATAAATTGCATTGTCATGTGCTTTTTCAAGTAAATACATAAATGGATAAGCAAATAACATGGCAAAGATACCGCCCATGATCAGTACTTTCTTACTACTCCACTTATCACATAACCAACCAAAGACAGGTACGCTGACAATCGCAACTAGACTTGCAATGGTTACTGACAATGAGGTTACATTGGCACTTACACCTTGGAACTGTGTTAAGTACGCCAAAGAGAACGTTTTAAAGATATAACTTAATGCGTTGTAACCTATGGCTAGGAAGAAAACCACCATCAAACCTTTCATGTTGGTTTGCAAGATTTGCTTAAATGGATTGACCTTTTTAACTTCAACTTGGGCATCAACCACAGCCTCTTGATAATCCGGGGTTTCAGGCAAGCTTTTACGCACCCAAAGCCCAATTAATACCAAGACAAAGCTCAAGATAAATGGAATACGCCAACCACCGTTGACTAAGAACTCATCGCCATTTAGGGTCAGGAGATAAATAGTCAGTGATGATAAAAGTAAACCTAAGTTTAACCCCAATGCAGGCCAAGCACCTTGACGTCCACGTTTATCCGCTGAAGCATGCTCATAAGAAGTAATTGCAGCACCCGCTAACTCAGCACCGGCACCTAGTCCCTGAATAATACGGAAGAACACCAATAACACAGGCGCCCAAATACCAATACTATCGTAAGTAGGAATAAGACCAATTGCTGTGGTACATAAGCCCATCAACAAGAAGGTTACAAATAACATTTTCTTACGGCCAAATTTGTCACCAAAATAGCCGAAGAACATTCCGCCAATCGGACGTGCAATAAAACCAATCGCAAAGGTTGCAAAAGCTTGCATTGCTGCATTACTTGGATCGGAAGTATCAAAAAACACTTTGGCAAATACAATAGATGCCATCGTGGCATACAAATAAAAGTCATACCATTCTAGCATCGACCCAACAATGGTAGCCGTTGCGACTTTACGTATACGTTTTTTCTCTTCTACTGCTGTTTCAATCTGTTGACTCATTTTACAATCCCTTAATCAACTCAACGGCTTTACTTGTGGGTCATCACTTCACGAACGATATATTCAGCGATCGCTAATGAAGAGGTAGCACCTGGTGATGGTGCGTTACGAATATGGGTGATATTGCCTTGTTTACGAATAACAAAGTCATCAACTAAAGAACCGTCAGATTCCATCGCCTGTGCACGAATACCGCGTGTCGCAGGTACACAAGAGACATTTTCTAAACTAGGTACATATTTCGCAGCTTCTGCTACGAAATTGGTTTGGCTCATTACAGTGCTCAATTCACGTAATGCAGCCGACATATTTTTTGAAGAAAATTTCCAGAAACCTTTATAGGTTAAGAAATCATAGATATCTGAGAGATTGAATGTTTTACCATCATAGTTTTCACGTCCAAATGAAATAAATGCATTTGGACCAATCGTCATTTGACCATCAATACGCTTAGTAAAATGTACCCCTAAGAATGGATACTTAGGATCAGGTACAGGATAAATCAGACCCTTAACATGACTTTTAAAGTTTTCATCAATCACATAATACTGACCGAAAAATGGCACAATCTTTGGTGTTGCAATATCACCAGAGTTAGCAGCTAAACGGTCTGACTGTAGGCCAGCGCAAGTCACGACATAATCAAAAGTCGTCTCATAATGGTCTTGATCAGCAAAATGAACCGTGATTTTATTGAGTTGTTCAGTCAAATTACTTACTTTACGACCAAATACAATCGTGCCACCTTTGCGCTGAATTTCTTCCGCAATTTTTTCAGCAATTGCGCCATAACTGACAATCGCCGTACGTGGTGAATAAAGTGCACTTACACCAATACAGTTAGGTTCTACTTCAGCGATTTCACCTGCGGTGAGCATGCGTACATCAGGTACTTTATTGGCTAAAGACTTTTTGTAAATTGCATCTAAACGAGGGAGTTCTTCTTTGTCTAGTGCAACAACAACCTTTCCGCATTCGTCATAGGCAACATCATTTTCAAGGCAATATTGTTGAACTAACTCAGCACCACGTCGGCATAAACGTGCTTTTAAGCCACCTGGCTCATAGTACAAGCCAGCATGAACCACACCTGAGTTATGACTAGACTGATGCATAGCAACTTTATTTTCTTTTTCAAAAACAGTTACTTTTGCTTCAGGAAAGTCCAATAAAATTTGGCGCGCAACGGAGAGTCCATTGATTCCCCCTCCGATAATGGCATAATGCTTGTTCAACAATCTTCCCCTGCTAAATGTTATGAAATTGATCCAAAAACCGAAAAGTTTGACTGAAGAAGCCTTTGAAATTCTGCAAGATGCGATTATTAACAATCAGCTAGAATTCAACGTCCTTTATTCAGCCACCGAATTGGGTCAAATGTTAGGTGGGATTTCTCGCACACCAGTCCGCGAAGCGGCACAAATGCTGGAAAAAATCGGCATTGTCAAAATTGAAAAGAACAAAGGCATACGCATTATTCCGACTTCATTAAGTACAATGATCGAGTCTTTTCAGATTCGTTTGATGCTTGAGGTCCCTCTAATTCGTCGAGCAACAGAGATTCGTACCCAACAGGATATCGAACGTCTCAACCAAATCTTTGAAGAGTTCAAGCAAAAATCCATTTCAGGTGATAGCACAGGTACATTGAAAGCAGATCGTGATTATCATTTAGCTTTATTACAGATTGTGGACAATCAAAAAGCCATTGATATCATTAGCAATACCCGTAATCAGGTTCTTATTGCTGGTTCTGCCACCATTCCCCATTCGCGCTCATGTCAAGCAACTTTTGAGGATCACCTTGAGCTACATCAAGCATTCATTGATGGCGATCAACAAAAAGCAGCTGATGCGATGAAATCTCATATCATCAACACTGCAAACCTGTTAATTCATCAAGAATCTGCTAAACGCCTAAACTGGTCAGAAAAGGACGCGATTGATCAACTGAATTGGATATAAATAAATCTAGCATGTTGCATGCAACATGTAAATGCTCATCCTGAGGGATGATTTTGACCCATGAGTTTTGTGTATCCAAAGATTAAGCGTTTCATCGTGTGTTTTTTGGCTGTCGATTTTAAAGTATGAATATGGATAAGTTTGATTAAAGGACTTTTATCTATGAATTTTATGAGAGAAATATCTTTATAAGATTTTGATTATTCATTTATTTTATATTTTAACTATCGATAAGATCTAGGTGATTTATTCAGTCTACTTAAGCACCAAAATCGCCTAGAAAACGGTCATCAAGACAGTGCAAATAATAATTGTAACTGAGCTATATTCTTGGACTAAAGTCTAGCGCCTTAGACGCCCTTCTCCTGTAAAGGAGAAGGTTCGAATGAAGTGGATTACTTACCAGCAAGCGCTACAGATTCAGGCGCATCAACTTTTTGCTCTGCAATACGACCCTCAACTGAAGCTTTTAAATTGACCATGAAGATCGCTAAAGCTGCAATTACACCAGGGATCGCTATCACTAAAAAGTTCATTTGATGAGGCAGTTCAAAAGTGAGTAACGCCCCTGTGAGTACTGGCCCAACAATAGCACCAATACGCCCAATCCCAGATGCCCACCCCATACCTGTAGAACGTACAGTTGCTGGATAGAACTGTGCAACAAATGTATAAAGTAAGATCTGTGAACCAATAGTGGCTGCACCAGCAATCGCAATCAAGGTATATAAAACCGCTTGTGGGCTATTAAATCCAAGCATAATTAAAGCTACAGCACCCACAGCAAACATAATCGTTAGCACTGGTTTTAAGTGGAATTTATCCGCCAATACCCCACCGCCAATTGCACCGACCATTCCGCCAATATTCAATGCAAATAAGAAAATCATACTTGCACCAAGAGAATAGCCTGCTTGAATCATGAGTTTTGGCAACCAACTTCCTAAGGCATATACCATCAGTAAACACATGAAAAATGCGATCCAAAACATAAACGTACTAGAACTACGCCCTTGCTGAAACAATGCACGCAATGGAGCTTGGTCTGCGGTTGTCACTTCAGCCACTGCAAATTGAGTTGAAGCTGTAATCTGCTGTTCTGGGGCAATTTTTTGCACAATTTCAGCAACTTGTTTGGTTTCACCTTTCTTTGTTAAAAACATCAAAGATTCGGGTAAACATTTCCAGATAATTGGTAAAGCCAAGAAAGGAATGATCGCGATATAGAACATGATCTTCCAGCCATAGTCAGCAACTAACCAAGCTCCCAACAAGGCCGAAGTCATACCACCAATCGCATAACCACTAAACATCAAAGCCACTAAAGTGCTACGTATACGCTTGGGAGCATACTCAGTCATGAGTGCAACAACGTTCGGCATAACTCCGCCAATGCCCAGCCCAGCAATAAAACGAAGTACACCAAACTCAACGGGAGATGAGGCAAATGCCCCTAAAAAAGTAAAGCCACTAAATATAGCGACACAAATCATAATGGTTTTTTTACGTCCAATTTTATCGGATAACGTACCAAAACACATTGCACCAAACATCATCCCAAACAATGCAGTACTGGCAAGCAAACCGGCTTGTACTGCAGACAATGACCATTCTTGCATGAGTAATGGCAAGGCCACCCCATAAATCACCAGATCATAGCCATCAAAAATAATAATTAATAAACACCAGATTAAAACATTCCAATGAAATGCTGTGAATTTTGCCTTATCCACGACCGTATTGATGTCCAATTGAGCATTTTCCATCATCTCGCGCCTCCTGCACTTGTATGGTCAAATTTTTCCAAACAATGCAGCAAAAGCTTTTTGATGTCCAAAACCAAATTTAGATAAATCCATACCTAAAAGGTTGGTGTTTTGATTAGTTAATCTTCCCATCATATTCAGAAAGGTTGTTTGAAATACCCTTATTCTGCTGTTGTACTGAGGAACAATAGGGTAAACGAAATTTCGTTTACAGCATCAAGCACATGCCTTAAAAGAAAATCCCTCCTAGGCTCCCTTTTACAAAGGGGTTAGGGGGATTTTCACTCAGGCACGCCGTATCGGGATTTTCTCACTCAATATAAAGAAACTGAATTTAATACGATGGTGCATTTAAAAATTCCACACGTTGATACGGTATACCTTCAAGGTCATACACCTGATACACACAATCAAAAATTGCTCGAATATGCTCTGTATCATCCATGTTACGGGTCACCATAAAAATTGGGCTGACGGCACGATCATCAAGCAAGGGCAAATAATGTAAATGGGGTAATTGAATGGTTTTAGCACTGTCAGGAACAATACAAATACCCTCACCTGCTGCCACCATACCCACAGCTAACTGTACTTCACGTACTTCAACTAGATTTTTAGGATCCAAACCATACTCAGAATATAAGTGTCTAATTTGTGTAGAAAAATTAGGCTTCGCTGTGCTTGGATAGAGAAACTGCTTTTCATGAACAATATCAACCAAGTTAACGCCATGGCTTTGTTTAGCCAAGGGGTGACTCGATTGTACAGCCACCATCATCGGCTCTTCACGTAACAATACGCGTCGAATCGCGGGGTCGGATATACGTAAGCGACCAAAACCAACATCGATGCGCCCAGCTTTTAAAGCTGCAATTTGCTCTGCTGTACTTAATTCAATCCATTCCACCTTCAAATGGGGGTGCTGTAAACGGAATAAGTAAACAATTTTGGACAATAAACCAAACAGTAATGAGCCAACAAAACCCATCCTAAAAGTTTTTTCCTGCATCCCAACACGCTGCGTCATCGACTTAATCTCTTCAGCATTAGACAAAAGTTTAACAGCATGTTGGTAAAAAAATTGCCCCGCTTCCGTGGTTTTTAACGGTCTACTCCCTCGCTCAAGCAGTTGAATCCCCAATTCCGCTTCCAGATTTTGGATCTGTCGGCTCAAAGGTGGCTGCGCAATGTACAATTTCTCTGCGGCTTTGGTGAAACTTTGCTCTTCAACGATGGTGACATAATATCTGAGATGCCTGAGCTCCATGGTGTCCATACCTTTAAAATATAAAAAGATGCAAATTTGATCTTAGACAGTGTTTATTTATTCTTTTAAGGTATCTCACATCAGGTAGAAATTGCAAGATTACTGAGTGGGCAGTTTATTCTCCCCTTTTAAACTTAGTTTCAAGCCATTGCTAAATTTCTATACAGCACAAGGAATGTGTGAAGTATCAAACATCTTGTCGTGCAGCCAATTTGCCAGCATACAGATGTGCTTCGCCATCACGCACAGGATTTAAGCTATAAACCGCTTCCCTTCATTTACTTCGTGCTGTAGTCGATCATCCGTGCATTTCTCCTGAACCTCTTTTAGCACCCAATGTGAATTTGCAGACATTGCGGGACGGAACTCATATTTGCAAGTCGGAGAATGGACATGCCGCGTATACCCGTGATTAATACCAGTCATCTTGATCGTATTGATGAACTTTTGGTTGATGACTTCGAAACTGGTGAGTTCAAACTGCATCGTTCGGTATTTACCGATCAAGCACTGTTTGATCTAGAAATGAAGTATGTGTTTGAAGGCAATTGGGTTTATTTGGCACATGAAAGCCAAATCCCCAATAACAATGATTTCTACACCACGCATATTGGTCGTCAGCCGATTATCATTGCACGTAATCGCCAAGGCGAACTCAATGCAATGATCAATGCATGTTCACACCGTGGTGCACAACTTTGTCGACACAAGCGTGGAAATAAAGCGACCTATACCTGCCCATTCCACGGTTGGACATTTAATAACTCTGGAAAATTACTCAAAGTTAAAGACCCAGTAGAAGCAGGTTACTCAGATTGTTTTAACCAAGAAGGTTCACACGATCTTAAGAAAGTCGCTCGCTTTGCAAACTACAAAGGCTTTTTATTTGGTAGCTTAAATCCAGATGTACCTGAACTCGAAGTGTTTTTAGGTGAAACCACCAAAATTATTGACATGATTGTTGATCAATCTGCTGATGGACTAGAAGTCTTACGTGGTACATCAACGTATACATACGAAGGTAACTGGAAGCTTACCGCTGAAAACGGTGCTGATGGTTATCACGTATCTGCAGTGCACTGGAACTATGCAGCCACTACTCAACAGCGTAAAGAAAAACAGGCAGCTGATAATATTCGTGCGATGAGTGCTGGTGCTTGGGGTAAACAAGGCGGTGGCTCTTACGGTTTTGAGCATGGCCACATGCTGCTTTGGACCCAATGGGCAAACCCAGAAGACCGACCAAACTTTAGTAAACAAGATGAATATACAGAAAAGTTTGGCGCTCCAATGAGTAAATGGATGATTGAACGTTCACGTAACTTATGTCTCTATCCTAACGTTTACTTAATGGATCAGTTTGGTTCTCAAATTCGAGTACTACGTCCAATTTCTGTAGATAAAACTGAAGTCACCATTTACTGTATTGCCCCAGTCAATGAAGCACCGGAAGCACGTACACGCCGTATTCGCCAATACGAAGATTTCTTTAATGCTTCTGGCATGGCTACCCCTGATGATTTAGAAGAATTCCGAGCTTGCCAAGCAGGTTATGCAGGCATCGAACTCGAATGGAATGATATGTGCCGCGGTGCCAAGCATTGGGTACAAGGGCCAGATGACGCAGCCAATGAAATTGATTTAAAACCTATTTTAAGTTGTATCAAAACTGAAGATGAAGGTCTGTATTTAGCCCAGCACCAATACTGGCTCAAAACTATGAAACAGGCGATTCAATCGGAAAAAGAACTTGCAGCACAAGGAGCTGAGGCATGAATGCAGCAATCGACTTAGGCACAATTTCATTACAGCAGATTCAACAATTTTTATATCGCGAAGCACGTTTTCTTGATGATGAACAATGGGATGATTGGTTAACTTGCTATGCACCTACGGCTTCGTTTTGGATGCCTGCATGGGATGATAATGATCAGCTTACAGAAGATCCTCAATCTGAGATTTCATTGATTTATTATCCAGATCGTCAAGGTTTAGAAGACCGAGTGTTCCGTATCAAAACTGAACGTTCTTCAGCAAGTATGCCTGATACACGTACCAGCCATAACATCAACAATATTGAAGTGATTGCGATTGATGGCAGTAAAGTAACGGTACGTTTTAATTGGAACACCTTAAGTTTCCGTTATAAAACTCAATACAGTTACTTTGGTATGTCACGTTATGAAATAGATTTTTCAGGTGATCAACCACAAATACTTAATAAATATGTGGTGCTTAAAAATGACTATATCAATCAAGTCATTGATATCTATCACCTCTAACACTTGAGCAAGCTGCTATTTGCCCTCTCCCTCACTATGGCAATAGCAGCTTGGTTCTTCAACAATTTATCTTCCGTACATACAATCAGCATCGCTGAAAGTCGTGCGTAATAACGAACATTTAAAAGGATATTAGCACGTGTCCAGTCATAATATTGCACTCCAATTTGAAGATGGTGTTACCCGTTTTATCTCAGTCGCTCAAGGCGAAACGCTGTCTGATGCGGCGTATCGCCAAAAAGTAAATATCCCACTTGATTGTCGTGACGGTGCTTGTGGGACATGTCGCGCATTTTGCGAATCTGGCCAATATGATATGCCAGAGGAATTGTATATCGAAGATGCTTTAACACCAGAAGAAGCAGCTGAAGGTTATATCTTAGCGTGTCAATGCCGCCCAACTTCTGATGCAGTATTTCAAATCCAAGCATCTTCTGCTGTATGTAAAACTGAGATTCATCAGTTTAAAGGCCAATTAGCACGTGTTGAAGCAATTTCAGAATCAACCATTTGCTTTGATATTCAACTCGATGAAGGTCAACCCCAAGTGCAGTTCTTGGCTGGTCAATATGTCAATGTTGCCTTACCTAATAGTGCTGAGACCCGTTCCTACTCCTTTAGTTCAAAGCCTGGTGCAGACTTATGTAGTTTTGTTGTGCGTAATGTACCTCAAGGCAAAATGAGCGAATACTTAAGTCAACATGCACAAGTTGGCGATGCGATGAGCTTCACTGGCCCATTCGGTAGCTTCTATTTACGTCCAGTACAACGCCCCGTTTTAATGTTGGCGGGCGGTACAGGTATCGCTCCGTTTTTATCTATGTTACAAGTACTTGAGGAAAAAGGGTCAACTCAACCTGTACGTTTAGTCTTTGGCGTAACCCATGATTTTGATTTGGTTGAAATGGCAAAATTAGATCAATTACAAACTGATCTACCTTGGTTTGAATACCGTACTGTGGTTGCTCATCCAGAGTCTGCTCACCCACGCAAAGGCTATGTGACGGGTCATGTTGACAATGAATGGCTCAATGCGGGTGATGTCGATATTTACCTCTGTGGTCCAGTACCTATGGTTGATGCGGTTCGCAATTGGTTAAATACTGAAGGTATCCAACCTGCGAGCTTCATGTTTGAAAAGTTTTCTGCTAACTAATATAGAGGTGTTTTGCACCTCAGCAAAGGATTGAATTACATGTCACAGCCAAAAAGATTCCAAGATCAAGTCGTGATCGTTACTGGTGCTGCTCAAGGGATTGGTCGCGGTGTTGCCTTGCACGTTGCCGCTGAAGGCGGCAAGGTTGTTTTGGCTGACCGCTCAGACTATCTTTATGAAGTTCAGGCAGAGATTCAAGCAGCAGCGGGTCAAGCGATCAGTGTGCTTGCTGATCTTGAAACTTTTGCAGGTGCGCAAAGTGTTGTGGATGCAGCAATTGAACACTACGGTACAGTCAATACCTTGATCAACAATGTTGGTGGTGCGATTTGGATGAAACCTTTTGATGCTTTTGCTGAAGAAGAAATTATCAAAGAAATCAACCGCTCACTCTTTCCCACCCTGTGGTGCTGCCGCGCAGTGCTCCCTGAAATGTTGAAAAATCAATCAGGCACGATTGTGAATGTTTCATCTATAGCAACACGTGGTATTAACCGAATTCCATATTCGGCTGCCAAAGGTGGCGTCAATGCTTTAACTGCATCACTGGCCTTTGAACATGCCAAAGATGGTATTCGTGTCAATGCTGTTGCAACAGGGGGCACCGAAGCTCCACCACGTAAAGTGCCAAGAAATACGGCTGAACAAACTGAAAATGAACGTGTGTGGATGCAACAAGTCGTTGACCAAACCCTAGATCGTAGTTTGATGGGCCGTTATGGCAGCATTCAAGAACAGGTCAATGCTATTTTATTTCTAGCCTCAAGTGAATCTTCATATATTACTGGAACCGTTGTTCCTGTGGGTGGAGGTGATCAGGGCTAATCACCCATCCCCACTCTAACCTAGGATTATGGACAGTAAGCAAGGAGGCTTTCATATATGTCTAAACTACTGCAACAATTACGTGAAGACTGGTCAGTTTCAGCCACAGTGGCTGGATTTCTGGCCGTACTCATTTCCTATTCTGGCCCTCTAATCATTTTCTTCCAAGCCGCGCAGCAAGCCCAAGTTTCAACAGAAATGATGATTTCTTGGATTTGGGGGATCTCCATTGGTGCTGCAGTTGCAGGTACGTATTTATCCATTAAGTTTAAAATCCCTGTAATTACAGCTTGGTCTGCGCCAGGTACTGCTCTACTTGTCACTTTATTTCCTGACGTGTCACTCAATGAAGCAGTTGCTGCTTACATCACGACTGCTGTTGTGATTTTTTTGATTGGCATTAGCGGTTATTTTG
Source organism: Acinetobacter rudis (assembly GCF_000829675.1). Classification (GTDB taxonomy): domain Bacteria; phylum Pseudomonadota; class Gammaproteobacteria; order Pseudomonadales; family Moraxellaceae; genus Acinetobacter; species Acinetobacter rudis. The sequence continues at coordinate 24,909 of NZ_BBRX01000041.1, forward strand.
ACAAATTACTCAAATGGATTCCTCAAGATGTTGCCGCAGGTATGATGGCTGGCATCTTGTTTCAATTTGGTTTGGGACTTTTTATTGCTACAGATACTATGCCTTTACTGGTATTTTGTATGCTGGTGGTGTTTTTATTGGCTAAGCGCTTTTCACCACGTTATGCCATGGTATGGGTTTTGATTAGTGGCATTGGGCTAAGTTTAATCATGGGAACGATGAATCCTGTCGATGTGCAATTTAGCCTAGCAATACCTCAGTTTATTATGCCTGAATGGACTTTAAGCTCGACGTTAAACCTCGCTTTACCGTTGATTATTGTCAGTTTAACAGGACAATTTTTGCCTGGCATGGCCATTATGAAACTGAGTGGTTATGACATGCCCGCTAAGCCTATTATTGGCGTGACCAGTATTGCCTCTCTTGCTGTGGCTTGTGTTGGTGGAATTACCATTGTTTTAGCGTCGATTACTGCCGCGCTATGTATGGGTAAAGATGCACATGAGCTTAAAGATAAACGCTATATTGCAGGTATTGCCAATGGTCTGTTCTATATCTTAGGTGGACTATTTGCAGGCAGTATTGTCATGCTTTTTAGTTTATTACCTAAAGAGCTGGTAGCTGCCTTAGCTGGACTTGCACTTTTAGGAGCAATTGGGACCAATATCGCCGTTGCTATGCGTGATGATGCACATCGTGATGCAGCCTTAATTACGTTTTTGGCGACAGCATCAGGCCTACATTTCCTCGGTCTAAGCTCAGTGTTTTGGGGGATTTGCCTTGGTCTAGTGGCACATGTGATCTTAAGTAAAAAGAGCTAAGCTATTCATCCTAGCCTTCTGCTTAAAAAGGAGAAGGCAGGCTTAGACTATTTTTTGATTGGCTTGGCTTCGACAAAGACATTATTCTTAGTATCAAATACAAAGCTCTTATGACTTATCTCTGCTTTTTTCAACTTGCCTCCTATACCGCGGTAAGTCACTTGAATCGGATAATACGCTGCACCATTAGGCATAACTTTTAAGGTAGAAGTCGTAGTCCATGCCATTTCTGGACGGTCAGCATAAAAACTACTGGTATCTCCTCCAGCATCACCAATAAACACTAACTGAATCTGCTCTTGTTCTCTAAGTAATAATCCATACCAACCAGAGGAACGCTGTCCACCTGCACCAGAGAACTCTGCCTCAAAATAACTTCCTGTCAGTTCTTTACCAAAGGGCTGCATATTTTTATTTACCTGAGTCAAATCAAGTTTTAACTCTCCATTACCTCCGGGTAAATCCTCCATATCAAAAGTGGCACTGACGAGGTAATAGCGCTTATCAATTTGCTTGAAAATAAACATGTCCGCATTGGGACTACAGGCACGGCAGCTCATAATTTGGCCATCATAATAATTATTTTTTTGTACAACGACCAAGTACCGAGTTTCACCCGCAGTATTCTTATAAGTCACTACGGGTAACATACTGAGTAAATATTCTCTTTGCTCTTCACTTCTTGCTTGAATAATTGCTTTGGGTGCTTTGGAAATCTCTTGTAATGCAGCAGGCACAGCAAGTGGTTTTGTTTGATAGACACGATTGAGTATTTCATCAAAATCTAAACTTTTTACATTGACCGTAGTTTTCTCATAAACTAAAGCTTGTACTGGTTTTGCCATAGCCACAATAGGTAGTGCTGACACCGATAAAGCCATGATTGTGGCACGCAGATATTTTTGCACAGGAATTCCCTTAAGTTTTAGAAGTCTAATAGTAAAATCGTCAATATATATTAGTGCTGTTTAATTTAAATCACAAAAGCCAATTACCTCAACCCAATGATCAAAAGTAAATTATAAGTAAAAACGCTGCTTTTAGTTTTAACACCAGTAACAGTGAGTACGATTAAATGCAGCCTATGACATGATTAACTTGGCTCAGTTATTTTTAATTGCCGCTAAAAATAATTGCGCATAAGGATTAGATGGGTTTTCTTCGACGAATTTTTCTACGCCATACTGCATTTTTTGACCTAACCGGGACTCTACTGATGTACTGTAATGCATCTGTTTTACACGCTGAGACTGTTCGATGACTTGTGAGCCAACAGCTGGATTTTCATACTGTTGTACACGCTGAGGACATGCAGGCCAAACAGATGCATTGTCGGGGACCCTATCCTGATCGGTACCCGATGCGTATATGGTAAATTGACTGCGTCGCTCATAAGCGTAATCAAGTTGATTGCACATATCAATATTCATGGGATCTTCAATTTGTCCTGTGGCATCGCGCTCTACACGTAGATTATGAAAAGTGACTTGGATTTTTTCTATATCGATATTTACGGTAGAGAAACCATTGGCAACACCTTCGGCCCACTGTATATCATCACTAAAATGTATTAACAGACGGGCAAATAAATCACGCGCATCATTCTGTTTATCACTGCGTGAAGTTATCTGCGACAAGAGTTTATACAATATGCCACTGGCTTGACCACGACCGAATAACAGTGGTGCAATTCCAGAGAACAGACCTTTTGATAAATGTTCGGGTTTTAACCTCCCCGCTAATAATCCACCAAAAGAATGACTACTCATCCCTGCTCCGGCAAAATCCAACATCACTGCTTGACCTGTTTCAGGATCGTGCACACTACCAGCAAAAAAAGTGTGTAAATCACCTGTAATCGCAACTACGTTTTGAATATTATTTTGCTGAATGTATTCAAGCAAATCTTGACGTGCTTCAGGATAACCATCCCAACAGTCTGCAAATGCGATAAGCTCTTGACCAGATGCTGTAGAGGAAGACCCATCACTCAAATAATCTTGGGGGAAATTTAATTGTTGACGAATGCTATCATTGGTCATTAAGTATTTGAATGCACTAATTAAACCAATCAAGACATTGGACAGCAAATTTAAACTTTCAGGTAATTGTAACCCCTGATTGCGCAGTCTATTCACCTTAACATGCATATTTAATAATGAAACTTCATTGCCCCAGATCTTCCAAACCGCTCCACGTTGTTGTGCAGCTGTCATTGAGGATTTCCACCACTGAGTTTGAGTGATACCTAACATCGCAGTAGAAGATTCCACTCGCATTTTTTCACAAGCAAGTAAGACCTCCTTTAAAGCAGCATAACGAGCTCCCAGTCCAGTCATCCCTGTAGTGCTCTTGATTTCACTCATTAAAAGCTGTCCATCCAGCAAAGCGAATAGTTTGAAGATATCAATAACCGTAATCGTTTGTTCTAATGTAAATTCTCGATCAAAAAGTATATTTAATATCTGGACGAGTATCGGTTTAACAACGGTTAAATCAACACCGTCAATCGTACCAATGTGTGGGATTTTTCCATGATTAATCACTGAGTTGAATACGCCTTCTAAACTCATTATTCCCAATACACGCGCCTTATGAATAAACTGATAAAGCCCATTTGGATGCTGAATATCACACAACTCTCTAACAATACGATCAAAATATTCAATCATTGCAGCTGTGCCTTTTTTCTCAGGAACAGTATGGTCAGCACGATATAAACGCTCATCAGTCATAATTAGTTGCATCACCTGACCAAAGGCAAATTCACGATAAATGCGGATATTGTTATCATGCGGAAGATGATCGCTTTCAAAGCTTACATCCTGCATAGAAACAGGCATATATTCAAACCACGCTTGGTTTGCTGCACGGCGACGCGCATGTTGTCGTTGGTTCTCATCACTATAGGTTTCATGATCCATCCATGCGTCATCAGTAAATTCATGATCATCCCATATTGCGATCATCGGAAATTTTGCATGGACTGCTTGTATGCGGGGATCACTACGATATACCGAATATAGATAGCGATACTCCTCTAAACTATTTGCATAGCGTGTCCCATCTGAAGATATGCCTGTTAAACGATTCACATCAATTGCATTACGCTGATGCGCTACTTCAACTGAACCTGATTGAAAAGTCAGATCATTGGCTGTCTCATAGATATAATCGCCCAAATGAACAATGAAATCTAAATCATCAAATTCAGGACATGCGAGAACCTGATACCCTCCCCAATGATTGACTCCCCAATCTTGACAAGATCAATAGGCAAATTTTAGTGGTGTAGTCGCAGATGCTTCAGGTGCCGTTTTAGTACGCCCTTGAACTGAAATCTCTTCACCCACTATAAAGCGATACCAATAATATTGTTCTGGAACAAGGCCTTGCAATTTATGATGTACAGTATGTCCATATTTAGCTTGGACTTGTATGGGATGTGCGAGCAATAAATCTGTTTGGGTAAATAGCGGATCATCAAAAGCTACAGTAGAAACTTCAACCAATATCTCAATATCCTGTTGCATATACTGACTATTGCTACTTTCTATACGTGTCCAAAGCACAACACTATCAGCTCTTGGATCACCAGAAGCAATACCACTGGGAAAACACCAAGTACCTTTGTCATATTGTTTATAAGCCCTTTCACGCTCTGTATCAGAATCATCACCACAATCGACCATAACCATCCCCGCACCTGATATTGTGAAAAAAGCCCATTATTTTCAAAAAGCTGCAGCAAGAATTGATTTTTTTCATCACCATTATATTCAAGCAACCAGCAAAAAATTGTGAATAAATCAATGTAATAATAGTCTTAGTGATTGATTTAACTATAATAAAAGTCAAAACTCTAAAAAATTACAGCTATTATTTTGATAAAATTTTATTTTATATTGACTTATGAAATATTAAATCTGCTTAGATTACAAGCCTAGTTCCTGTAACCTAAAGCAGCAATTTTTTATTTAAAGTTTTTAATAACGCGCACGCAGCGTGAACATGTAGTTACGCGGCTCACCATACATCCAGCGATTTGCAGCATACCCCATACCTGCAAAGTAGGACTTATCAAATAGATTATTGAGATTTAAAGAGAGGTCAATTTGTGGATTAACTTTGTAAGCAACGTGAGCATTAAACACAGTAAATCCTGGGTTATGTTGCCCTGTAGTTGAATCCTCTAAACTCGATTGCGCATTTAAACCACCACCAATACTCAGACCACGATTAAAGTTATAGGTAGACCATAATTTAAAGGCATGTCTTGGCGTATAGGCTGCAAAGTTTGATCCTACAGCATAGTCCCACCATGCAGTAGAATTCGTCTTAAGGACTTGTGCATCTGTAAATACATAACTAGCCATCACATTCCACTGATCCGTGACCTTACCGACGAGTTCAAGTTCAACACCTTCAGTTTGATTTTCTCCACCCGCAACAGAACAACCAAAAGTAGCAGGATTAATTCCATCACCCTCACAATATCGATTTGGATAATGTTCTGGGTTACGGTCTAAAGTTGCTTTATTTTGATCACGCAATCTAAATATTGAAAGGGATGACTGTAGATTTCCATCATAAAATTCGCCTTTAATCCCTGTTTCCACTTGCCAGCCCACTCTAGGCTTAAGTGTATTTCCTTGCCAGTCTTGTTCAGTTTGTGGACTAAATATATCTGTATAACTCGCATACCAAGACAGGTCTTTTGAAAAATTCCATACCAATCCAGCATAGGGGGTAAATTCCATAGTGACTTTCGCAGCAGATTTCTCCCAATCACTGCTGTTGTTACTGCCAATTCCACGACTTTTCTCTTCATAATTACTAAAACGACCACCCATGGTCAGTATTAAATCATCATGTAATTTATATTTTAATGCACCATATAGACTCGATTTAACCACCTGTTTTTCAGTTTTATCTAAATTCGGATCTGGAATGGCATCAGGCCGTACAAGTGGATGTCGAAGATCACCAGAGTTCCAGTCATCGGGGCGATTGGGATTATCATAACTTGTGGCTGTTCCTACTTGATGATTACTGTTTGACCATGTTCCACCTAAAATCAAATCATGCTCTTGGTTAAGTAAATTAAACTTTCCAGATACACTGAGCTCCCCACCATATAAACTCTGCTCACTCTCTTTTTTATAGCCATAATAACTGGTTTTTTGTGTCTCAAAATTTGGCGTAGTTGCAATCGCCATTTGTGCTTTTAAATCTTGATTAAGATAGATCGTAGACAGTTTTACTTTCCAATCATTTTCAAAGGAATGTTCTAAATCTAAACGCCCTTCAAATGCATTGGGAACTTTGGTTTTGTTCCAGTCTGCACCAAAATAATCTTTACGACTAAAACCGCCCCCATGCGGCGGCCAACCATAAAATGGCACACTCTCAGACTGACTATAATTTATCGAACTGGTCAGCATGGTTTTATCTGTCAGGTCAGCCTCAACAATTGCATATGCTGAACTTCTATTTTCATTGGCATGATCATAGAAAAAGTCTTTGTCTTGGTGCGTTAAGATCACTCGACCGCGTACACTGCCTGCTTCATTTAAACGATTATTCGCTCCTACACTTACCCGTTTATTATTCCATGAACCATAAGATAAGTTCACAAAACCTTCAGCCTCGGCTGTTGGACGACGACGGATCATATTAATAATCCCACTTGGGTCGCCGTTCCCTTCCAATAATCCTGCTGGGCCTCTCAGAATTTCCACTCGATCATACATTTCCATATCACGGGCAGGTGCAAGTGTATAAGAGTCATCAGAACCTACAGATAATCCATCTTGTTGTTGAATTGCCCGATAGCCCCGAATGTTATAGCCTGTTTCTGCAAATGCGCCATTGGTGGTCACAGTCACACCTGTTGCCTGTGACATTGCTTCTTTAAGATTAGAAATATTTTGATCATCTAACTGCTGACGTGTCATCACGGATATAGACTGTGGCGTCTCTCTTAAAGATTGCTCAAATTTTCCTGTACTGACTTTTCGAGTCGTATAGGCTTGCGTCCCTTCTGTGCGTGTTGAATCTTGAGTCGCAGTCAAAGTAATCGTGGGTAATTGCACTCGATCAGCAAGTTCTGATGTAACTGTTGCTTGATTTTTATCTACTGATATTTCTTCATTTATGGGCAGAGTTTGTGCATATATAGTTGTTGTTGCCACAAATAACCCACTTCCGAGTAATCCTAAATGGATCATAATTTTTTTTAGTTTAAAACTATCACATCGCTGTTGCTGCATTATCGATCTACACTATTATCAAAGTCTATTCACTTATCAGTCGAATCAGATCGAAAATCAGCTCAATTTTTTCACGCTATTTATCAATTTTCTCATTAATGATCATTGGGTTAAAACATGAATAAAAAAGCCAAACTTAAAATGATTAAGTTTGGCTAAGTATGAGATATAAAAAATTTAAAGATTAAATCTTATTTTGAATAACAGTCTTAGAATGACAACTTAAGATTTAAATAATAGTTTCGACCAATCGCATTACTGTAGCGACTAATATAGTTTGTCCCAGACATATCTAAAGTATATGTGTCGAATAAGTTATTAATTCCAAAGCCAAGTTCAGCACTATTGATTTGTTTTACACCAGGTACTTTTATGCGAGCACGTGCAAAAATATCATGGAAAACTTCACCATCAATTTTTAAACTTTCTGATGCAACACCAGTCTGATTTAATATTGCCACTGCATTGCTAATATTATAGCCACTATAATATTGTGCGCCCCATCCAAAGGTCCAAGTATCATTCGGCTTAAAGGTAAAAGATGCATTGGCACGATGTCGAACTGGATTACCTGAAGCACTGCCATTAAGCTGACTATGCCACCCACCCACTAAACTGGCTTGCTGTGTAAACTCATCTACATAGGTATAACCCAAGTTAAGATTTGAAGCACCTAACAGACTATCAAAACTATAACTTAATGCAGTATCTATACCACTGGTCTTTAAACCTAAGGCATTAAAGGGTTGAGTATTAATCGTATCAACTTCGCCTTTGTCATTACGGATTACACGCTCTGGGAACTGAGCTTCGTTTTGTAACACATACTCAGCAGTCGGCGCAGTGATATTATTATCTTTTTCAATACGGAAATAATCTACAGACAGTCGAAGGTCTGGCACAATAGTTGGCGTAAATACCACCCCCAGATTATAGCTCTTAGAAGCTTCAGGGGTAAGCGATGGATTACCACCACTAATCGAAGTATAACCGGTCACCTCTTTACCTGTTTTGGGATCTATTAAAGTAGCGTTGTGCACATCACTACTCACAGGAAGAGCCAATTTATTTATTTCAGGTGCAATAAATCCTTCACTATATGAAGCACGCAATAATATCTGATCATTCGGTGCAAATCTAAAACCTATAGTTGGACTGATCGCATCAAACTTGGTTTTGGGTTGTATGTCATATCCGGTTAACACTGAGTTATAACCAGTGAGCTTATCCTGAATATATTGGGGAGTGCTTGAGTCAATATTAAACTCTTCATAACGTCCAGCGACTTGAACGTCGAACATTTTCGCCCAAGGTAAATTCATCTCTGGTGATATAAATGGAATGCTTAACTCTAAATAAGCACTTTTAGTTTCCATGTTACGTTCAATCGGTTTCTGCCAAGGATTATCGACATGCTGATAATCTGCAAAGCCTTCAGTTTCAGTTTTACTATACTCTAAACCACTTGCCATACTGATATCACCGGCATACCACGTATAAACCGATCCAGCACCGCGTAGTGCAAAATTATTGACTGTAGATCGGGTTTGTGTTTTTGGATAACTCCAATATTTCGAAATGACATCAGTACCCTCAGTGGTGGTATCTTTGATTAAATCGATTAAACCTGCATCAAGATCTTTGCCCCACGCGATTGCTCCTGGATTTTTACTTCCTCGGCGCGGGTAGTTCACTAAAATATCGGCTTGACTCCAAGAATAGTCCGCAGAAACTGTAAAGTCAGGAGTTAAATCAAAGGTGAACCCTGTGGCGATGCGTTTAGATTCATTCTCAGTGAGTCTATATGCCTTCTCACCCAGATCTGACCAATTCACAGGATAGTTGACCTGTACGTCTTTACCGAATGGATTTGCTGGATTATTCGCCTTATAAGTCACCACACCATAACCATGTGGCGTAGTTAAATGTTTGCCTTCTTCTTTGTCATAGGCCCCCTCTAAGTACACATTTAACCGATCAGTAAAATTACGATTAATTGCTAAACTGTACGATTCTGTTTTTGTTTCTAATGCAACTGGGCTATTGCCTGACCATGCCCCCATTTGATCGGAAAGACCTAATGCATAGCCTTTACCAAGTTTATTCGGGTCACCATCCCAACCTTTAGGGATATGTGCTGCAGTATAAGAACCATCGGCATTTTTTATACGTAAATTCACCAAATGACCCGCAGGTGGACTAGAAGCATTATGGATTGAATCAGGGTTATTTTGAAGTTGAAGAGCACGCCCCATATTGCGCCAGTTTTTGTCAAAGTGCGTTAACTCATCCTGATCACGTTTCGATGCAGTGAAGAGCACCTGAGTACGGCCATCTTCAAGTGCAAATCCTGTAACGAGATTTACCGATTTCACAGGTTGATTATTGTCTGTGGTATTTTCATATCGCACGCTGACATCTGTGCCGACATAATCACGCTTGAGCACCACGTTAATCACCCCACCAATCGCACCTGATCCATAAATCGCTGATGCTGAGGTAGGTAATACTTCAATACGTTCAATTGCTTCGAGTGGAATGTTATTTAAGTTAGGTTGGTCGTTACCTTCTGCATCGCCACGATTTCCCATACCTGCAGTACGACGGCCATTGATTAAAATCAAAGTATGATTTGTACCCAAACCACGTAAATTAATTTGGCTTGTTGTCCCTGAGAAACCTGAACCTGAAATATTAGGTGTTGAAGTTGCTTGAGGCAAAAGCTTGGTAATCAAATCACTTACGTTACTTGCACCAGTATTTTTAATTTTTTCAGCGGTAATGACAGTATAGGGCTGCACATCATCTTCTGTACGAGGGATATCCATGTTTCCCTCTTTTAAAGCCTTTTGTTTATGCTGCGCTTCCATTTCGATCACGGGTAATACAACCGCATCATCACTCAGCTCTTCTGCCCATGCAGTTGATTGCGTTGCTCCCATAAAGACAGATAAGTAAATCATACTTCTGATTATTTTGTGGTATGGGTTCTTCTTAAAATGGGTCAGTTGTAAAGCTAATGGTTGATATGACCGCAACATATCTGCTCGTCCTGTTCTATATGAAATTTACAAATTGGCACAAATCATACACTTTTAATACTTAATTACAATCATAATGATAATCATTTTCATTATATTTTATATAAAAATTCATGATAAATCCGATTTAAGTTATTTATAAATAGAGAGAAACGCTTTTAGAGCTTATCCAAAACACATCAACAAAAATGAAAAAACCAGTACTTAGACTGGTTTTTTGCTCAAGGTTTTAATTGAATACTATTGGTTAAGTCACAAAACTCTAATGTGCTTGCCCCATACCTACACTATTTTTAGGTTTTGGACAGAGCCAGATAATCAGTCCTGCAAAGATAAAAATCATCGCAAAAATGAAAAACACATGATTCACAGACAAAGTTAATGCTTCTTTATCAACCAAACTAGAAATGACTCCTAATGCCGTTTCTGAACTAAATCCATGCTGCATCAAACTCTGTTGAGTGACTTGTGTATTTAACGTCCCCACCATATCACTGCGTGAAGATTTAGCAAAATCATCCCAGAGGGTCACCGCCGCAGAAGCACCAATTGCCCCTGCCATGGTCCGAACAAAGTTCATCAACCCTGCCGCAGATGCCATTTCATCTTGGCGGACTGCTCCTAATGCCAGATTTGACAAAGGAATAAAGAAAAACGGCACTGCAAAACCTTGGATAATCTGCGGTAATGCTAAGGCCATAAAATCTGCTTGATTTGACCAAAATGCCCGCATGAGTGTAACCAGTCCCAGTACAATTAAACCAAAACATGCTAAGGCTCGTTGATCGTATTTCGTGGCCATTTTCGCAACAATAGGCGACATAGTTAAACTACCAAAGCCCATAGTTGCTGTAAGATAGCCAGCCCAAGTTGCGGTATACCCCATATTAAACTGCAACCACTGCGGTATTAATACAATACTGCCAAAGAAGGCGGCAAAGGCAAAAGCCAAAGACAGTGTTGCAATTGAAAATCCTCGATAACGAAAAATCCTCACATTGACCACAGGATGCTGATCCGTTAACTCCCAAATCATAAAGACAATGAAACCCAGAACAGTTGTAATGGCTAAACCAATAATAATGCCACTATTGAACCAGTCATATTCATGACCTAAATCCAACATTAACTGCAGTGCACCAATCCAAATCACCAGTAGGGCTAAACCAACTGCGTCAATTTTGATTTTCGCTGTTGGTGTTTCAATACCGCGTAATAACTTATAGGCACCAAATGCACACAACACTCCGACTGGAATATTGATAAAGAAAATCCAATGCCAAGACCAATTATCACTAATTGAACCACCCAAAATAGGCCCTAAAATAGGTCCAACCACCGTAGTCATGGCCCACATGCCCATGGCTTGAGATTGTTTTTCTGGCGGGAAAATACGCATCAGCAGGGTTTGTGACAAAGGCATGATTGGACCACCAAAAATACCCTGCCCAATTCGGCAAATGACAAGCATTGCTAAACTATTCGACAAACCACATAAAATTGAAAAAGTTGTAAATCCAATAAGACTCACAATAAAAATTCGTACAGCACCGAAGCGCCCTGCGAGCCAACCTGTTAAGGGTACACAAATCGCCTCAGCAACTGCATATGAGGTAATCACCCAAGTCCCTTGAGAACTTGATACAGCCAAACTTCCAGTAATATGAGGTACTGAAACGTTGGCGATGGTCATATCGAGCACCACCATAAAGTTTGCCAAAGCCAATACAAAAGCAGCCAAAATTAATGTGGTGCCTTTGAGTTGCCCTGGCAGAGTAAGAACTTTCATACGC
>NZ_BBRX01000040.1 GCF_000829675.1 Acinetobacter rudis
AAAGTTGACAGCCGAATACCACATTTGAAGATCTAGATACGCAATATCTTGATCATCGTAGAGATAACTTCCCTGACAATTTGTAAAAATTTTAGGCGGATTCACATAATGTACTGTGTCGCCATGAGAACAATATAGCGCTTCATCTTGTAATAGCTGAGCTTCATTAATTGTCATAGGAGTTTCCTGTAGAGCTATAAACCACTTTATAAAAAATAATTTAATCCATTGATTAAATTATAAAACCGTCCTCTGTATGATTTATCTAACAGCATGTTTTTTTAAAAACTTACAGCTTAAAAAGTATAATTAACACCAAACCCAGGCTCAAATTCCACACGCTTTTTAGTCATGGGACTCTGATACTGATCATCAGATAAATAATTCACTTTATAGGTTGTATAAATATTCCAATGCTTGTTTAACTCATAATCAACAGCCAAACCTGCATAGGGATACACACCAGAATCAAGTTGATAGCTCTTAATTCCACTGCGCTTAGACTCTTCTGAACTTACTCCAAAATAATATTGATTATATTTAGAGCTGTTCCATTGAAGACCAAGTTCAGGATACAAGGTCCAAGATCCAGTTTCCCACGCTGCTATATATGACAAATTCGCAATCGCACCGCGGCTTCTTGAAAGAATATCTTGTGCAGCACTTAACTTAAATGCCCCATAATCAGAGGTATACATATAACTTGTGCCGACTAAGACAGACCATTGTCGTTCATCTAACTGACTCAAAGATCCGCTAGGATGGTACATGGTTCCATCATAATAAGCATAAAGTCTAAGCTTATTCTTAGTATCACGATATAAATTTAGCCCCGCTTGATCACCCTCTGCATATAAAAGGTCGCCATCATAAAATGCTGTTGGCAAGACACTGGTTTCCATTTCCCTGCCTTTATAGCTTTGAAAATCAAGGGAAAGGTTTAATCCGACACTGAGCTCTGCTGGTTCTGTATCAGCATAACTATGCACACTAAGTAAAACCAAACACAATAAGGAACTTCTGAGAGGCCACTTCATCAATTCATTAAACTCATCTAAGATCCAGCCTTGTTTTATCGGCAGTGAACGATCACATTTTCGTGATCCCAAAATTAATGCCCAACCATAACATATTCAGTGTTTATAATTCACCCTATAAGCAAGCAGCAAAAATAAAAAATTCCTCGATTCTTGTGATTGCATGGGGTGGTATTTTTTATACTCTTGTCAGTTTTTGAGTAAAAAAAATCAAGACTTTTTCAACCAATTCACATTTCTGAAATAAATTGCCTTTATTGTTAGCACAAATTGATTTCGTCATATAAAAAATAAAGAATGAAACAATAATAAGTTGAATAATTAAACACGACAAAGACTACAATTTTCTGGCAGGTTGTTTTCAATTCACTACACTAAAATGTTAAATTAGGCCAAATTTTAATTTTATTTTAATAAATGTTTCTATACTGAACTTGCAGTTGGTACAATACTGCCCCAAAGTTGATTTTGACCCAACAATGGATCTCAACGTGTTTAAAGATACCTGTGCCCTAGAGCCAATGCTAACAACACCTTGAACAACCGTTTATTTCACATAAGTTTAAAGCATTCAATCTTTCACAGGTTTTATTGTGGTGATATTTTCATGACGTTTTTTCAACAAAATTCCATTTCAAATATTGTTTGGCACGTTATTTGTGATTTTGACGGTACAATCAGCCTAAAAGATACCACCGATACACTGCTCAATCAATTTGCACATCCTGACTGGGAGAAAATTGAGCAACAATGGGAACAAGGTCTAATTGGTTCTAAGCAATGCATGCAACAACAAATTGCTTTGCTAGACATGACAGAACAACAACTACTCCACTGTTTAGATCAAATTAAAATTGATTCGAATTTTGTCGCACTAGTTCATTTATTAGAAAAACAACAAGTTAAACTAAGTATCGTCAGTGACGGACTCGACTTCGTTATTCAACATATTCTTAAAAAAAATCAATTAGATCACCTACCTATTATTGCCAATCATTTGGCTCACCCAACCAACACTCGTTGGGAACTCAGTTTCCCCTATAGTGATATTGCTTGTAATACTCAAAGTGGTACTTGCAAATGTAAGGTTGCTCAACAAAATCATCATGAAAAAATTATTTTAATTGGTGATGGACGTTCAGATTTTTGTCTAGCAGAGCAAGCAGATTATGTTTTTGCTAAAAAAAGCTTAATCGATCATTGTGTAAATAAAAATATCCAACATCATCCTTTTGAAGACTTTTCTCAATTGCTTGAACCACTCTTAGCAATTTTAAATAGTCCATCTCAAGTCTTTGATGCAACCAAACTTTGGGTAAATAGTTAATGAGTGATCATTCGTTTTTTCTACCAGGCAAACGTACTGGGATATTATTGATTCATGGACTCACCGGCACACCAAATGAAATGCGTGGTATTGCACGTTCCTTTCATCAAGCTGGATACACTGTACATGGTGTACAACTTGCTGGACACTGTGGTGATATCAATGACCTCATTGCAACGCGTTGGGAAGATTGGTTTTCAACTGTATATCAAGCAGCAAACCAATTATTGCAACATGTTGATGAAATATTTGTTGCTGGCTTATCTATGGGCGCACTCTTAGCACTTGAATATGCATCACGCTTTCCTGTTTCTGGTGTGATCTGCTATAGCCCAACATTTAAATACGATGGATGGAGTATTCCACGGTGGTCTCAATTTATTGGTCCATGGGTTCTCCCCCCAATCTATCATTTTAGACTATTTTCACAACGTACCTTTGATGAAGCTGAGCCTTTTGGTATTCAAAATGAAGCACTTAGAGCACGCATTGTACATTCAATGCAAAATGAAGATAGCTCTGAGGCTGGCTTACCAGGCAATCCATGGCATTCACTTTACCAACTGCAACGCCTATCACGCCGAGTTAAAAAGGACTTAGGTAAAATTCATGCACCTTGTCTTTGTCTGCATGCCTACGAGGATGATGTTGCTAGCCGAAAAAATAGCCAAATCGTTTATGACCATGTAGCAGGACCGAAACATTTAGTCTGGCTATATAACAGCTACCATATGATTACAATCGACAATGACCGCAAACAAGTCATTCAAGAAAGTTTAGATTTCGTGGCACAATATGCCTTAAATCAATCTCAATCAGCCGAAGCTAAAACGCAAGATCCTGCGTATGTCACATAAGGACTGAATATGAGTTCACTAGTATTTTTTGTCTGGTTCCTAACTATTTTAGTCGATACAGTTGGCCAATTAGCATTTAAAGCTGCTGCTGCAAAACATAAAGAAAGTGATGGCTTTAACTATTGGCAAATGCTACTTAGACAACCTTGGTTATGGGCAGGTATCTTTTGCTATATTTTTGAGTTTGTTATTTGGCTGGCCTTTTTATCTTTAGTACCATTATCAGAAGGTGTCATGCTAGGCAGCATCAATATTGTTGTCATTATGATTGCAGGTCGATTATTTTTTAATGAAAAACTTACACGCAACCGTCTCATTGGGGTGGTTTTAATTACGATTGGTGTGACTATTGTTGGTCTAGGTGGCTCATGAGAACATTTTATATTATTGGCTTTCTGATTCTTACAGCTTTTGACACCTTAACTCAAATTAGTTTTAAATTTGCTTCAATTCATGCCATGCCTATGACCATGGATTTAGAGTGGCTAATTCGTGTATTTAGTCACCCTTGGGTCTACGGTGCATTTATAGGCTACATTGGTGCATTTTTTACTTGGATGACCTTACTCAAGCACGCGCCAATTGGTCCAGCCTTTGCTGCTGCCCATATGGAACTTATCACCATTAGCATCTTATCGATTTGGATTTTCCATGAACCGATGACTTTAGCCAAAGCGTTCGGTGCTGGATTTATTCTTCTGGGTGTAATTTTTCTTGCTAAAGATGAAACTAAACAAGAACCTACCCATGTGGTCAAATCACCTCATCCTTAATGATTTAAAATATAACTAACCCAATCAGCTAAAAACAAAAAAAGCCTCAAATGAGGCTTTTTTTGTACAATTTAATTATTGCGCAGCAGCTTGAGCAGCAGCAACTTCTTCAGCGAAGCTCATTTCTGCTTTTTTCTCAATACCTTCACCAACTTCGAAACGAACGAAGTCAGCTACAGTTGTACCCGCTGCTTTAAGTGCGTCAGCAACTTTTTTCTCGTTGTCAATTACGTACATTTGACGCTCAAGAACAACTTCGTTGAGATATTTCTCAACAGAACCAGTAACCATTTTTTCAACGATATTTGCTGGTTTACCAGATTCGATTGCTTTAGCTTCAGCGATCTCTTTCTCTTTAGCGATAAGATCAGCAGGAACTTTTTCAGCAGTAACCGCGATTGGGTTGAATGCAGCAACGTGCATTGCAACACCTTTACCAGTTTCTGCATCACCAGCATAAGCAACAACAACACCGATACGTAGACCGTGCTTGTAGATTGCCAAGTTATCAGCTTCTACGATTTTTGCACGACGTACTTGGATGTTTTCACCGATTTTTTGAACAAGAGCAATACGCGCTTCTTCAACAGTGCTGCCATCTTCTAATTTAAGTTCAGCAATTTTAGCAGCATCAATTTCGTTTGCAGCCAACGCAGCAGCAGCAACTTTATTAGAGAAGTTTGCAAAGTTTTCGTCTTTTGCAACAAAGTCAGTTTGGCAGTTTACTTCAACCAAAATTGCTTTGTTACCGTCTTGAACGATAGTGATCGCGCCATCAGCAGCAATGTTGCCTGCTTTTTTAGCAGCTTTTGCTTGACCTGATTTACGCAAGTTATCAATCGCAAGTTCAATATCACCGCCAGCTTCTGTTAATGCTTTTTTGCATTCCATCATTGCTAGACCAGTACGATCACGTAATTCTTTTACCATGCTTGCAGTAATTGCAGTCATGTTATTCTCCTAAATACGGTAGAAAATCAATCTGTTCAACAAAAACGGCCCGAAGTGTAACCCTGGGCCGTTATTGCTCAATCGACGCTCAATTTTATCATTATCATATCGATGAATAATGACAAAGATACGTCAAAGACGCATTAAGCCTCTGGAGCTTCTTTAGCAGCTTCGTCGCCTTTTGCTTGCGCATTAGCTTGAGTCTGAGCATATTCTTTACCAGCAATAATCGCATCAGCCATAGAAGAAGCATACAAAGTTACTGCACGAATCGCATCGTCATTACCAGGAATAACATAATCTACGTCATCTGGATTCGAGTTAGTATCAACGATACCAATAACTGGAATACCAAGATTTTTCGCTTCTTTAATTGCGATTGCTTCGTGGTCAACATCGATCACGAATAATGCGTCAGGTAAACCACCCATGTTTTTAACGCCGCCTAAACCACGCTCAAGTTTGTCCATCTCACGAGTACGTTCTAATGCTTCACGCTTAGTAAGCTTAGCAAAAGTACCGTCAGTAGATTGAGTTTGAAGGTCTTTTAAACGGTTGATAGATTGGCGAAGTGTTTTCCAGTTCGTCAACATACCACCTAACCAGCGGTGATCAACATAAGGCTGACCAGCACGTTGAGCTTGTTCACGGATGATGTTAGAAGCAGCACGCTTAGTACCAACGAATAAAACTTTATTCTTTTTGCTTGCCAAGTTGTTAACAAAGTTCAAAGCATCATTTAACGCAGGAACAGTGTGCTCAAGGTTAATGATATGAATTTTGTTACGTGCACCAAAAATATATTGGCGCATTTTTGGGTTCCAGAAGCGAGTTTGGTGACCAAAGTGCGCGCCTGCTTGAAGAAGGTCGCGCATACTTACGTTGTAATCTGCCATTTTCTTTACCTTAATGTTTGGGTTAGGCCTCCATATGTCCTCATCCTCCACCTTTACAGGCACCCAGAGCAATGTGTCGACATATGTGCGGATTTTCCGAATTTAACGTTTTCTCTGCAAGAAATTTAATCTTGAAAAGCATTTGATAAATTGGGCGGCTATTTATACCATAGTCACATACAAATTTCCAAAAGTTTTTGAAGATCATGAACAGTACTTATCAAGCTCCACGTCGTTTAATTAAAACCCAAGATGAAATTGAAAAAATGCGCATCGCGGGACGACTGGCTGCTGAGATTCTGGATATGATCAAACCGCACGTCAAAGCAGGTGTTAGCACACTCGAACTTGATCGCATTTGTCATGACTATATTGTTAATGTACAAGATGCCATCCCTGCATGCTTAGGCTATGGCGCTGCCCCAGGTCGTCCAGCATTTCAACATACCATTTGCACTTCGGTGAACCATGTCGTTTGTCATGGTATTCCATCAGAAGCTAAGATCTTAAAAAATGGTGATATCCTCAATATCGATGTCACTGTAATTAAAGATGGTTACCATGGCGATACCAATATGATGTATGTCATTGGTGAAGGTTCAGTACTGGCGAACCGTTTATGTACGGTTGCACAAGAAGCCATGTATCGTGGTATTGCCACGGTTAAACCCGGTTCAACTATTGGTGATATTGGCCATGCTATTCAAAAATACGTTGAATCAGAGCGATTCAGTGTAGTCCGTGAGTATTGTGGTCATGGTATTGGCACTGTTTTCCATGATGAGCCACAAGTTCTACATTATGGCCAATCAAATAGTGGCATGATTTTAGAAGAAGGCATGACATTTACCATCGAACCTATGGTCAATGCTGGTGTATGGCAAACTCGCCTAATGGGTGACAAATGGACTGTAGTCACCAAAGACCATAAACTTTCTGCTCAGTATGAACATACACTGGTGGTGACAGCGAATGGCGTAGAAATTCTCACTGCACGTCCAGACGAAGATCTATCGCGCTTTATCAAATAATTTTAAATATTCAATATCAGATGACTCAGGTTATCTGATATTGACCATGCTACAACAAAGTGCTGATCGAACTTCCAAACAATAAAACTATAAAAACAACAGAACATCATCAATTAATCGATTCTTTTCACAATTGATTATATAAAAATATTTAATTTCACAAAGTCCGTATCAATCTATTGCTTAATTTATCTAAAAAAAATGAATAATAATGCAAGAGTTGGTGTTCAACCGCATGTTCAACACTGTACAAAAGCTCTGACAAAAAGAGCAAATATTTTACAATAAAAACAAGCAATTAAATAAAAAACACCAATAAAAATCAATAAAAGCATAAGGAATAATATGCAATGAAATTCAAAATTAATATGATTGCCCTTTGTGTACTTAGTCTCCCCGTCATCAGTTATGCACAAGCTCCAAAACAGCAAAATAAAAATTTTAAGCGCTTCTCAATTTCAGCAGGTTGGTTACATGCCATGCCACAGGGTTCAGGCAATCCATTTAACAACCAAACAGCAGTTGCAGAAGGCACCCAATCTAAAGTCGGGGAAGTCAGTAAAAGTGCTGTACTAGACGCTGCTGTCAAAGATTCAAATCCATTTATCTATGGAACAATTTCAATTTTCCCAGGACAAGACCTGCCTGCCGCTCTGTCAGGAACAGCCAACATCAATGGCCTATCCAGTTGGCAATCGGCAAATACTGGATTGGAAGCAAATACTGCAGATACACTGGGAATCATGATGAATTATTATCTCAACGATCATTGGTCTGTTGAGATTAAAGCAGGCATACCACCAACTGTAGATTTAAATGGCAAAGGCACTGTATATGCTCCACTACGTGGTAGCAATAAACCATCGCTCTCTGTTTTTTCTGCAGATATCCCACTCGGTGGTAGCATTGACTTACATCAGGACATCCATGTGACTGATCTTAGTCAAGGTTCTAAAACAGCTTCGGTACGAGCTTGGTTACCTGCATTTGAATTACACTATCAATTTGGTCAATCAGGTGTAAATAAATTTCGTCCTTATGTGGGTGCTGGGCTTTTATACGGATATTTTGACAAAGTTAAACTTAACTCAGGAATTGAATCTGATTTAATCCTCGCGGCACATCGTATACAAAACATTTTAGACAATAAAGCAGGTGCTGGATTGGATGGAAAAATCTCATCAGCATCACCATTGGTCAAAGTTAAAGCGACTCAAGCCTATGCCCCCATAGTCACTGTTGGAGCAACTTATGATTTTACAGATAAATGGTATGCAGTAGGTTCTATCTCTTACTCTCAGATGAACACTGAAGCAAAAATAACCGTAACAGATGGCAACACAGGCAATCAATTAATTCGATCAAAAACAAAAGTTGATATTGACCCCATTATTACTTATGTAGGAATGGGATATAGATTCTAGATACAGCAAGGTGTTGATAAAATCATCAACACCTTAACTTTTCAACTCTTTTAAAAACATCAAAATATTAACTTATCCTATTGATAAGTGAATATTTCCTGTCGCTATCCAATCCAGTTCGATTTACAATGATTCTGCTCATTTATCAATGGATTGATTATGTCTACAACTCGTTCGTTTACCCAACCAATGATCTATATGCTTATTGGTAGTGCCTTGATCTTGGCACTTTCATTAGGAATTCGTCATGCTTTTGGCCTTTACTTGGTCCCGATGAGCCACGAATTTGGTTGGGGGCATCAAGTATTTAGTTTAGCGATTGCAATGCAAAACTTAATATGGGGCGCGGTTCAGCCAATTACAGGTGCTTTTGCTGATAAGTATGGCAGTAAAATTGTTGTTGCTGTCGGCGGGGTTTTGTATTGTATTGGACTATTACTCATGGCGATGAGTTCAACCAGCGCCTTACTCAATTTAAGTGCGGGATTAATTATTGGCTTAGCTTTGTCTGCTACATCATTTTCAGTATTACTTTCTGCTGTAGGTCGAGCTGTTCCACCTGAAAAACGCGGTATGGCAATGGGGATTGCCAGTGCAGCAGGTTCATTTGGCCAATTTATTATGCTACCCACCACTTTATTATTTTTAAAACATTTTGGTTGGTCAGCATCATTAATGATCAGTGCAATATTAGTTGCTCTAGTATTACCTTTAGCGTGGTTATTAAAAGCCCCAATTTACCAAACGAAATCAGGTCATGCTGTATCAGCACCTGCGCTTAGCTTTAAACAAGTATTGCATCGAGTTAAACAACATAAACCTTTTTGGTTTTTAGCAATGGGCTTTTTAGTCTGCGGCTTTCAAGTGGTATTTCTAGGCGTACATCTTCCGGGTTATCTAATTGATCATGGTTTTTCAGCAACAACAGGAACTGTATTCTTAGCACTCATCGGTCTATTTAATATTGTAGGGACTTATACCGCTGGTTGGCTGGGTGATAAATATTCCAAACCTAAATTACTGATGTGGCTTTATGCGATTCGAGGATTCAGTATTATTGCCTTTCTTGCGCTTCCGCTAAGTTTATTTACGATTTATACCTTTGGCATTATCATGGGTTTGCTCTGGCTGTCTACAGTTCCACTGACCAATGGAATCGTCGCACAAATGTTCGGTGTTAAATATTTAACTATGCTCAGTGGATTGGTATTCTTCACTCATCAAATCGGTTCATTCTTTGGTGGTTGGTTAGGTGGCCTCAATCATGATTTAATGGGAAACTATAACTATATTTGGGTAATATCAATTGTTTTAAGCTTCTTTGCTGTTTTTATGCATTCATTCGTCACAGAGGAAACTGTCATCCATGATTAACTCTACACGGATATCCAAAATTATATTATTCCTGAGCCTTGGTGGATTATTGCTACTTGCCTTGTCGCTTTGGCTCACCACACCTGATTTATTCATCTATTTCAACCAAGCTTTTTGTGCTCATTAATTTGAGCACAGCTTTTAAAATGACTTAATTATCTATCCTCTTCTCAAAATCATATTCAAACACACACCTCTTTCAAACTTACACCGTGTTTGATTTTTTTTACCAGTTATTAAACATAATAAGTACACAATTAAAAAAAACAAACTACATTATTCATGATCCGTGAAAAGATTTTTAACCTATGCTGAAAGAACTTTGAATATTTACATCCAATATTCACCATGACTTAACTTAAAACCAGTATTACATCTGCTGTTTTAAGGATTAGGGAATTAAGTCAGGTTAAAAACAGTGAGACTTTTAATAAAGTTCACAGATAAGTCAGACATGGAGTCATAAAAATGAGAAAAGTCATTTACGGCGTATTATTATCAATCAACACCCTACCTGTATTAGCACATAGTGCATCACCTTATTTTAGTTTTAAAGATGGTGATGGCTTTAAACGTTTTTCTGTCTCTGCGGGCTGGTTACATGCAGCCCCTCAAGGTAGTGCAAACCCAATCAATAATACTACTGCCGCTAAAAATGGTCGTTATAAAGTTGGTGATGTAAAAGTAGACTCAGTAAATTCAAGTATTGCACAAACTGAAGAAGGCGATGCTGCTAAAAAGAAATTAATGGATGTAGTCAAATTAGGCGAAACATTTGGATTAATTAAAGATGGCACTCTTACAGGCAACATGAGTGGCTCCGTCGATATTAACAGCCTAGAAAACTGGACCAGTCCCGATACCGGTTTAGAAGCTGATTCGGTAGATACTCTTGGACTCATGTTTAATTATTATTTTACGGATAATTGGTCCGTTGAAGTCAAAGCTGGAATTCCACCTGATGTTGATATTCAAGGCAAGGGTCAAATATCTGCACCACTTTCAGGTATTGCACGGCCTAAAGGTGAACTTCCACCAGGATTAATTAATAATATCGCAAATGGACTTATTGACGGCATTGGCGATATTCCACTAGATACTCAAATCCCGATTACCAACTTAACTCAAGGAAGTACTGCCGCTACAGCACGAGCTTGGTTACCCGCAGCAGAAATCCATTATCAGTTTGGTAAATCTGGAGTAAATAAATTTCGTCCTTATGTCGGTGCAGGGGTAATTTATGGTTATTTTGACAAAGTAAAATTAAACTCAGGCATAGAAGCAGATCTCATTTCTGCTGGCCACCGTATTCAGAATATTTTAGACAATCAAGCAGGTGCAGCACTTGATAATAAAATCTCTTCTGCTGATCCTAGAGTCAAAGTTGAAGCCGATGATGCTTTTGCCCCTATTGTAACCTTAGGTGCAACCTATGACTTCAATGAAAATTGGTATGCCGTCGGTTCTGTTTCCTACGCCAAAATGAATACCGATATCAAACTGACCGTGACAGATAATAATACTGGTCAGAGTTTAATTCGCTCATCCACCAAACTTGATATTGATCCAATCATCACGTATATGGGGATTGGCTATCGTTTTTAATCGCTTTTACTCAGCTGTGAAGTGAGTATTCTGACCTAAGACTTTATTTTTTAAAAAGTCTATTAATCGAGCAATAAAAATAGCCTGTATTTCTTTCTACACAACGATGTGAGATTAAAATACAGGCCACTTGTGAAACGGTAAACTGTTAAATCAATATGTGATTATACAGTTTGAACTCAATTAAAATAGACGATTCATACCATTTAAAGTGGCTACACGATAAGCCTCTGCCATGGTTGGGTAGTTAAATGTTGTTTCAACAAAGTACATGATTGAGTTTTTAGGACTCTTCATTACTGCTTGACCAATATGAATAATCTCAGCAGCGTTATTACCAAAGCAGTGAATCCCCAAAATTTCTAAGGTATCACGGTGGAATAAAATCTTTAATTCCCCAACTGTATCACCAGTAATTTGGGCACGAGCTAAATGACGGAAAGAAGATTGTCCAACTTCATAGGGAATTTTTTCTTCAGTCAATTGTTGCTCAGTCTTACCAATTGATGAAATTTCAGGAATAGTATAAATCCCTGTAGGAATATCAGTTACTGGCTTAACATTTTTCTCGCCACTACTCATATTGGTACCAGCACAACGACCTTGGTCATAGGCAGCAGAAGCCAATGATGGCCAGCCAATCACATCACCGGCTGCGTAAATATTGTCAACTTCAGTTTGATACTGTTCATTTACGGTGAGCTGACCACGGCTGTTCGGTGTAATGCCTACATTTTCAAGACCTAAACCATCAGTATTTCCTGAACGACCATTACACCATAAAATCGCATCTGCCTTAATTTTCTTACCACTTTGCATATAGAGCACAACGTGATCATCACCTGTTTCAAGGTGATCGATTTGCTCATTGTGGCGAATCAGCACGCCTTGTTCACGTAAGTGATAAGACAAAGCATCTGAGATTTCATCATCTAAATAACTTAATAGTTTCGGCTGAGTATTAATCAGATCAACTTTCAGGCCCAATCCAATAAAGATTGAAGCATATTCACAGCCAATCACGCCTGCACCATAAATAATGACTTTATGTACTGAATAATCTAGATCTAAAATTTTATCCGAATCAAACACACGAGGATGCTCAAAGTCGAGCCCTTGTGGATGATATGGGCGACTACCTGTTGCGATTACAATTTGCTTGCAAATAATTGACTCTGTTAAACCGTCATCACTAAATACTAAAACAGTACTTTTATCTTGGATATAAGCACGGCCATGGAATACATCTATATTGTTGCGATCATAAAACCGGCTGTGAGTATCCACTTGCTGTTGAATGACTTTGTGTGCATTACGTAACACTTGTTTCATGGTGAACTGTTTCCACTCACCTACTTTTTGAAACATTGGATCACGTTGATAACGAATAATGCTCGATACAGTTTGACGTAAAGCTTTACTTGGAATTGTTCCTACATGAGTACAGTTACCACCAAGCTGATCACGTTGGTCTACAATTGCAACTCGTTTTCCAGATTTAGCCAGCTTCATTGCCGCGCCTTCACCCGCTGGGCCTGAACCGAGTACAACAACGTCATACTTCAGGAAATTCCCAGCAACGATATCTTTTTTACGAGGCATTAAAAGCTCCTTTAAAAAACTAATTTTTTTTACGAAATTGTTAGATATTATGACCTAAACTATTCCGTTTTAGTGTATTTCTGTTGAATATATTATGTGATAACAACATTTAGTAAATGAATAGTTAAACTATCCTATCATATTACAATTTCGTTATAATGACCTCAGATCCTTCTCGCCGTCAAAACAGTGGAACATAAATATGTCTGAAAGCCGTAAACCAGAACAGGGTGTTAAACTTCGTGGTGCTGAAAAAGTTGCACGTATACCTGTAAAAGTGATTCCTACGGTCGAAGCTGCCCGCAAACCAGATTGGATTCGTGTCAAGATGTCTGCTCCTGAAGAAGTGCAGCGCATCAAAACCACTTTACGTGCACAAAAACTACATACGGTTTGTGAAGAAGCTGCGTGCCCAAACTTACCTGAGTGTTTTGGTGGAGGTACAGCAACCTTTATGATTATGGGTGATATCTGTACACGTCGCTGCCCATTTTGTGATGTTGCGCATGGACGTCCGAATGCACTTGATGTAGACGAACCACGCCACATGGCTGAAACAATTTCTAATCTCGGTCTTAAGTACGCTGTAATCACGTCTGTTGACCGCGACGATCTACATGATGGCGGTGCACAACACTTTGTCGACTGTATTCAAGAAACACGTAAACTCAGTCCAAAAACACTGCTCGAAATCTTGGTACCAGACTTCCGTGGTCGTATGGATATTGCGCTACGCATCATGACTGAATGTCCACCAGATGTGTTTAACCACAACATTGAGACTGTGCCACGTTTATATAAAGCCATGCGCCCAGGTTCAGACTATCAGCACTCTTTAACGCTGCTAAAAATGTTTAAAGAATACTGCCCTGAAGTCCCAACCAAATGTGGTTTGATGGTTGGTATTGGTGAAACTGAAGAAGAAGTAATTGCTCTACTTGATGACCTAAAAGCGCATGATGTTGACTATGTAACAATTGGACAGTATCTACAGCCGTCTAAGCAACACGCACCGATTGATCGCTATGTAACTCCTGAAGAGTTTGAACGTTATACTGCCCATGGGCAAAAGCTTGGGTTTAAAAATATCTGGGCTGCACCAATGGTTCGTTCAAGCTACTTTGCTGACCGCCAATACTACGGTGAACCAGTACCGGGTGTACGTCGCAAAACTGATCCTGTGAAGAAAATTGCAGTACAAGTGATTGAAGCCTAAATAAATAGACTTCAACTAAATTTAAGCTCTCGTTAATCGAGGGCTTTTTATTTTTCAAAGCGTCTTAGCATTAAGTCACATTGGCGTTTGCATACACTGCTGTTAAATTACACAACTCAAAGTTCTCTACAAATTTCACTTTGCTTGAGTTGATGAAGGAATACAGCATGTCACAACAAGATTATGAACAAGGCCTCGCGGTACGTACTGAAGTTATGGGTGCGGAGTTTGTGCAACGTGCACAACAAAATACTGTCGAATTTACAGAACCATTACAAGATTGGATTAATGAACATGCTTGGGGCTCGACTTGGCAGCGCGAAGGTGTACTACCACGCAAGTATCGTTCATTAATTACCTTAGCTTTTTTAACTGCGCTAAAAAGCCCAACTGAATTAAAAGGCCATGTCCGCGGCGCGCTCAATAACGGCGCAAGTGTTGAGGAAATTCAAGAAGTGTTATTACATAGCTTACCCTACTGTGGTGCACCTGCTGCTCAAGAAGCTTTCCGCGCTGCACTAGAGGTTATTCAAGAGTATCAAGCAAAATAAAACACCAAATAACTGTTCAATCCAAGTACAGTGTGCTCATTGTACTTGGATACTTTCACAGCAAACGATTCGAAAATTTGAATCAATTAAAAACATCTAATTTCCTCGAAATTATTTATGTATCGTAAAAAAGTTGTTTTCTTTAGATACATTAATTAAACCACCGATTAAACATTGAACTGATCAGTTTACAAAATTGTCATTTTTTACCCTGTTAGAGTATTTACTCCTATTTTTTATATGATATTTTGTAAAAAGAAGTAAATTAAGACTAAAATGCAAAACTCAATTTATTTTGTAGACCCACACGCCCTTAGGCAATTCATTTTATTATTTTAGGGAAGCATTAAAATGAAATTAAAAAAGCTCACTACAGCTATACTGTTATCTACTCTACCAACTGCAGGCGCTTTTGCCGCTGCAATGGATCGCTCAGGCCAATCTATGTCTGCGTTTTTCCAGCCAGGTAACTACTTTGAAGCTGGACTTTCTGTACTTGACCCGACGGTTGAAGGTGTGGAAGCTGGTAAATCTGCTACGCAACGACATATAGGTGATATGGCAGATAGCTACTACTTCCCATCTGCTGCATTAAAATTACAAGTTGCAGACCAATTTTCTGTAGGTATTCTTTACGATCAACCATTCGGTGCCAAAGCAGAATATAGCGGTAACAACGTATTTGTTTCTGCACCAAATGACTTAATTTTATCATCTTTGCCAGGACTTACCACATCGGCAATTGGTGCTGATATACAAGGCAATACCAATGTAGAAGTGGATACTCAAAATCTTTCTTTAATACTTGGTTATCAACCGACTGAAAACTGGAATATCTATGGTGGTGCTGCGTACCAAACTGTAAAAGGTCATGTCAGTCTTCGCGGTAGTGCCTATAGTCTTTACAATGGCTATGATGCCAACATTAAAGAAACTGGTGGTATGGGCTGGCTTGCTGGTGTGGCATTCCAAATTCCAGAAATTGCATTAAAAGCATCTGTAACCTATCGTTCTGAAATTGATCATGATGTAACGATTAGAGAATCTATCGGTCTTGTTGATCACATTGCAAATATTCCTCCTGGCCAACTTCCTGCTCTTCCACCAGCTGCTGGTGCATTGATAGGTGGAGCAATTGCTGCAAATGCTGCTGAAGGCAAAACAACCATTACTACACCACAATCTGTTAACCTTGATTTCCAAACCGGTATCATGGCAGACACCGTAGCTTTTGCTAACGTGCGCTGGGTAAACTGGAAAGACTTTGCGATTCGTCCATATAAATTTGGCAAAGTATCAGAAGTTGTTGGACAAGCTGTAGGCCGACCAAATGGCTTTAACCTCGTAGAATACTCTGAAGATCAATGGTCAGTAACAGCTGGTGTCGGTCGTAAACTTACAGAAAAATGGGCAGGTAATGTCTCTGTAGGCTGGGACTCTGGCGCTGGTAACCCTGTAACGACACTTGGTCCTACTGAAGGTTTCTGGAATGTGGGCTTAGGTGCACAATATAGCCCTACACCGCAAACCTTTATCGCAGGTGGTGTTAAATACTTCTGGTTAGGTGATGCCAAAGCACAAACAGGTGCTCAAGCAGGTGGATCTGACTATGTAGCAGAATTCAAAGACAACCATGCTTTAGCTTATGGTCTTAAAATCGGCTATCGCTTCTAAGTCTTAGACTGAACATCAAATATAAAAAATAGGCACTTTGAAGTGCCTATTTTTATGTCCTAATCACTTGTTTTATACAAGTAACCACCTGGGAATAAGTTTTATTCTGGAATATTACGTACAGATGCTTCACGAATCGCTTGTTTTAACTGCTCATAGCCATGTAGAGCTGGGAACTGTGGAAATTCTGCAATCACATTATCTGGTGCATCAAACAAGAAACCACGATCTGCTTCACCCAGCATCGTTGTATCATTATAAGAATCACCTGCTGCAATCACACGATAATTAAGACCATGTAATGCCTTTACCGCTTGACGCTTTTGATCAGGTTGACGCAGTTTATACGCAGTAATCATTCCCTCTGCATCTGTTTCGAGTTTGTGACAAAAAATTGTAGGCCAACCAAGTTGTTGCATCAATGGATGGGCAAACTCATAGAAAGTATCAGATAAAATAATCAATTGAAAATGTGTACGAACCCATTCAACAAATTCTTTTGCACCAGGGAATGGCCCCATGTCAGCAATCACTGCTTGTATATCGTTTAAGCCTAGACCATGCTGTTTTAAAATATTTAGACGTTGAGTCATCAATACATCGTAGTCGGGAATATCTCGAGTTGTTGCCTCAAGCTCTTTAATGCCAGTTTTCTTGGCAAAGTTGATCCAAATCTCTGGTACCAATACGCCTTCTAAATCTAAACAAACAACTTCCATGGTGATCCCCATACTGTGACAAATAAATAATGATCGTAACAATAACTGCTGATCATAAACGTGTCACTTTTTTAAATCAATTTAACTCATAAGCTTTTATAAATTAATGTTAAAATCAGCCTTCAGAATAACTTAGAATAAACAAATACAAAAATCTTCAATAGCTTAACCGCCAATCACAGGGGTCAACATGACTCAAATTCCAACTACCGATTTGATTACTGCACAGGCATTGGAATATCAAGACCAATCAGCACAAGCCATCATGGCCTTAGCACTGAGCCAACATCAAGACATTGCCATTTCGTTTTCAGGTGCTGAAGATGTGGTACTCATTGATATCGCATCACAACTCGGCAAACCCTTTCGTGTATTTAGTTTAGATACAGGCCGACTTCACCCTGAAACCTATCAATTTATCGAGCAAGTACGTCAACACTATAAAATCGATATTGAAATATGTTTCCCAGAATCAGAAGCAGTACAAACTTTTGTTCAAGAAAAAGGCTTATTTAGCTTTTTTAAGGATGGTCATCAAGAGTGCTGTGGTGTACGTAAAGTACAACCCCTGAGAAAAAAACTTTCAACTTTAGATGCTTGGATTACAGGGCAACGTAAAGACCAAAGCCCGGGTACACGAAATAGTATACCTGTGATCCAAACTGACGATGGCTTTTCGACGCCAAATAAAACATTAATTAAATATAACCCACTTGCAAATTGGAGCAGTGCTGAGGTTTGGAGTTATATTCGCATGATGGAAATTCCATACAACAAACTGCACGAACGTGGTTATATCTCTATAGGCTGTGAACCATGTACCCGCGCTGTATTGCCGCAACAGCATGAACGTGAAGGACGCTGGTGGTGGGAAGAAGCAACGCATAAAGAATGTGGACTACATGCAGGTAATTTAAAATAATCTCCTGATTAACCCAAAGATATACTCAACAGTTTATGCTTTGTGTCATGATAGTTCTTCACAACGTAGGGTGATTTCTATATCATAGAAAACAATTAGTTGATCTTTCAACCTAATCGGCAGCATCACCCTCGATCAATTAATCAGTCCTCGTTCACCTTAAGGTTTTCTAACTTTAATGTGAACTATATCCATGCAATATTCTGATAATTCTAAAAAATACTAACGCTCAGACAAGAGCTGTTATTGACATTAAGCAGTGAGGCTACAAACAACTATGCGCCCCTTACACCCAATTGATTTTATCTTTCTGTCTTTAGAAAAACGGCAACAACCAATGCATGTCGGTGTCTTATTTTTATTTCAGATTCCAGAACACGCACCTACAACTTTTATTCAAGACTTAGTTGCGGATATTCGCAACAATAAAACACCACCTGTTCCTCCTTTTAATAACCAACTGAGTGGATTATTTTGGGATGAGGATCAAGAGTTTGATATTGATCACCACTTTCGTCATATTGCCCTCCCCAAACCAGGTCGTATTCGAGAGCTTTTAGTCTATGTTTCACAAGAGCACAGCACACTGATTGATCGTGCTAAACCGATGTGGAGCTGTCATATTATTGAAGGGCTAGAAGACAACCGTTTTGCCATGTATTTTAAAATACATCATTCAGTTGTCGATGGTATTGCAGGAATGCGCTTAGTGCAGAAATCCTTTTCAACTGAGCCGAATGATCAGCATATTGTTCCACCTTGGTGTGTCCAACAAATACCTTCATCAAAACCTCCTAAAGGCGCAAAGATCAGCCGAATTAAAAAAATAATGGGAGGAATCAAAAGCCAGATTGATGCGACACCTAAAGTTGCTGAAGAACTATTTCATGCACTGACCAAAGAACGTGGTAAAAATCCAGATTACATTTCAAGTTTTCAAGCACCCTCGTCTATCCTGAATCAACGTGTAAGCTCATCACGCCGTTTTGCAGCACAGTCTTTTGAGTTAAGTCGCCTTAAAGATATTAGTAAATCTTTGCAAGTTACGCTCAATGATGTTGTTTTAGCGATCTGTTCTGGCGCTTTACGCGAGTATCTCCGCAGTCAAGATGCTTTACCTAAAAAACCATTAATTGCAATGGTCCCTGCTTCTATTCGTGATGACGACTCTGATGTCAGCAACCGAATTACCATGATTTTGGCAAATCTGGGCACACATAAAAGCAATCCATTGGAACGTTTGGCCATTATTCAACGCAGCATGCAAAACGCCAAACAACGTTTTAAGCGCATGACACCGTTACAAATTTTAAATTATAGTGCGCTAGTCTATGGTCCTGCTGGATTTAATATCTTGACTGGTGCATTGCCAAACCGCCAATCATTTAATATTGTTATTTCAAATGTACCCGGTCCGAAAGAACCACTGTATTGGAATGGTGCGCGTTTAGAAGCCCTTTACCCAGCATCCATTGTACTCGATGGCCAAGCGCTCAATATTACTATGACCAGTTATCAAGATAAGCTTGAAGTGGGACTAACAGGTTGCCGCAATGCTTTACCTAAAATGCAAAATCTACTGACCTTTTTAGAAGAAGAAATCCAAAGGTTTGAGCAGGTCATTCAGCACAAGAAAATCACAAATACAGCCACGATAGTAGATGCGACAACTTCTCGACAAAAAGCGAAGAAATCAGTCTCAACTCAAACGGTGATAGATTTATCTGCAGCTACGGATTAAAAAATATTCAGCCTATCCAGCTGATTTTTAACTTATTGTTATTATGTATAAAACTAAATATCTTACTTCATAATACAGCATAAACTAAGGGGCGTTTTAACAGCCCCTTAGCTTTGAATGTTTCGACATTGATTTAACAGTTCTTGACAAACACTAACCACCATATCTTTGGTAATGTTAATTTCTTGACCATTTTCATCCAACATCACACAGGTGTTTTGATTTTGAGGCTCAACAATACAACGACCCTCACGTGCAACTACATTTTCAGCTAAATTCATTTTTGACCTCACTTGCTAAGACAATTTATTTGATGTGTCTATGGCTATTCACAGAGACTAGTATTGTAAAAACGCCAGTCAATGTAAAATTTCAGTTGTAACAAGGATTAAGCGATAACTCGTTACAATTTCATGAGAGAATGACATCATATTGCTCTTGCGTATAAAGATTTTCCACTTGGAATTTGATAACACGATCAATGAAATGCTCTAAATCAGCGACTGCAGCAGCTTCTCCAGTTAAAAGGCGGTCAATTACCTGTGGATGAGCAATAACAGTAAAGCCACTCTGAGACTCAAAAGCTCGGGCATATCTTAAGATCTCTCGAAAGATTTCGTAACATACTGTCTCGGCAGTTTTCACATAACCCCGTCCTTGACAGGTTGGACAAGACTCACAAAGCAAATGTTCTAATGATTCGCGGGTTCGCTTACGTGTCATTTCCACCAAGCCCAATTCTGAAACTTGGGTAATTTTGGTTTTAGCATGATCACGTTCAAGCATTTTTTCAAATTGCATCAAAACATCATCACGATGCGATGCTTCTTGCATGTCAATAAAATCAATAATGATGATTCCTCCCAAGTTACGCAGTCTTAATTGACGTGCAATCACTTGGGTTGCTTCCATATTGGTTTTAAAAACAGTGTCCTCTAAACTACGCCCACCAACATATGAGCCAGTGTTGACATCAATCGTGGTCATTGCCTCAGTCTGATCAATCATCAGATAACCGCCAGACTTCAACGCCACACGAGTTTGTAAGGCCTTTTGTACGTCTTCTTCAACATTATATAAGTCAAAGATCGGACGCTCACCAGGGTAGTGAAATAGTCGATTTTCAGCAGTCGGTACAAATTCGCGGACAAAATCTTGTAGCTTTGCGTGAATTTCACGTGAATCTACATAGATTTTAGCGGTTTTCTCACTGACAAGATCACGGATCACGCGCTGAGGTAAAGGCAGCTCTTCAAAAATAAGCGAAGGAACAACAATACTTCGTTGTTTTTTCTGTATATATTCCCAAAGTTTGGCGAGATAACACATATCACGGGCAATTGCAGCCTCATCCACACCTTCAGCAGCAGTACGTACAATGACACTGCCCGGAAGCTGATGTTCTTTTTGAATATTCTCAATGATGCCACGTAACCGTTCACGCTCAGTTTCTGACTCAATACGTTGAGATACACCAATATAGTTACCAAAAGGCATGAGAACTAAATAACGCGAAGGAATAGAAAGATCCGTACTTAAACGTGCACCTTTAGTGCCTAACATGTCCTTCATCACTTGTACTGTCAGGATTTGTCCTGGTTGTAAAAGCTCATAAACATTTGGGGTAGGCTGATTACGAGGCCACACCATATCATTGATGTGTAAAAATGCAGTTCGAGATAAACCAATATCAACAAATGCTGCTTGCATTCCTGGTAATACACGGACCACTTTGGCTTTATAAATATTTCCAACCAATCCACGTTTTACACTACGTTCAACAAACAATTCATTGACGGTCCCATTTTCAACCAATGCCACACGACATTCCATCGGTGTGACATTAATTAATAATTCATCAGACATAATCAAGCTCAAATAAAAAAAATCTTTTCAAGTATTTGAGAGTATCTGTAGTAACAGTTTATGCTAAGAACAATGCGAACACACTGCTTTCCCTATCATCTTGCATATTTTTTGTGTTGTTACTCCATGTTCCTCATTCCAATAATATTACGCATGTGATTGAGACTACTGCGCCAATCCCCAAGCGGCATTGGCTTTGCTCATCAGCTCCCTCTCCTTTACAGGTATCCTCAGTAAAGGCCAAGTACTCTATAATTCCAATACATCAAATTCTTTTAGCAACTGTACAGTTTCATGTAAGGGTAAACCTACAACATTGCTATAACTTCCCACTATACGTGGAATATACTGTGCAGCAATCCCTTGGATCGCATAAGCACCAGCTTTCCCCAAAGGTTCACCACTGTTCCAATAGTATTGCATATCAGATTGGTGAAGTACTTGAAACTCAACTTCTGTTTTAACCACAATACTTCTTAGCATCGTGTCAGAGGCCACACACACTCCACTGTATACCTCATGTGTCTTTCCCGACAACATCGACCACATAGCAAATGCATGTTCTCGATCATGTGGTTTACCCAAAATCTGATTTGAGATTGAAACGCTGGTGTCTGCCGCTATCACAACGGCCCCAGCATGCTGCTTTAAAACAGCTTGGGCCTTTTGTTTGGCGAGTCGCTGCACATAATCTGCAACAGATTCATTATTATGTAGCGACTCGTCAATATCTGGACTTAAAATATGAAAATCCAAGCCAAGTTGTTGTAATAATTCGCGACGTCGCGCCGACCCTGACGCTAAAATTAAATTCGCCATCTTTTTAATAAATAATACAAAATTGGCCAAAATAATACGCTACTTAGCAAAGGCATCCAATGTCGAGTAATCGAAAATGGTATCCCTCCCATCACTTGAGCAATATGTATAAATGCGATATGCACAAAACATGCAATTGCCACAATGATCCAAAGGTTAGCAAACGTCAGCACACGTTTTTCACGGATAAAATATCGCGCAATAAAAACGATTAATACATAACTCAATGCATTAAGCCCAAGTGGTGCGTCTAAGAGCAAGTCAGTATATAGCCCCACAGAAAAAGCAAACCATATACCACACCATATCGGTTGACATAGACTCCAAAATAAAACAACCAGCAACATAAACAACGGGCGCCATGCTGCAACAGAGTAATTTAATGGATAAACCACCAACACCGATGCAATCACAACACTCAGCACAATGATCAAAAAAGGATCTTTGCGTTGTACATTAGAAGGTAATCTTTTAGCGATTTGCATAAGGCTGCTCCATCGCTAGGGAGTCTGAAAACAATACCACGACATGGTGTCCACCCGCCAACTGTGCTGCAGGAAGAACTTCAATGCTCGCAAATTCACCAGAAGTATGACGTTGTATTTTAGACACTGTCCCCACCAAATAACCTGCAGGAAAATGTTGTCCTAAACCAGAACTAATCACTTTGTCTCCCACTTTAATATTGGCACTTGTTGGCACATACTCCATTTTAAGTCGGCCTAGATCACCTGTACCAGAAACAATGGCACGCATACCTGAGCGCTCTAAACGCACTGATAATGAGTGCTCTTTATCTGATAACAGCATGACACGACTGCTATGTGAAGAGACATTGATAATTTGCCCCATAATCCCTTGATCATCGAGCACTGTCTGCCCCACTTTCAACTGACTATTTGAACCGCGGTTAATCACGATAATATGCCTTAATGGATCAGCGTCTGTACCAATCACCTCAGCAATTTCCATACGACCATCAATAATCAATGGTGTATCCAATAAACCACGCAAACGTGTGTTTTCAGCAGATAACTCGGAGAGCTTTTGTAGACGCACTTTCGCCTGAAGCAACTCAGCTTGCATCGCTGTGTTTTCACGACGTAGCTGTACTTCTGATTTTGTTTGTTGGTTCAGCCATTCTTTCGATAACACTGGATAACTTGCAAGTACATAAATCGGATTATATGCAGCATACAAAACATCCCTTGCTGGTTGAATCACATGTGGCATACGCCAGTTAAAAAACAGCACAACGAAACATGTGATTACCGCAATGATGAAAGAGCGAAAAGATGGCGGTTGTCTTGAAAAAAGATTGGGTTGCACCGCACCGCCTCACCTTATCTAATTGTCTAACTTACCCGACAAACAACATATCATGATTAGGGTTATCAAAGAACTCAAGCACCTTACCACCACCACGTGTAACACAAGCCAGTGGATCTTCAGCAACCATTACAGGTAGGCCAGTTTCTTGTGAAAGCAATTTGTCTAAATTACGTAGTAATGCACCACCACCGGTTAAGACAATTCCACGCTCTGCAATATCCGAAGAAAGTTCAGGTGGAGTTTGCTCAAGTGCTGACTTAACTGCACTCACGATACTTTGTAGCGGATCAGTGATTGCCTGTGTCACTTCATCAGAAGTCACAGTGATTGCACGTGGCACACCTTCAGCTAAGTTACGACCACGGACTTCAATCTCTAAAACCGTACCATCTGAAATGGCCATACCCACTTCTTTTTTGATGATTTCTGCAGTTGTTTCACCAATCACACAACCATGTGCCTTACGCACGTAATATATGATTTGTTCATCAAACACATCACCGCCTATACGTAATGAATCAGCATAGACACAGCCTTGTAATGAAATAATGGCAATCTCGGTTGTACCACCACCGATATCCACTACCATTGAACCACACGCTTGCTCTACAGGCATACCCGCACCAATCGCAGCAGCCATTGGCTCTTCAATTAAACGTACATCACGAGCACCTGCATTGAATACAGCCTCACGAATCGCACGACGCTCAACTAAAGTTGATTTACAAGGAACGCAAACCACAACACGAGGTGCTGGCGGAAATAGTCTTTTTTCATGTACTTTACCAATAAATTGGTTCAGCATCGTTTCTGTAACTTCAAAGTCTGCAATCACGCCATCTTTCATAGGACGAATAGCTGAGATGTTTGCCGGTGTACGTCCAAGCATTTGCTTAGCGTCTAGGCCCACAGCCGCAACTATTTTTTGTGAACCACTGTGGCGAATAGCAACCACTGTAGGTTCGTTTAGAATAATGCCCCGTCCTGGTGCATAAATGAGCGTATTTGCAGTACCTAAGTCAATCGCAAGATCTGGCGAAAACAGGCCAATTAGTCGTTTTAGAATCACGGGTCTTTCCCAGTTAAACTTTTATATAGACGCAAGATGGCAACTTTAACTAAATGTGATGCTTTGAACAAGTCAATCGCTTATCATAAGGCATGATATTTTGATTTTTTTTAAAACTGATTAGGTGAGATGTTATGTCAACACCAGATGCACAGCATTCTGCACAATTAAATGCACAAAATGTTTCAAGTATTGCCAACCTTGCGCGGTTGTCGCTAGATGATACACAATCTAGTGAATACGCGCAGAGTTTAAATAAGATTTTAGCAATGATGGAGCATTTAAAAAGTATCGATACCGAGGGAATCGAACCTATAAAAAGTCCATTTGACCATGCCCAGCCTTTACGTGAAGACCGTGTAATTGAATCGAACCATCGTGATGAATATCAAGCTGTTGCCCCTGCTGTTCAACAAGGTTTGTATCTTGTTCCACGTGTAATTGAATAAAATTAGGCCAACTAACTTATTTTTACATTTAAACCTAAAGAATTTACTCATGACTGATTTTCATCGCTTATCTATACGTGAAATGGCTGAAGGCTTGGCTAGTTCACAATTTTCATCACGTGAATTGACACAACACTATTTAAATCGTATTGCTCGTATTGATCCACAAGTTAAATCCTATGTTACGGTTACCCCAGAACAAGCACTCAGCGAAGCTGATGCAGCTGATGCAGCACGCAAAGCTGGCCAAGCTACGCAACTGACAGGTATCCCACTTGCACACAAAGACATTTTTTGTACTCAAGGTATTCGTACCTCTGCTGGTTCAAAAATGTTGGATAACTTCATCTCTCCTTATGATGCAACTGTGGTCAGTAAAGCTAAACAAGCAGGTCTGGTGACTTTAGGTAAAGTCAACATGGATGAGTTTGCGATGGGCTCAACCTCTGAAAGCTCATACTATGGTGCTACACGTAACCCTTGGAATTTAGAACATGTTCCTGGTGGTTCATCTGGTGGTTCTGCAGCGGTTGTTGCAGCAGATCTTGCCCCATTTGCAACAGGTACAGATACGGGTGGTTCAATCCGTCAGCCTGCATCGTTTTGTGGTCTTACAGGTCTTAAACCTACATATGGACGAGTTTCACGTTTTGGTATCGTGGCATTTGCTTCATCATTAGATCAAGCAGGTCCTATGGCCCGCTCTGCAGAAGACTGTGCTTTTCTGATGAACACCATGGCAGGTCATGATGCAAAAGACTCGACCTCAATGGACAAAGCAGTTGACGACTATGTTGCTGATTTAGATGCGACTTCAATCAAAGGCTTGCGTATTGGTATTCCTAAGCAATACTTCAACGTTGCTGGTCTTGATGCTCAAGTCAAAGCACGTGTGGAAGAATCACTCAAACAACTTGAACAGCTTGGAGCAACGCTGGTCGAGATTGATCTTAATATGGTTGAAAGCTATGTGCCGACCTATTACTTGATTGCACCTGCTGAAGCATCTTCTAACCTATCGCGTTATGATGGTGTACGTTATGGTTATCGTTGTGAAAACCCAACCAACTTATTAGATCTTTATAACCGTTCACGCTCTGAAGGTTTTGGTGCTGAAGTTCAACGTCGTATTTTGATTGGAACTTATGCTCTTTCAGCAGGTTATTATGATGCATACTATGTTAAAGCACAGAAGGTACGTCGCTTAATTCAACAAGACTTCCTCAATGCTTTCGCACAAGTAGATGTGATTGCTGCACCATCTGCACCAACAACAGCATATAAGATTGGCGCATCATTAGATCCAGTTGAAATGTATCTTGGTGATATCTATACCATCGCAGTGAACCTTGCTGGTCTACCTGCAATCAATGCCCCAGTTGGCTTTGACCAAAACAAACTTCCAGTTGGCCTACAGTTAATTGGTAACTATTGGTCTGAATCACAGTTGTTGTCGATTGTACATCAATACCAACAACACACAGATTGGCATACACAACGTGCGGCAATTGCTGAGGAGAATGCATAATGGCTGAAGCGCAAAAATCCAAGCTTATTGATGGCTGGGAAGTGGTTATTGGTTTAGAGATTCACACCCAACTCATGACCAATACCAAAATTTTCTCAGGTGCTTCAACTGAATTTGGCCAAGACCCAAACACTCAAGCTTGCCTCGTTGACTTGGCTATGCCAGGCGTTTTACCTGTACTCAACCAAGCTGTCGTTGATTTAGCAATTCGCTTTGGTCTAGGTGTGGATGCTTATATCGACAAAGCTTCAGTATTTGCTCGTAAAAACTATTTTTATCCTGACTCCCCTAAAGGCTATCAAATCAGCCAAATGGACAAT
This sequence comes from Acinetobacter rudis, assembly GCF_000829675.1. Taxonomy (GTDB): domain Bacteria; phylum Pseudomonadota; class Gammaproteobacteria; order Pseudomonadales; family Moraxellaceae; genus Acinetobacter; species Acinetobacter rudis. The sequence goes on from NZ_BBRX01000040.1 coordinate 27,084, forward strand.
CCAATTGTCGGTTTGGGCCATATTGACATCAAACTTGATGATGGCAGCAGCAAACGTATTGGAATTACCCGAGCTCATCTTGAAGAAGATGCGGGTAAATCGTTACACGAAGACTTCGCAGGTATGACCGGTATTGACTTAAACCGTGCAGGTACGCCATTGCTTGAAATCGTTTCTGAACCAGATATGCGTTCTGTTGAAGAAGCTGTTGCTTATGTGAAAGCGATTCATGGTCTAGTACGCTGGTTAGGCATCTCTGATGGTAACATGGCAGAAGGTTCGTTCCGCTGTGACTGTAACGTATCTCTACGTCGCCCTGGTGATGAGTTTGGTACACGTTGTGAATTAAAAAACATTAACTCTTTCCGTTTTATTGAACGTGCGATCAATGTTGAGATTGAACGTCAAATGGATATCTTGGAATCTGGTGGCAGCATTACTCAAGAGACCCGTTTGTTTGATCCAAACAAAATGGAAACGCGTTCAATGCGTTCTAAAGAAGAAGCAAACGACTACCGTTACTTCCCTGATCCAGACTTATTGCCTGTGATTATTTCTGATGAACAAATCGAACGTATTCGTGCAGAGTTACCAGAACTTCCTGTTGCGCGCCGTGCACGCTTCATCAGTGAGTATGGAATCTCTGATTACGATGCTCATGTACTCACGCTTTCACGTGAAATGGCAGATTTCTATGAAACTGTTGTTGCCACAGCAGGCGGTGCTGCACATGCTAAAATAGCAGCGAACTGGGTTATGGGTGAATTCTCAGGTGCACTCAATAAAGCAGGCCTTGAAATCACAGATTCTCCTGTATCTGCTGAGCAGCTTGGTGGTATGGTGGCACGCATTATCGACAACACCATTAGCGGTAAAATTGCAAAACAAGTATTTGGCTTTATGTGGGAATCTGAAGGTCAAACTGCAGATGCCATTATTGCAGAAAAAGGCTTAAAGCAAGAAACTGATACAGGTGCTATTGAAGCGATTATTAAGGAAGTATTAGCAGCCAATGAAAAAATGGTTGAAGAATACAAATCTGGTAAAGAAAAAGCTTTCAATGGTCTTGTTGGTCAAGTGATGAAAGCATCACGTGGTAAAGCCAACCCTGCTCAAGTGAACCAATTAATGAAACAGTTATTGGATTAATGTTAGCTATAACCTAGCATTGATTAAAAAGTGAGGATACCTATCCTCACTTTTTTTGTCTCAATAAAACTATTACTGATTTGAGCCAAATAATGTCAAAGAAAAAACTGATGACTACTGCCAAATCGACCCTAAAAAATATTGATGGTGAATACTTTACTCTGTTTACTGGTCATGATTAAAAACTCTAAGTTGCAAAGTTGCCCGACTTTGAAATAAGGCTAAAACTATATTTAAAAGCATCAAGCTATTTATAATTTTTGTCCAACCATTTTTTAATTGAGGCAATATCCTTGAGCTTAAAAGTCATTTTTTGATCTGACTCTCCATCTAGACCACTTTGATTTCCCCCAAGTTTTTCAGTTATATCAATCAATTTAATTTCTCCATCTTTATTAAGTATTTCATATAAATTAATATCATACGAAATACCTGAAATAGTCGGTGTATCCCAATACTGAGTATGTATCGTTATCAATAATGGAGATTTCCCAAGTTTTTTATAAACACTAACAGCCTCCAATTTTGGTATCCATTTACCCACATCTAAACTATATTTATTAATAAAAATCTTTTGTTTATCATTAACTAAATAGTTTAGTATGTATGGATTATCATTATGACAAACTGCACTAACTACTCTGAAATCAGCTTTTTTATATATTGATAGTTGAGTGCTATTTACATCACACACTAATTCCTCAGCATATGAAGCAATCGTCCCTATACTAAGAAATAAAAGTAAAAAAATTGATTTTACTTTATTCATTTTTTATTCTCAGCATCTTTAAAAATTGTTTTGGCTTTTACAAAATATAATCGTCTTGCATCCAATATATCTTTTGTAGCTCCCGCATTTACTCCCTTTGTAACATTATCTACATCTGAAGCTGTAGCTCCTTGATCAGCTAGATCATACAACTTATTTGCCAACCAATAGACTAAAGCAGTTCTAGCCGCATATTTGGCTTGTTCAACTAATTCTGGATTTTCTATAAAATCAAGCTCCTCATTGGGCCAAGCTTTTTTATAAAATTTATTGAAAAATGTATAGTTAAATCGACCTGTCAATTGTTTCATTCCTCGGCCTATATATTTATAACCATCACCGTCTTTAACATTACCTAATGCTCTATTCTTAGATCTATTAATATCCATATAAGCTTTATTACAAATCGTTTTTTCTTTCAGCTCTCTATTTTTTATTGCAGCATCTTTTTTTGCTTCATCAGGATGCTTTTGATAGTACCCCATATATTTAATCAATGATTTTTCACTATACCCAGCAATATTTTCTCGTAATTTAAATTCAGGTCCCATTTCTGCAAAAGCTTGCGCCATAAAATGAGCCTGTCTTAATCGAGTATCAAGCTTATATGTTTTTAAGCCTATATTTAATTCATCCAAAACAGGTTGCATTTTTGATGAAGAAACACCTGGCCACATTTTTTGCATTTGTTCTATAGTAATTGTCATATTACTTTTAGGCGTTTCAGATGTAGTTGTATCAGGTTTATTCGTTTCTAAACTAGAGTCTGCTCTAATTGATGGCTGGACTACTGTTACCTCATTTTTCATTTTTTTAGCTATAGTTTCATCTAAATGTGTACCCTGCATCGGTTTTTTAGAAATCGGGTCCACAAGTTGGTATTGTAAAGGCTCGCCAATCAATATCCTAAGTTTAACAATACCTGAGTCATCCATATCACGAATACTAGTTTCCCCCATATAACTAATTTGAATTTGTGCCTTAGGTACAGCTTGTGGAGGAGTACTAATATCTTTAGCTGTCAAAGTGATCAATGCTAAATATGAATTAACTGGATCATCTAAAACAATTTTTTGAGTACTATTATTTAAATTTTCTGTCGCATTAATCACCAATTTTTCTTGATAACTATCATCAGGTTTTAAAACAGAAATTCTATAAGAAGTACCTACTTTTAAAGTTAATTTACAAATTCCATTCTCATCACATATTTTTTGTTTTTGCACAGTTTCATTAGAAAATCTCCCCTTAAAAGGAAAACCTTTAAATTTTTTGTTATTAGAGTCCAGAATTAGAACATTTACATTTATAAAATCAGCCATTTAACTCTTCAATCCTCTCTTCATCATAGGTAAATCCGCACAAAAATGAACAATGGCTTAGTTTGATTACTCTGTATATAAAAGTGATTGGTTTTAATCGTTTCTTCTGAACTATTTGATTCAATATTTTCAAGAAAATAGACTTATGATCATCAGCTCAAAGCCCCCAAATATAAGTAGAACTGTCAACTATAAGGTTGCTTTTTATTGAGTCAGCTCTCGTAGGAATAAAGAATTTACCCATACAATCATTAGGTGCTGTAGCTAGTACCGTCACAGGAGAAACAACTTTCCCCCACTTTCAAATTTATGCTGTCCAGCTCTGAGTACAATTTTTCCGCCCATTGCTATCTCTTTATTTATAAGAATCTGATTATTTTGTTCAATTGTATTCAAATAGTTCCTATATATTGGCAGTTTTATGTTTTTAGTTGTAGCTTTTAACTTAGATGACGATGCCAACCTCGCAACAGATTAAAATTTTGCTCTAGCTTTTCTGATGACAAAGCTTCTTGGTACATATGAACGAGATTAACGGAACAAAGCAACTGTACAGCCCTTGCTTCATGATTGAGCTTTAGCGAGTACTTAGGGCAGTCTCCATCAAATTTTTCAAATTAAAATCAATGAGTTAAAACCATATAACCAAATTTTTATACAGTCTTATTTACAGGCTCATCTCAATACACGTGATCCATTATTTGACTATAGCTTCAATCCGATCTAATTCCCAAACCCCTCCGAGTGCTACCCCCCGACATTTTCCAGACCACCGATCTAAAGTCTGAACAAATTTTTGACCATCCCAAATCCATTGATAGCTTGCAATACAATCTGCAGGTCCGCGGCCTCTTTGTGATCCATAAATTTCACCTGAATTAAATTCAGTGGCCTGATCAGTAATCAATTGAGTTTGATTTACACCAGAGCGATTGTCCAATAACCAGACACCCAGCCCCTCATTGTAGGCTCCACGCCAACACAGCATCGTTGCTAGCTGCTGCTGATCATTTAAACGATAGAGTTGAATTGTACGAGGATCATCTTTCCAATATTCATCACTACAGTCATCTCCATGATCTTTTGATGTCGCTGTCATCAATCTTTCTAGCATCTTTTGATATGCAGTCTGATCTGGTTTAATTTCACGAATCGGTTTTGCTGGAGTCTTCACGTGTTTCACCACAAATTTAGGCTGGGCAGCAAGAACTTTAGACTCATCAAGCGTGCCTTTTTTAACCAAAGCACCCGTAGTCCCAACACGCTTTTGAAAATCATCCATTTTTAACAGTACTGCGGTCAAGCCATTACTAGAAACCTGCCAGTGATAATGCTGATTTTTTAAAACAATACTGACATTTTCTCGGCTTTTCTTAAGGATCGCATCGACCTGTGGTTGACTCAGATCAAGCACTGTTTTTTGACTAAAATCGCCGTTAATCAAACCTTGGTCTTTATCATCGATATAAAGTCGAATATTTTTAAGTGAGTTAGCTGGATATTCTTCACCAAAATCAGCAATCGCAACTTGACCACGTACTGCCTGTTTTGCACCGGCCTTACGAACCAATAAGAGTGATACAGGCTCATTGCCATCGAACTCCTGATAACCTGCAGCTTGGCATGTTCCAGTATTACTGCAGACCAGTTCCCAATCATTATGCGAAAACTCAATACCTTGTATGGGTTTCGCATAAATCGTGCTACTCAAAGCTAGCGCCAGCAAACCGATACAATGAGATATTTTATAATGCATTTTTTCGTCCTCTTATTGCATTGCAGATTGCATGACAAGATCAGTAATCCAGTTAAAAATATCATAAAAACATTAACATACACGACTAAAAACTACTTATTAGTTTGATCAATTTTCAAATAAGCAATGCTATGTCATCCATCACTTTACAATCGCTTCAATCCGATCCAATTCCCAAACTCCTCCAGCAGCAACCATACGGCACATGCCACTCCAACGGTCTACCGTTTGGACAAAGTCCTGCCCATTCCAAATCCATTGATAACTAACCCAGCAATCGCCCATCCCTCGGCCTTTGTGTGCTCCAGATAACTCACCACGATCAAAATCTGTTGCTTGATCGGTAATAAACTGTGTTTTTTGTCCCTGACGGTCATCGAGCAACCAAGCACCAAATCCAGCATTGTAGGCCCCACGCCAGCATAAGGTCATTGCCAACTGTCGCTTGTCTCCAAGTGAATACAGCTCGATATCGCGAGGCTCGTCGTTGAAATATTTTGCATCACAATCACCAGTTTGCTCTGCTGGAAGAGCAGTGAGTATACGTTTAAGCATTTTGTCATAATCTGCATGATCTGGTTTAAGCACAACAGCTGTTTTCTGTGTGAGTACTTTTTTCACAACAAGTTTGGGCTGTGCTACTAAAACTTTGGACTCATTATTTGAACCCTTTTTAACCAGCGCCCCAACCGTTCCAACTCGGCCTTGAAAATCATCCATTTTCAGTAAGGCCGCAGTCATTCCTTTGCTGGAAACTTGCCATTGGTAGTTTTGATTTTTAATAATAATATCAGCATCACTTTTACTCTGTCGCAAAAGGGCATCCACTTGCGTCTTCGTTAACGCGAGTGTGGTGCTTTGACTAAAATCCCCGTTAATTTTCCCATAAGGCTGACCGTTGACATAAAATTGAAGATTCTTCAGCCGACTGCTGTCTTCTGTTTCCTCATAATCACCAATCGCCACTCGTCCTTGAACCGCTTGATTTGGGCCTGCTTTACGCGTCAGTAAAATTGAAACCGCTTGTTCCCCATCACTTTCTTGATAACCTGCAGCTTGGCAAGTTCCAGTATTACTGCAAAACAACTCCCAATCCTGATGTCTAAATTCAATCCCTTCAATAGCTTGAGCTGCCACTGTAGTAGAAAACAGTACGACACCTAAGCCCAGTAAACATGTTGTTTTATAATTCATTTACGATCCTAATTGTTTGTCTTCTCAAGTCTATTGAATATCTTAATCCAAGATGATCTGCTAACACCATCAGTCAACCACATAACATTCAATCTCAGCGTAGGTAGATCGCAATGTTTATACGCTGCCTCCAATCACATTAGCGCTATCGCTGGTATTTTAGCTTTATTTTTTAGATGCCCCCAACTTCATCACTAACTTACAAACTGCTCAGTCTTACTTACAACAGAACACAATAAATTAAGAAATATTTAAGCCTGCAATGTTGCAATTCGACTCAGATAATTTAACTAAATCTGTGCCATGAACCTATCTTTTCCAAAACATTTACTACAAAGAGATGCGTTAATTTTAATTTGCAGCTTTGGTATTTTAAGTTTTTTTATACCCATTGGAGGCCGTATAGACCAGCTACTTATGCAGCCTTGGATCAATTCAATGGGACAGTTTTATTTAAATGACAACTGGTATTTAAACTACTGGAATCACGATATTTTCAAATACATACTCATCTTCGTTTATTCAATTTTTTTATTTTTATGGATTTTTTCCTTTTTTATTCCTAAGTTAAAATCACAGCGTTTTCTTTATGCCTATATGTTTTTAATGAGTGGCATCTCCACCGCACTGATTGGATTCATGAAGTCTCAATCAAGTCACGCCTGCCCGATCAATATGTTACAAGACAGCTCTCGCGGACTTATTTGGGACTTCTCTTCAACAAATGGGCATTGCTTTCCTGGTGGACATGCAAGTACAGGTTTTGCCTTGATGACAGGCTTCTTCGTTTTTAGACTCAGTCGACATAAATATGCATCGATGTTTCTTATGGTAGGACTCGGCACTGGCTTTATTTTAGGTTGGGGACAAATGATGCGTGGTCAACATTTTCTGAGTCATAACTTATGGAGTGCTTGGATTATTTATGCTGCCAACAGCGCAGTTTTTGCTTTACTTGCTTATAAGTTCCCAGAAAAACTTCAACCAATACCACAAAATCATCCTCGTATAAATCTACTGATCAATCCGCTAGAGAACGTATTGCAACGATCTAAAAACCAATAGAGTTCTTCATAGGATCAAAAACCAAGACCCAATTGATAAGTTCATTCTTGCTTTGTTTAACTGCTCTGCTCAACGGATTGTGTCGTATTGGTGGGCAAAATCACAACGACAGATAATCCCCCAAGATCATGACTGCGACTAAATTGAATTTCTCCTTCCAGCTGTTGTATCGCCCTATCAACAATTGATAACCCCAAACCACTGCCTACCTCTAAATGATGATTTACTCGGTAAAATCGTTTTAGAACCTGTTCATATTGTTCTGGTTCTAAACCTGCCCCACTGTCTTCAATAGTTAATCTTACATACTGTTGATTAGGTCGATCAATCGACACGTTAATCACTCCACCTCTAGGGCTATATTTAATGGCGTTATCCAGTAAATTGTAAATAATCGAATGTAATGAATGCTCAATACTATTCATCTCAACAACTTCGTTGGTTAAAAAGCCCATATCAATTTCTTTTTCAACAGCAAAGTTCATTAACTGTTCAATGCACTGTACCGTGATCTCATTCAAACTGAGCTGACAATAATATTCTCTTAAATTTACGGTCGCATCTTGTTTGGCTAAAGCTAACAACTGAGTCACTAAATGTTTAATACGTGCGAGCCCCATACTCAGATTTTTTAAGTTTCGATCTTCTGGTGATTCACTTAATAAAATCTTAGTTTGTAAATTTAATGCTGTAATTGGGGTGCGTAACTCATGCGCAGCATCTGCAATAAACTGTTTCTGTTCTTGCTGTGTAAGAGAAATACGCTGAAATAATTGATTCATCTCACGAATTGTTGGCGCTAATTCATTGGGATATGAATCTAAATCAATTGGAGAAAGATCTTGTGAGCTGCGCTGTGCCAATTCGAACTTAAACTGATCAAGAGGTTTAAAACTATGTCGAATAATCCAAATCAATCCCAAAAGTGCAAAAGGAAAAATTAATACATAAGGAAAAATCATGCCCGCAGCTAATTCCATAGCGAGCACTTTACGTACCTTAAGTTGTTGGCTAATCTGGATTTGATAATACTGAGTTGGATAAACATAAACTATCCAATCACCATTTTCATTGTGGTGTGAATAAAATCCTTTTTGATCTTTACGTCCAACCAAAAGATGCTGATTGTGTTTTATATCACTTTGATCTTTATAGGCCCATATATCTATAAAAAGATCTTCTTCGTGATAGTCTTTATGAGGATCAAAAACGCTTTGTAGTGGTCTCACATTGGTTGCGATCCGCTCACCAACATAAGACATTTGAGCATCTAGAATTTCATTAATTTCATGTAATGCAATTCGATAAGCAGCGGTTAATAACACTCCACCCAACAATAAATTAAAAATAGCTAAAAAAAGGATTAACCGTTTTTTAAGTGAGTTGTGTTTAATCATTGCCCGCCCACTCATTTTAAAGAGCGGCTAGGTTAACCCAATCGGTACCCCACCCCTCGAATTGTACGAATAAAATCTTTACCTAATTTTGAACGTAGATGGTGAATATAAACTTCGATAGTATTACTGTTTATTTCACTTTCTAAGTCATAAAGTTTATCTTCCAAATCAGCTTTAGAAAATATCTTTTTAGGGTAACTCATCAAAGGAATTAAAATAGCCCATTCTCGCTTAGACAGATCAACCACCAGACCTGCACGAGAAGCTTGATGTAGTTCTATATCCAGTTCCACTTCACCGCTGCTCAGTCTATTTTGAATATGCTCTTGCTGCAACATACGCCCTGAACGTCGAAACAATGCATTAATGCGAGCTAATAACTCATCAAACTCATAGGGTTTGGTTAGATAATCATCAGCACCTTGATTTAAACCATCTACACGATTATCTAATTGATCACGTGCTGAAATAATCAACACTGGTGTATTTGATTTTTGACGAATTTGTTTAAGGACTTGCATACCATCCATCAAAGGCAAACCTAAATCTAATAACACCAAATCAAAATCTTGCTGTGCTAGACACTTTAAGCCATCTATACCATTGTTGACCCATTGCACCTCAAATTTATGCAATTGCAATAAAGTCACCGTTGACTCAGCGATCATAAAGTCATCTTCGATCATCAAAATCTTCATAACTGTTCCCCTCTCACACTTTTTAAGTGTTAAGCACCACACTGACGTAGCATATTATAATTTTCATCTATTGTTTTTGACTTTACATCAAGTAAAGTTAATAAACTTGGAAATAAATAATCATGACTGAATTGTTGATTACGTTCATTCTTCAAGCAATTCACTTGTTGAGGTGCAGTATCCATCCAAGCTGTTGAAAACCACATCATCATCGGCACTTGAGTTTGTTGAGTTGGTGCTATCGCATACGGTGCGCCGTGTAAGTACATACCTGATTCACCTGTGGATTCCCCATGATCAGATAAATATAAGAACCCTGTACGATAATTACTCTGTTTTTTTAGCAATTCAATGACTTGATTTAATACGTGATCTGTATAGACAATCGTATTGTCATAAACATTGATCAATTGCTCTTTACTACACCCTTGAATCTCATTGGTATCACAGCTTGGTTTAAAGTGCTGATACTCTTTAGGGGTACGTTTATAATAAGCAGGCCCATGACTACCCATTTGATGTAAAACAATAAGTCGTGGTTGACGATCATCTTTGGGAATTTGAGCAATATAAGCAGCTAAAGCATCATTTAAAATACCATCTTTACACTCACCATCTGCACACCATTTTTGCTGAATTTCGGCAGGTATTTGATATTGTTCAACTCGGGTGCATACACCTTTACAACCTGAGTTATTGCTAATCCAAGTCACTTTATACCCAGCACGTTGGGCAATATCTAATAACCCCTGACGTTGGCTGGCTAAGTTATCATCATATTGCTTACGCGGCATACCCGAAAACATACACGGTAATGAAACAGCTGTTGCTGTACCACAAGAACTGACTTGATTAAAATTCACTAAATTCTGCTGCTTAGAAAGCTCTGGATTGGTATTTTTACCATAACCGTTTAAAGAAAAACTTTCTGCACGAGCAGTTTCACCGACCACCAAGACCATCATTTTAGGTAAAGCAGTTGCAGGTGCTGTAGAGACCAATTGAGCATCCTCACCATAAACCATTACAGGGAGATTTTTTTTCGGTGCTTTTTTATGAAAATAAGAATAAGTCGAAGCAATCGCATTTTGTGGTGAAATCATACCCTTAATTGCACGATTTTCACGAAAAATAGCTGCGTAATCAACATAGAAAACAAATAATAATCCACCGATTACAACAAGCGAAGCTAAACTACTCAGCAACTTCTTCAGTAGGATATGCTGTACCTTTTCAGATTTAACTTTGACCCAGCACAGTACAACTATAGGGAGAACCACCATTAATCCTGCCCAAATCACAATACGTAATGACATCAGGTCAGTTGCTTCAGCAACATCGGTCTGCATCATATTTTGGACTTGATCAGGAGAAATCAACACACCAAGAGAGCTAACAAAATAAGCACTAAAACCACCAATTACCAGCAGTAAAATTCCAACAAACTTGATCGTCCATTTCCAGTTTAAAAGTTGGAATACCAAATTATATAAAGCAATTAACACGCAAGCTGTTGCCATAATAAATACAGCAGCTTTAAGGCCACCATAGGGTGTCAGTTGATATATTTTTTCTAAGAAAGCCAGATTAAGAAAGATACCAATCCATACCGCAATAATAAAACTGAGCATACTTACGGACAGTTCTAGGCGACTTAATTTAAGTTTTTCTATAATTTTTTGCATTACTTACTGTGACCCAAGATGACCATGCTAATTTAAAAAATAAACCTTAAAAACAACTTAATATTGACTAAAAATTTTATTGTTACTGAGTAAAAATTGTTTTTATAGACCACTAAAATACGTTTTATTCATTACTTGGTTTAAAAACTTGAGACTTTTTCACCCAAACACAAATAGGAATTAGCAATAAAAGCCCAACAAGTACCACACTAAGTAAATAGTCACTATAACCTAACTGTTCAGCAAACAAACCACTTAGACTATATAAGCCACCACTGACTAAAGCCATGATGGATACTTGAAAACTAAAGTCAGTTCCAGCATAGTGTTGTCGACTATATTGCATTACCAAAGTCAGCATAACCAGAAGCAACATCGCTGCAAATAAATCTTCTAAAGCATTGGCCAAATAAACCCACCACGTAGAAATCGCCGCTCCCTGCTCATAACGCTGCGCTAGAAGTACAAATGCAAATAAACTAATCAGCTTCAACACCGAAAATAACAGTAAAGCATGTTGTCGAGATAAGTAGCGTAAACAATAACTGGCTAAAGCAGCACCCAACAAAGCTGCTGCTGCACCCAACATCGTGACATATATCCCAATTTGACTAAAACTCAATCCCATATCGACCATCAATGGTTTTAATATTGCTCCAGATAGACCATCTGTGACTTTTATAGTCACTAAAATGATTAACCAATAACGTAACTCCTGTTGTTCAGTAAAATAGACAAAGTACTGCTTAAGATGCTGTCGCCATGATAATGTTGATAAAGCGCCTGACTGTATAGATATTTTTTGTTTGACTTGATGTACTGTTTGAGTAGAAACAAGCTTTGTTTTTAAAATGGGTAAGCTGTTCAGTGCAACCAAAACTGCCAGAAAAATAAATGTACCTTGCCAGTGCAATACATCTATCAACCATAAAATCACACCACCACCAACAATGAATCCTAAACGAGAACCTACAACTTGAAATAAATTACCCCAATGTTGCTGTTGGGGTTTGAGTAGATTGACAGCAAGTGCATCGGTGGCAATGTCTTGGGTGGCGCCTAAGATGTTCATCGCAAGTAAACTAATAAAAAAAATCAGTAGATAGATCGAATTATTTAAAATATGAATAGGAAAAAAAGATAGAAATAACAGCACCACAATGGTTAATCCCTGTGTTGCTAAGGCCCACTGACGATAATGTTCAAGGTTCTGATGACCATAACGATCTAGATAAGGTGCCCAGAGTACTTTAAATGCCCAAGGCGCCATCAACAGACCAAAACCACCAATATGTGCAAGTGATACCCCTTGTGATCTTAAAATCACAGGTAAAGCATGGGTCATAAAACCTACGGGTAATCCTTGTGCCCAATAAAGGGTAAATAGCAGTAAATATGTCTGTCTAGCGTGCAGTTGCATGGCCAAGTATGTTCCAACATGGACGTTATGATGCTCAATATAACG
>NZ_BBRX01000039.1 GCF_000829675.1 Acinetobacter rudis
TAAGCGAGTAGCTCAGCATAGACATCAGTAGCTTGTTCAACTCTACCTGCTTGAACAAGATCATTAATTGCTACAGGTGCAACTTCAGTAATAATAAAACCTAAACTAGAAGCTGGAGCCCCAGCAACTGCCCCTTTATAGCTACTGTCATCGTTGGCATATTCAGCTGTACCTAATGAGCCATGCCCACCTTGTGACTGACCTACAGACATCCATGAACCTTGAATATCTTTACCATAGCGTTCTTTTACTGCTTTTACTGCGTAAATAGCTGAATTTGCTTCACTACCTAAATTCAAATATGGATGAATACCTGAAGTTCCCAATCCCTCATAGTCTGGAGCAACAACAACAAAACCTTGTGCCAATAAACTTTCAGCCATTTTTTTAAAACGAGGATTATATGCATTATTACTTGGTGCGCATGAATCACCAACACCAACCGTTCCATGTTCCCAGACCACAATTCGCCAACCATCTTTTGGCTTGGCTATTTTGGGGAACATTACCATAGCCGTTGCATTTGCTTGCTTACCTTGCACATTCGGCATTTTATAAGTCATGACAGATACAGGTAAAGCCCCGTCTATACTGTCTTTGTTATATGTCTTTTCAGAAACGTAGTTCTGATAAACTATTGGATTATAGTCGTCTTTATCATCACTATTACATGCGCTTAAAAATAGTGCTGCACTACAACTTACTGCGATTAATGTTTTTTTTAAAATGCTATTCATCGGCATATCCCTTTTACCTATTCCCTATCCACATTTAACGTGACTATCTGTAATTAAACACAAATTAAACAGACTGACTAGATATTTTTCTAAATACCATTGCAGTCAAACTTTAGATCTTTTCTAAAACACACCAACTTAAGCTCATTGTACGGTCCAAGAAAAAGGAGCCAAAGCTCCTTTTTCTTAATAAACAATCATGATGTCATTACTGTGCTGGCATATGTTTTTTGATAAATACAACAAGCTCAGTATTTTTTTCAACGATTGCTGCGGTATGGCTTGCTCCAACTACAGGAACAAACTCAACATTTGTTCCCATAGCTTTCATTGATTTATACATTGCTTCAGTCACAGGATAAGGCACACTCATATCCTTAGTACCTTGGATAATCATGATAGGTTTATCAATCTTCTTGGTTCCCGGTTGACTCGCTTTAATGAATGCTAAAATTTCAGGACTTTCATAAAACTTGTCTTTATCTAGCCCAGGATAGTCCATCAATTTTTTACTCGGGTTATCTTTTAAGAATTTTACGATATCCTGCGTAAAGTGATAACGTAAGCTATCCTCTGGATGAGCCTCAGGATTTTTACTGTCTAAGCAAAGACCATTCTCACCCGTTGTCCCCTCAGCCAATGCAGCAATGTCACCCGAACGTGGATCTTTAAAGATCGCACGATAATCAAAGCGAGGTTCTGATGCTTTCACTCCAACTGCTGCAAAGGCTGCGTAGGAAAGTAAAGTTGAATAAGCCCCAATAGATCCATTTATCCTTTTCTCAGGTGTTAAACCAGCTGACAGCTCTTTCTCCTCAGCTTCATTCAAAGCAGTAGGTGCAACGTCAAAAATAATCTTATCAAGATTAGAGGCTGGCGCTCCTGCAACAGCACCTTTATAGTTAACATCATTATTAGCAAATTCTGCTGTACCCAATGAAGCCTGACCACCTTGAGACTGTCCTACCGACATCCATTGTTTATTCAGCTTTGTACCATAATGATCCTGTGCTGCTTTGACTGCAGCAATCGCAGATTTTGCTTCACTCTCTAAGTGTAAATATGGATGAATGCCTCGCTCGCCTAAGCCCTCATAGTCCGGTGCAACAATCACGTAGCCCGCTTCAAGTAAACTTTTAGCTAACGGATCTTTAAATCTTACCCCTAAATTATTTGTTGTTGGCGCACATGCATCAGAAACACCTAAAGTTCCATGTTCCCAAACCACAACCCGCCAACCATCCTTAGGCTGTGCAGTCTTTGGAAAAAGCATCAGAGCAGCAGTTGGAGTTGTCTTGCCTTGAACATTTTGCATGTTATATTTCATGATCTTAACATTGGCAATCTGATCTAATGAATTGTCGACGCGATAGTCAGTTTCAGAAAGAAAAGTTTTCTCTGTTACAACTGGATTAAAGTCGTCTTTATCATCACTATTACATGCAGTTAAAAATAGTGCTGCACTACAACTTACTGCGATTAATGTTTTTTTAAAAATGCTATTCATCGGTATGTCCCTTTTACCTATTCCCTATCCACATTTAACGTGAATAGCTGTAATTAAACACAAATTAAACAGACTGACTAGATATTTTTTCTAAAAAATACTGATCAGTCACATTTACATTTTTTTTGTAAAAAACTCAATAAAACCAAGTACAGAAACAAAAAAAGTAAAGTGCTGAATTCACTTTACTTTTATTTAATTGTTCAATAAATTTTAACTTTTAGCTGCAATACAAGTTAAATTAGAGATAAAAATATACCAATAAAAATCATCATCCCAACCCAGCGATTATGTAAAAACATTTTAAAACAGCGCAGAGGATCTCGATCATGTGTTTGTTTATACTGATAAATAAAATCAATAATGACGGCAATTAAGGCCAATACCCCAAATGGTACAAGTAAGTTTTCAAGATATAAAGCCGTACCAATCAACAACACACTACTTGCTTGTAGTAGAGAAATCGTAGCTAGATCAAAACGACCAAATAAAATTGCAGTGGACTTTACACCAATTTTTAAATCATATTCTCTGTCAGTAATCGCATATTGAGTGTCATAAGCCACTGTCCAAGCTAAGTTACCAAAGTAAAGTAGCCAGCAAGTTAAATCCGGTGTCACACCTACTGCTGCATAGCCCATTGGAATTGACCATGAAAAAGCAGCACCTAAAAACAACTGTGGTAAATGGGTATAGCGCTTCATAAATGGATAAATAAAAGCCAGAATTAAAGCACCAAAAGACCAATAAAAACTTTCAATGGGCAAAAAGAATAGCAAACAAGCGCTTGCAAGCACCAAGACTAAAAAAACAGTAACGGCTTCTTTACCACTAATCACACCCGTCGCTAAAGGACGATCTTTAGTTCGTGCCACGTGAGCATCAACTTTACGGTCAGCAAAGTCATTGATTGCACAACCTGCAGCGCGCATAAACATTACGCCTAAGAACATAATAAAAAGCACTTTAAAATCAGGAATGCCTTTATTAGCGATCCACATCGCCCACATGGTTGGCCAAAATACCAATTCAGATCCAATTGGCTTATCAAAGCGACAAAGATAATAATAAGCCTCTAAACGTTGCTGCCAAGAGATCGAATTGCTCATGCTCATACTCTTCCTTCATTGCCCCTATTCAAACCAAGCACTGTTAATTTGCTGACTGCGTAAGATAATCTTCAAAAGTAGATAAAAAGGTTTCTTGGACGATAAATCGGCAACCATGCCAAGTATAACAACTCTGCCTTGTCCAACCTGCATCCAATTTAAGCACACGTCGTTGACAAAGTGGCCGATGACGATCAAATAAATAACGCCCAATAGGCTGATCACCTATATGCTGAAATAATCGAGCACGACCTTGTAAGCTCATGATGGGAAATATACTTTTTGCTTGTACCCAAGCTTGCTGCTCACAACCGTAAAGTAAACTTTCTCGCACCCAAGCAATGTGGTGTGCTGGCATTTTCATCCATCGACTATCCACCTGACTCATTTTTTCAAAATACTGTCTTGTCGGTACGACCTTAAAAATACCGCCAGCGAGTTCAGTCAACTGTTGTGTTAAAGAACCTGATGCATATAACCACGTTTTTAATTTTGGATCTAAATCCTTATATAACGATGGTTTAGCAATCATATTTGAGGTCTCATCATAGGTGCGCAGCGAGTATAACTGAAATTACGTTGAAAATTAATGCTCATCACCCTCTTTGCCTGCTCTGCAAACAACTCTTTGCAATCTCTAGTTAACTCAAATTACTTCTACTGTAATCGACTCTTTACATTGAAAAACTTGAATTACAATACAATTTTTCAGGCTTTTTATTTCTTACTCTCTTGAATTTTCGTAAAGAAGCTTCATATTGGTAAGGCTATAGAAACTTGTACAGTCCATGCTGTCATGAAAATAACACAGTGTTCTGGCAAGAATAGCTTTGGTTTGTCAGCTGTATTGAAATCACGGTTTCATAATTGATATAAATCACAGTAAAATTTGTTTTTCCGATTTATGCGATGAAAAAATACTATTTCCCCAATTAAGAAAGATGTCTTATTCTCACTGCATACCAAACTACAAACTCACTCTTGGAGATAATGATGAGCTTAATTAATACCGAAGTTAAACCATTTAACGCACAAGCCTATCACAACGGTCAATTTGTTGAAGTGACTGAAGCTGATCTTAAAGGCAAATGGAGTGTATTCTTCTTCTATCCTGCTGACTTTACTTTTGTTTGCCCAACTGAACTTGGCGACTTAGCAGACAACTATGCAGAATTCCAAAAATTAGGCGTTGAAATCTACTCTGTTTCTACAGATACACACTTCACTCACAAAGCTTGGCACGATTCTTCTGACGAAATCAAAAAAATCCAATACCCAATGCTTGGCGATCCAACTTGGACTTTAGCTAAAAACTTCGAAGTTCTCATCGAAGCTGCTGGTCTTGCTGATCGTGGTACTTTCGTTGTAGACCCAGAAGGTAAAATCCAAATCGTTGAAATCAACGCTGGTGGTGTAGGCCGTGATGCTTCTGAACTTCTTCGTAAAGTTAAAGCTGCTCAATACGTTCACGCTCACCCAGGTGAAGTTTGCCCAGCTAAATGGAAAGAAGGTGAAGCAACTTTAGCTCCATCTATCGATCTAGTAGGTAAAATCTAAGTCGCACTTAAGCGAATTTGATTTTTAAAAAAACCGCGTCGTTGTTGTAACTGACGCGGTTTTTTTATGCACAATTTAAAAAATTAAGACTTATAAGTCACGATAAACAAGCCTGCACCAAATGCAATGGTATTACACATAAAACGTGAATCTTGCTTTACCTTGCTGATAAAACCTTTCACTTCTGCAGCATGTGAAATCACATTATCAACAATAAGAACTCCACCTTTAGGATTGAGTAAACGCTGAAGATCTGGCCAATAGCTTACATAAGCATCACGTTCTGCATCGAGTAAAATCAGGTCATAATGCTGCTGATCTTGTTGTAAGAACTCCTGCGCATCACCGATCCAAAACTCGATACACTGTGCTAGATCCAATTCTTTGGCATAACCCTGAGCTTGTGCGCTACGGCTTGGCTCAATCTCTATGGTGGTTATCTGAGCACCTGTGACTAAAGCGGCATCGGCCATCCATAAAGTAGAATATCCAGTAGAAGTCCCTATTTCTAAGATTTTTTTTGATTGCTGAATACGAATCATCATCGCAATATAATAGGCCGAGTCAGGTTCAATATTGCGATAACGCTTAATACGATCAGTTTGTCCTGCATCGTGTTGCATAAAACTCCGATACAAAACACCAATTCGGTCTATAAAACTTGTACTTAAACTCATGACAATGTATTCCCTAGAATTTGATTGCAGCTTTTTGATTCACACATATTCAAAAACAGTTTAAATATTCCAAGTTCAAATAAGATTAATTTTGTTGCTCCAATTGAAAACGCGCAACGCTTCGACCATCCTCAAGTTGCACAGTTTCGATAAACATCGATAATGGGCGGATCCATATTGAATAGTCACCATATAAACATTGATACACCACATGATATTCCTGGGTTTCACTATGTCTAGCTACAGAAAAAACTTGATAAAGTTGTCCCTTATAATGTCGATAAATTCCACTTTTAAGCTGTGTAGACGGCATTTTTTGTTCAACCTTCAATATACTTAAATTATTGTAATAAGTATTAGACACAAAGCGAATTTATTCATGATTTCAAAAACCGATTGAACTTATGAAAACAAACTGTTTTACCTATTGGGTTAAATCACCTATCATTTAATCAATGTCACAAAACAACTGAATATCTGGAGATCGTCAATGTTAGATCAAAATATTAAAGCGCAACTAAAAAGCTATTTAGAACGTCTTGAAAGCCCAATCGAAATTATTGCTGCGTTAGACGACTCTGATAAATCTGCACAAGTAAAAGAACTCGTTACTGAGATTGCTGAACTCTCAGACCAAGTCAGCGCACGTTTTGATGGTCAACACAAACGCACCCCAAGTTTCGGTATTGCAAAAGTAGGTGAACAACCCCGTGTGTTCTTTGCTGGTTTACCGATGGGACATGAGTTTACCTCTCTGATCTTAGCTTTATTACAAGTTTCAGGGTATGCAGCTAAAGTGTCTGACGAAGTTTTGGAGCAAATCAAAGGCCTCAACGTCAGTGCTGATTTTGATGTATTTGTTTCCTTAAGCTGTCACAACTGTCCTGATGTAGTACAAGCACTTAACTTGATTGCCATCCACAACCCGAATGCAACAGCAACAATGATTGATGGTGCCTTCTTCCAAGACGAAGTTGAGCAACGCAAAATCATGGCTGTACCTATGCTATTCAAAGATGATCAACATATCGGTCAGGGTCGTATGACACTGGAAGAAATTGTTGCACAACTTGATAGTGATTCTGCAAGTAAAGATGCAGAGCGTCTTAATGCGAAGGAAGCATTTGATGTGTTGGTCATTGGTGGTGGACCTGCAGGAGCAACTACAGCAATGTATGCAGCTCGTAAAGGAATTCGTACAGGCATCGTATCTGAACGCTTTGGTGGGCAAGTCATGGATACGATGGACATCGAAAACTTTACATCAGTACAAAAAACCCAAGGTCCAACATTTGCTGCTGATTTTGAAGCACATGTTCGTCAATACGATGTTGACATCATGAACTTACAAAAAGTCAAAAGCCTCGTCGGTGCTGATCAATCAGCAACAGGCATGGTTGAAGTTGAACTTGAAAATGGTGCTAAACTCCAATCTAAAACAGTGGTGCTTTCAACAGGTGCACGTTGGAGAGAAATGAATGTACCTGGTGAGAAAGAGTATAAAACTCGCGGTGTTGCATACTGCCCACACTGTGATGGCCCATTGTTTAAAGGTAAACGTGTTGCTGTAATTGGTGGTGGTAACTCAGGTGTTGAAGCAGCAATTGATTTAGCGGGTATTGTTGAACATGTAACTTTAATCGAATTTGATACTAAGTTACGTGCTGACCAAGTACTGCAAAACAAATTAAATAGCTTACCAAACACTCAAGTGATCTTAAATGCACTTTCAACTGAAGTTGTGGGTGATGGTAGTCAAGTGACTGCATTGGTGTATAAAGATCGTGGTACTGAGCAATTACACACCATCGAACTCGCAGGGATCTTTGTACAAATTGGTTTATTACCAAATACAGACTTCCTTAAAGGCTCTGTTGAATTGTCAAATCGCGGTGAAATCGTGGTCAATGACCGTAATGAAACCAATGTTAAAGGTGTATTTGCTGCAGGTGACTGTACTACTGTACCTTATAAACAAATCATCATTGCCGCAGGTGACGGTGCAAAAGCTGCCCTTTCCGCATTTGATTATTTAATTCGCTCAAGCGATGTTTAATCTACTTTAAGTAAAGCCCCACATATGCCCCAAGGATTTTTTCTTGGGGCATTTTATTAAATTAATCATAAAATAAAAATCATCCAACTCATTTATAAAATTAATTTAAATTATAATAATTCTCAGAAGAATAATTTTAACAATACAAAACTTAGTGAAACTTTATTTAAAGCAACGTATTTAACTAAAATTTAAATCAAGTATAAAACTGCCACCCTAGATATTAAAAATTATATATACCCAAATAGCTCATCGATTACTTACAACTTAAAAACCCAATATACTTATTTAACAACAAAATTATATATAATTGTTTTTATTAAAAATATTAAAATTTAGACTACTTTTAGTGCATTTAGTTAAATCCGTAAACTGCATTTAAATTTTTCTAAAAATTTTCACAAGTAGTTAAGTGCATGATAGGCATTTAAAATAATAATAACTATCAACATTATTACCAAAATAACCTGTAAAAAGAAAACTATTGTACTTAATCGAAATCAACATTAATAAATAATAATGATTTTTACTCAACACCTCTATTTAAAAAATAATTAAATTAATTTATTTAAAATATATTTATAGATTGAATATACATGATCAATTACGTTAAATTAATTACTCCTTTGCCGCTTCCTATTGGATAAAATATGCAACCGCATCATCATGAACATCATTATATCCACCGCGCGGGTTGGTTACGTGCTGCTGTATTAGGTGCCAATGACGGGATTATCTCAGTCACCAGTTTAGTCATGGGCATGGCAGCCAGTGGTGCAAGTACCGAAGTACTCTTCATTAGTTGTGTTGCAGGTTTAATTTCAGGTGCCAGCTCTATGGCTGCTGGAGAATATATTTCAGTTAAATCACAATCTGATATTGAGGAAGCAGATTTAGCTATGGAAGCACGTGAACTCAAACGTAATCCTCAGTACGAACTTAAAGAACTCACACAAATTTATATTCAACGTGGACTAGAGCCTGACTTAGCCCATGAAGTTGCGATTCAATTAACAGCTAAAGATGCACTCGAAGCACATGCTCGTGATGAAATAGGCATTCATGAAGCGACTTCAGCAAACCCAGTACAAGCAGCAGGTTCATCTGCTTTAGCTTTTACTCTAGGTGCACTGTTCCCAATGTTTGCAATTTTAGTTAGTCCTGATGCCTATGTATCGTGGGTAGTGATGATCGTCGGTATTTTATCTTTAGCAATTTTAGGCGCTGTCTCTAGCCATTTTGCTGGGACTTCGATGCTCAAAGGCAGTTTTAGGGTGACACTTTGGGGCATCTTAGCAATGGGCTTTGCAACTTGGATTGGTTCATTATTTAATATCCCCGTTTAAGAAATTCCTTATACAGTACAGTCACATTAAAGTGGATTATTCATATAACAAGGTGGATTGGGGATCATTTGAACCAAGTGACAAACGACTTCCCCACTTCATTGAGTAATATTCTGGCAAAAGACGTTGATTCTCTAAAAATAAAAACTCTGCTTATACATTAAAAATTCAACGGCACTGATTTTTAAAATATTTCCATTGGATAATGATTATCATTTAACTAAAATTGTATTACACTTACAAAAGCTGTATCTCATTTACGATCGTCATTATCTCAACGCAAATATGCTTTGCTTAGAGTCACAATGATCGATCTGTTGTTTACTCTTTTTTGCTACAACAGGTATTTTATGCTCAAGAAGGCCTTTCTTTCCCTAACACTGTGCTTCTGCCTTGCCCAAACCTCAACTCAGGTTTTTGCTCATAACAGCATACAAATTGGAGAAAGTTACAATCTCTCGTCTAGCGTTTTAAAAGAACAACGAGAAATTCAGATCTATCTTCCTCAGAGTTATAAAAAATACCCAAATCAAAGTTACCCAGTTATCTATCTGTTAGATAGTGAAAGTAATTTTAATTACCTCACTGCAGTTGTCGATAAGCTTTCGAAGGCGCCTTATCCTTCAATCCCAGAAATGATTGTTGTTGGTATTGTTAACACAGACCGTTCTAGAGACTTAACTCCGACCATACAACAAGCCAATGATCCATCAGGCCGAAAGGTTGATGGTCAGACTGGTGGAAATGCGGCTTTCTTTAAATTTTTAGAAACAGAACTTATGCCCGATATTGAAAAAAAATATCGTAGTAATGGTTTCAATCTAATGATTGGTCATTCCTTTGGTGGTATTACAGCACTTAACCATATGTTAAATGGCCAAAAAAGCATGCAAGCTTATCTCGTACATGATCCAAGCATTTGGTGGGACAAAGAAGTGATGCTAAAAGCATTTCAAAAAGCAAAAAATAAGGATATGCAAAATAAACAATTGTTCCTTACACAAGCAGGTGTCAGTACCAGTCAAAATGGCCTCGATGATCATGACAGTGGCATTCAAAAATTTAACCAGTATCTCTCGGGCCAAAACTTAAAAAATTTAAATTATAAATATAGCCGTTATGAAGATGAAAATCATGGCTCTGTAACCATGAAAGGCAATCTCGATGGCTTGCGTTATCTCTTTGAAGGCATGCAAGTCAACATTAAAGCTGTTACTCAAAATCCTGATTTGGTTAAACAGCATTATGCACAATTAAGCAAAAAAATAGGCTTTGAATTACAACCGAGCGAAGCATATTTAGATGCTGTGTTGGCGTATTTAAAACGCTCAGATCAGCCCCAAGCTGTGCAGCAATTTCAAAGTTATGTTGACTCAATTTACCCAAAGAAAAAATAGCATAACTCCCTAAACGAGCGCACTGCTCACCTCACTTTAAACATGCAATTCAAAAAAGAAATAGTGATTATAATTTGCATGTTTAAAGTTGCATAAGCTAAGTTATGGCCATTACAGTATCAAGGCTGAAGACTTATGGATCTGCTACAGCAACTTCAACTTAAACATCCTATTTTCCTAGCTCCAATGGCTGGTATAAGCACACCAGCACTGGCAGCTGAAGTTTCTGAACAAGGCGCACTGGGTTCACTGGGTTTAGGTGCAAGTAGTCTAAGTAGTGCACGCGAGCAAATTTTAGCGACTCAACAACTCTCTACTGTACCTTTACATCTTAATTTTTTCTGTCACCAAAGCGTAGCTGCTGACCCAGTGATCGAGCAAAACTGGATTGCACGACTTAAACCTGCATTTGAGAAATTCTCAGCCACTCCCCCAACACAGTTGAACTGTATTTATCCAAGCTTTCTCGACAATGATGACTTTTTAAATTTAGTCTTGGAGACACGGCCAGCACTTGTCAGCTTCCATTTTGGCTTACCACATCCGCACCAGATTCAAGCCCTCAAACATGCAGGGATCTTAACTATGGTGAGTGCGACTAATCTAGTCGAGGCACAACTCATTGAAAATGCTGGTATAGATATAATTAATGCACAAGGTGTAGAGGCTGGTGGACATCGGGGTTGTTTTAATCCTGAGATCGATGCAGCAATTATGACAGCGGATTTAGTCCGACTTATCAAAGCACATTGTACACGTCCAATTGTTGCCGCAGGAGGCATTATGAATGGACAACAGATTCGTTTTATGTTGGATTTAGGCGCTTCTGCAGTGCAAATGGGTACAGCATTTTTGCCCGCTCAAAGTTCCAATGCTCATCCAAAGTATCGCCAAGCTTTGTTTGAACAACGCACGACACAAATTAGCCCAAGTATTTCAGGCCGACCTGCGCGTGCATTATTACAGCACTGGCACAAAGAGATTGACCAACCAACACGTATAAAAGTCGCTGCATATCCTTATGCCTATGATATAGCTAAACAATTACATGCAGTCGCCAGTAAACACGGCGACCATGGCTATGGTGCATTTTGGGCAGGCAGTAATGTTGCACAAATCCGCAACCTTGACTGTGCAGCATTGATTGAGCAACTCACACTCGAAATGACACAATCTTAATTGATGTGTTTCTCATGCACTCTTGTGTCATTTTTCATCTTGGAATCATCATAAGAGTGCTTGTATTTATTTATAAAGTTCCGTTACAGTAAGTTCTCATTTTTTGATCTATGTGCTTACATGAATACTCAACTTGCCAATCGACTGAGTACGGTTAGCTTTGTCGGCCTCTGGGGAAGTGCCGCGATATTTAGTAAATGGGGATTAGAACATGGTGAGGTTGTACCGCTTTTAATTTTTCGTTATTTAATTGCGATTATTGCCTTAATTGCCTTTTGTATTTATAAAAAACAGCATTTTTTTCCACAAAATACCTCTTGGCGTTATGTGGCTTTAACTGGATTTCTGCTTATTGGCTGTTACTCCCTGTTTTACTTTTTTGCTTTGCAATATGGCATTTCACCGGGGTTACTAGCAACAATACTCGCATTACAGCCAATTCTGACCTTCTTTATTACTGAAAAGCATTTTTCCAAAATCAAATTATTCGGTTTGTTATTGAGCTTTCTCGGTATTATTTGTTTGGTCTATACCAGTCTGTTCGTTAAACAACTTTCTCTTTTATCGATCACCTTTGCTTTAATTTGTCTGGTCGCCATCACCATTGGTGCAATCATGCAACGTAAAATTAAAGAGAATCCTGTGCAAATCATGCCACTGCAATACTCCATTGCACTGATCGGCTTCGCTCTTGTCATTCCATTACAAGGGTTTAATTTCGATATGAATTTTGGTTTCTGGATGCCGACAATTTGGCTAGGTTTAGTCATTTCTGTTGTTGCCCAGCTATTATTTTATTATTTGCTACAATCTGGTAATGTTGTAAATGTCACCTCATTATTTTACCTCGTACCTGTTGTTACCCTAATTTTGGACTATATTATTTTTAGCTCATCTTTATCTGGTTTTGATTATGTGGGGATCTGTGCAATTTTAGCTGGTGTCTACTTGGTTTATCGACCCACAAAAAATACAGTCAGTTAAACTTTTAACGGCTATACCTGAATATTCAATATGACAGTGCAATAAGCTAAAACATTGCACTGTCTTTTTAAATTAAATCGCCATTAAATCTTGCAAAATACGCTTGAATGCATCACGTTCATCGGCATTATATTGAGCAAAAACTTGATTTTGGTGTTGCTCCGCCAGTGTAAGTAACAGATGTGCAGCATCTTGCCCTTGCTCAGTCAGGGTATAAGCCTCTTGCTCAACTTTTAATAGCCCCTGCTCCATTAAAATCGTACTGGCTGGCTCAACTTCATGAATCGGCATTGCCGCCTCAGTCACGATTTCAGCCAAAGTTAGTGTTGTTTTATCAAATAAAATCATCAATAAGCGTGCTTCGCTAGTCCGAAAACCACTTGATAATTGCAAAGGTAAATAGTCATTTTGATAAGCACGTACTGCCTGAGTCAGCAAATAATAAATATTGTGCTGTAAACGACCTGTATTTGAGCTTACACGTTCTGGTTCAGTCGTTAAACTTCGTTGATTCAAACTTGGATGTGGCATAACAGCAGAATATGCCCCTTGGTGATAAAGCAAAGGTGCACGACCATGATCTGAGAAACGTAGAACTTGACCTAAAATAATCCAATGATCACCACCATCATGTACCGCATATTTTTCACATTCAAAAGTCGCAGAACAATGAGCAAGTATTGGCGCCTGTCCATATCCTGCTTCAAACAGAATACCTGCAAATTTATCTTCACTACGACGAGCAAAATGATTGGACAATTGAATCTGAGCCGCAGAGAGCACATTAACCGCAAAATGACTAGCTTCAGCAAAGATACGATAACTCGCTGAGTTTTTATCAATACTCCACAAGATCAAAGCAGGATCTAAAGAGACAGAGTTAAAACTGTTTGCAGTCATGCCAACACGTTCGCCCTGACTATTTTGTGCAGTCATGACGGTTACACCTGTGGCAAAATTCCCCAAAGCTCTACGAAATTCTTTGCTGTCAATCAAATCTACGATTTCCATTGTATTGGTGTTGCCCATGATACCGACTCCTAGGTAGACATCATAGTGCTATCTCAAGCGAAGCAAATAAAATTGTTTTATATACATATTCATTTGTTTGCGCTCCGTGCAAAGCTTAATAGAACATGATTAGCTGAATATCTGGATTAAATATTTTGCAGCTTTAATTATCGAATACCAACAAATCCCCTGTTGTAGCCTAGGTCGCTACAACGATACGCTTTAAGTTTACTCATCAATATAAAATCTGCACGATCCCCTGAACAAACACCCCTTTATTAGGTCATGATTTATATGGCATATGGGTCAACACAATAAAAACAGGATAAATTATGTTCAATAAAGTCAAGAATTTTTCACTTTCATTACTCAGTTCAACCCTCACCACACTGAGCCTTTTTTTTAGTAGCATGCTGCATGCTCAGCAGCAGCCTAACAATGACCCACGACCAAGCTATCAACAGCAACAGGCTTGGCAAAAAATTCAACAATTCTTTCCCGTTGAATGGCAAATCCCAGCAGATCACCTTCCACAGGAAGAATGGTGGAGTTGGCAAGATCATCAAGTTCATCTCGATCGTTATCCTAATCCTCAGGCCAAGATCAAAGTCATATTGTTTCATGGCGTTGGAACCAATGGTCGACAAATGTCGATGTTACTCGCTCATCCTTTAGCTCTGCGTGGTTATGAAACCATCGCGATTGATTTGCCCGGTTATGGTTTAACTCAAGTTAAACAAGGTGCACAGATCACTTATGATAACTGGGTAGACATTGGCAGTGATTTAATTGATGCTGAACTCGCCAAAGACCAGCGTCCAATCGTGCTCTACGGACTCAGTGCAGGCGGCATGCTGAGCTATCATGTCGCAGCGAAAAACAGAAAAGTCAAAGCGATTGTGGGAATGACTTTTTTAGATACCCATGATCAAGACGTGCGTGACCAAGTGGCACGTAATGGGTTAATGAGTCGTGTTGCTATGCCAGTCAATCATCTGGCTGCGAAAACACCATTGCAACATATCAAAGTTCCGATGCGCTGGGTGAGTAAAATGAATAGCTTAGTGAATAACAAGGAAGCTTTACAGGTTTTCTTAAAAGATAAAAGTTCGGCGGGTAATAGTGTTTCAATTCAGTTTTTAGATTCTTATCTGCATTATCGTCCCGAGATTTCTCCTGAAAATTTTACAATTTGTCCAATCTTACTCACTCAACCGGCACAGGACCGTTGGACACCTCTGGCACTAAGTACTCCTTTTCTTAACCGTATCACTCAAGTTCCTGTAAAAACGGTCATACTTGAACAGGCGGGACACTACCCACTTGAACAGCCTGGGCTTAATCAAATGGTTCAATATATTGATGATTTTTATCGAAGTATACTTGTTTCCATACCAGACCAAGACCCTGAACTTAAACCAAATGTACTGTAGAGCTTGGGTTGATTCACTGAAATATTCCGATGTCCAAGTGACCTTACTCAACAATGCGATGAGAGGTCACTTGTTCAAAGACAAATCAAGACCTGTTATTTATGATCAATATACTGGCTGGGTGATGCTCCCAAAGCGCGACGAAAAGACATCGTAAATGCACTCGGACTGCTATATCCCAACTCAGTGGCAATCTGTGTCACTGACTCACCCAAACCTAACCGTGTTAGTGCTGAAAGCAAACAAGCTTGTTGACGCCACTGACCAAAACTCATACCCGTTTCCTTACGAAATAAACGGGTAAAATTACGACGACTCATTCCCACCTGTTTAGCGACCAGATCTAAATTGGCCTCCAAACTTGGCTGTTGTAATAGTTCATGACACAGTTTTAGCAGACGTATGTCTTGTGGTAATGGGGCATTCAGCGGTAAATGAGGCATTAAAGCGATCTCTGCAATAACCAATTGCATTAAATGTTCATTATGCCCACCTAATGGATATTCGGCAGGTAGATCTACCGCAGTCGAGAGCAACTCATGCAGTAACGGCGATACAGCAATCACAGTACAATAATCTGGCAAACCTGCCGCACGTGCTGCAGCAGGCAAAATATAAGCATTCCGTGTTTTTGTCACACCATCCATATGTACTTCATGTTCAACACCACTAGGTACCCATAAAGCCCGATGCGGTGGCACGACCCAACTCCCTGTATCTGTTGTTACGGTTAATACACCTGTAATTGCATATAGGCACTGACCACGTAGATGACGATGTTTTGCCAACATAAATCCATCAGGATAATCATTGCCTGTGGCCATTACATTACGTGAAACATCTTCATAATCATTGATTTGAACATTGCGCATTGCCACTCCAAAAAATGGCTCAAATTCGATAGTATTTGACCCGATAATGATTGTGGGTCGAAATTTGATAGTCTAGGATAGTACTCCTGAAACCGCAACCCTACTCAAATGGAAATAGAATTGAAGGCTTAAAGCACTTCATTCTTGGGAAGAAGTCATGTCTAGCGATACCAGTATTATCAATCAATCGCCCCCTCATTCTAGTGATCTTTCAAGCAATCCACCGCAAAAGTTTGTCCTGCATATTGTAGGAGCAATTGCTTTTGCCCATTTACTCAATGACTCGATCCAAGCCATCATTACCGCCAGTTATCCCATGCTCAAATCGGCATTTACTTTGAGCTTTACTCAAATTGGCTGGATTGCTTTGGTCTATCAACTTACCGCATCATTATTACAACCATGGATTGGTCTATATACTGACAAACACCCTAAACCCTATTTGCTCCCTGTGGGTATGGTGGTTACCCTACTAGGCATAGGTCTCATGGCCATCGCAGGTAATTTTTCAATGTTGCTGCTTGCCGCGGCATTTATTGGTGTAGGTTCATCGACATTTCACCCTGAAGCCTCTCGTATTGCCCGTTTAGCGTCCGGTGGTCGTTACGGTACAGCACAATCATTATTCCAAGTCGGGGGAAACACGGGGTCAGCCATAGGACCTCTATTGGCAGCAGCGATTTTGATTCCCAACGGACAACACGCCTTTGCTTGGTTTATTTTAATCGCCGTCTTGGCTGTATGGGTCTTACTGCGTGTAACACAATGGCGTATTACAAATGCCTCTGCTCTACTTGCTGCAAATAGCAAACGTAGTGTTTCAAGCTTAAGTCGCAAGCAAATCACTCGTGCCATGATCGTGGTGTGTATCTTGCTCTTTGCCAAGTTCATTTATATTGCAGCGATTAGTAATTACTTTACATTCTATTTAATCGAGCGTTTCCAGCTCTCGATTCAAAGCTCACAACTTTATCTATTTGCATTTTTAGGTGCTGTAGCGTTAGGTACTTTTGTCGGTGGACCTGTGGGTGATCGTATTGGACGTAAGGCTGTCATTTGGGTTTCATTCCTTGGCGCTATACCTTTTGCCTTAATGCTCCCTTATGCCAATTTAGCTTGGACAGCGGTGTTAGTGATGATGGTGGGATTAATTATCTCCTCTGCCTTTTCTGCACTGGTTGTGTATGCCCAAGAAGCTATGCCTGGTCGTGTTGGTATGATCTCTGGTGTGATGTTCGGTTTAATGTTTGGTATCAGTGGAATCGGTGCAGCAGGTCTAGGACATCTTGCCGATCTTTACGGTATACATTGGGTTTATCATCTGTGCTCATTTTTGCCATTACTCGGCCTTATGACAGTTTTACTGCCCGATACCCGAACAAAAAATACAGCATAACCCGATAAAATCATCTGCTTTTTCATAAAAGCCATTCAAAATAATGATAGCCCTGAACTTTAAATCAGGGCTATTGTATTTAAAGCGTTTAGCATCATCAGTTCTTTAGGGCCTGACGTTCTTTCTCCACCAAGTAATCAACCACCTGAGTGACTTTAGCATCAGCACCATTGACGATATATTTGCCATTGACCACTACAGCAGGTACACCTTGTAATTTATATTGCATAGTCAATTGCTTGGCTTCAGCAACTTTGGAACTCACTGCAAAGGATTGAAAGTGTTTATTAAAATCTGCCTCTGTAACACCATAACGGGTAAAAAACTTGGCTTGGCTGGCTTGATCAAAGATTTTATCGCCTTTCACATGGATCTCATGAAATAAAGCCAAATGAGTTTTTTGTCGAATACCTAATGCTTCAGCGACATAATAACCACGTGCATTAGATTCCCACACAGGATTAATCGGAGCTGGTGTACGTGCAAATACCACATCAGCAGGCATTTTTTTAAGCCAAGCCTGCATATGTGGCTCTAAGCGATAACAATAACCACAGCCGTACCAAAAGAATTCTCTTACTTCTATTTTCTTCGGATCAACTGTTTTGCCAACAACAGCTGTACGAACATAATCCCTCCCCTCGATAAACTGTGCTTTAACAGGGCTTGAGAAAATCAATAGAGAAAATCCAATTGAACTGAGCGTAACTAAGCTGGGGCGCATGATGCTTATCCTCATTTTTCGGTTTATAACAGGCAGACGAATAAAATGATTTTAAGCAATGAAAATGATTTTAAACGGTCAGCAAAATGACATTATTGTCATCCATACTGATCACTCTGCCTGATTCAACTTCACCCCCTTTTGCATAAATCATTTCTACACACACTTTAAGTCAGACCAACGATCGTGCTTAAATAAGCCGTAAGCATCAATATACTCAGCCCTAAATACATCTCTAAAACAATTGCCCATCTTAATTTAAGCCGCATCGCTTCTTGATCAAGCCGCGGTGTTAAAAATAATTTATTGATTGCTGCCAATGCCAAGAGCACAGATACCCAGGCCAATTTAAACATAAGCACATTGCCATATAAGGTATGAACCAATGCCTCCCAGTTTTTGAGCAATATATACAGTAATGCTGCACCACAAAGTACCAGGCCAATCACAATATATAGGGCCACTTTCCCAAAAAATGCTGCACTGATTTTAAGCTCAGAAAGCTCAGCCAATTGAGTAAGTTTCCACAGTGGAAATAAAGCCCCCATCCATAGAGATACAGCCAAGAGATGCAAGACCAAGATCGCTTGAACCCACCAAGCATACTCCGCACTATGTCCAAGCTGAGCATAGGCCAGTAAAATCAGTATTAAAAATACACCTGACGGAATCAATGCCTGCAATGATAAGCCTGCTAATCGGGCTTGAGACCTAAACTTGTGTTGAATAAATAACAGGCTAAAACAGAGGGCAATGAATAATTGAGCTTTTGCAGCAACTGTTGTCATCAATAAACTAAGAAATAATGGATCAAACATGCCCATTACCCCCTGATCAGCCAAGTAACCCACCTGAAGAAAAAATAACAATAATGATGAAATTCCTCCAGCGAATGCTGCAATCGCAATATAACGCTCAAGCATCCTCGACATGACTTTCAGCCAATCGAGAAAATACAACATCCATAATCCCCCTACAGCCGAAACTGTAGCCAGATAGAAAATCACTTTATTGAACCAAATTAAAAAACTCCACCATTCAATTGCCATACTTCATCCTGCATTGTTGTTTTATACAATCACTCAATTAGAATAAATCTGCTTAATCGAATCACTGGATGGTGAAGGTATAAGTACCATTCATGGCGTGTCCATCTGCACCAAGTGTTTTCCACTTTACGGTATACAGACCTTGGCTTAATGCAGGCATGGCAATTTGAAATTTGCGATTTAAACTCGGGCTTACTTTAAACGGCAAAGTCATCTGTTGTTGCTGACGATATAATTGTAGACCTGCCAAAATTACAGGATCCGCAAATACAAGCTGTAAATGGCTGGGTGATTTTGCGAGCTTCGATTCAACTGCGGGTACTGATTGAATCAGACGGCTATGTGCCACGCTATAGCTTGAAACCGTAAATAAAGATAAACCAATAAAAAGCGATGTGCTGAATTGCAATGGCCGCTGTAAATTAAACATGCTCATAAACTCCGAGTCAGAAGGAAATACCAAACTTTGTCTGAGTATTTCAAACCGCTCTCGACAGCCTAATGACTTGAAAATGATATTCTGGTCATTTAAATCGAGTCAATAAAGTGACGGATTAATCCACAGGAAAGACCAAGCTAAATCGTACCCAACCCTCTTGGCTTTGCACCTCTATTTTGGCTTGATGTAACTCTAATATTGACTGAGTAATCGCTAGACCTAAGCCTGTGCCTTCTATAGTTTTCTGTCTTGATATATCAGCACGATAAAAGCGATCAAATAGATTGTCGAGCTGCGCCGATGTTAACGTTTCCGCTTGATTCTCAATGTTTAAAACCACCTGTTTGGCACTTTGCTGATAATCAATTCGTATCGGTGTATTCGCTAGACCATACTGTATGGCATTGGCAATGAGATTACTCAGCGCCCTACGCAACATTTGTACATCACCGCTAATCGTTGCTTCGCCGTGATGCAGTAATTGCATACCCTTTTCGCTCGCCAAGGCATCATAATAATCAAGCAAATTCGCCATCTCATGCTGTAGATCAATAGGCGCTCGATCAATTAACTCCAACTGGTGTTCTGCTTTAGCCAGAAATAAAAGATCCGCAGTCATTTTCGCAAGACGCTCAAACTCTTCTAAATTAGAAAATAGTACTTCTTGATAATCATGAATTGGACGTGTCTGAGATAAACAAACTTGAGTTTGTGTCATCAATACATTAATGGGAGTACGAATTTCATGGGCTAGATCTGAGGAAAAATTTGAGAGTTTATCCAGTGCTTTTTCTAGTCGAGTTAACATCTGATTAAACTCAGTTGCTAAAGATTTTAGCTCTATAGGAATATGGTCGAGATCTAAGCGCTGTGTCAGATTTTGTGCCGTTATACCTTTCACCACATGGCTCATTTTAACAATCG
The DNA here is from genome assembly GCF_000829675.1 of Acinetobacter rudis. Lineage (GTDB taxonomy): Bacteria > Pseudomonadota > Gammaproteobacteria > Pseudomonadales > Moraxellaceae > Acinetobacter > Acinetobacter rudis. The sequence goes on from NZ_BBRX01000039.1 coordinate 20,398, forward strand.
GATTTAAACCACGTCTAACTGCGAGCCAAGCGAAAATCACTAAGCCAAGCATCCCCAATAAACCAATGATTTTGAGTTGTCGACTAAACTGCAGCATAAATAAATGGTGCGCGGTATTATCAATCGCGACAGTAATTAAAAATGTTTCTTGGCCCATATTACGTACAAATGGTTTGTTAATTACATAACCACGATAAGTTCGATCGGTAATCTCCCATTCAAACCAATTTTGGTTTAACACTTTTATTGGCCGACCAGCATCTAGATGTGCAAAGCTATTAAATAAAAACTGCTGATTTTCACGCTGTACCATGACCATTAATTCATCATGACCAATCATGGTCTGCTGTAAGGCAGCATGAAACTGCTGATCACTAAACTGCTGGCTTTCTAATAAATGTTGAATTAACTCAACCTTACCATCGAGTACTTTTTTATCTTGTTGATCAAAATGTTCAAGTACCAAATGATGAATTACTGCTCCCATAACAAGCAGGGTACATACAGAAATAATCGCAAAGATAAAAGTGATTCGAAAACTGAGTGAATCATATAACGATCTTAACATTGCTTTAATCTTCAACTGGGTGGATGAACTCAGCCGCTTCTTCAGTTAACTCCAACACATAACCCATGCCACGGACATTTTGGATGAGTTTAGGTTTATGCGGATCATCAATCTTATTGCGTAAACGTTTAATTGCGACTTCAACAACGTTGGTATCACTTTCAAAGTTCATATCCCAAACCAAAGAGGCAATTAGTGAGCGCGGTAAAATTTCACCTTGGCGGCGCATAAATAATTCCATAAGCGCAAATTCTTTTGCTGTTAAATCGATCTTCTGCCCAGCTCGTGTTACGCGTCGTTTACGCAAATCTAATTCAATATCTGCAATGCGAATCGTGTGATCTTCACGTTGCTGTGTACGACGTAATAGATTTTTAATCCGCGCTAATAGTTCAGCAAAGGCAAAGGGCTTAATCAGATAATCATCTGCGCCCAAATCGAAACCCTTCACTCGATCTTCAACTTGATCACGTGCTGTTAAAAATAATACTGGATTGGTTTTACCATAAATACGAACCCGCTTTAAAATTTCCCAGCCATTCATATGGGGCAACATTACATCAAGAATCATTAACTCATAATCTTCATTCATTGCCAATTCTAGCCCTAACCAACCATCCGTAGCCAAATCGACAGTAAAACCAGCTTCGCTTAAGCCCTGCTTTAAATAATTTCCTGTTTTTAACTCATCTTCGACCAGTAATATTCTCATTGAATAACACCACAGCTCATCTCAATACTTGCCTATCATAAAGATAAAGTAAGTATTTTTAGAAAAATAACAAAAATGTAATTTTTCAGTCATGTTGATGTTTAAATCCAAAAATTAGCATACGACCTTTGTTAAACGAACTTTAAATTATTCACGTCTTTACAAAGGATCTGAGCGCGAAAATGAAAATATTGCTTCCAGTAATCACTGTCCTAACGTTACACCTTAGTCTGCTCAATCCAGCATTTGCTCAAAAAGATTATCAAAGCAACTTAAATACATCGAGTATAAAACCACAGATCAAATCTACTGAACGCCATTTACTTGAAAAAAACTTAGCAAAAAATTTCCCTGATCTACAAATTAATCATATTGAATCAACACCACTTTCAGGTATTTATGAAATCGGTGTGGATGATCGGCTTGTTTATACGGACACAGCAGCTCAATATTTCTTTGTCAGCCACTTATTCGACTTCAAACAACAAAAAAATCTCACTGAACAACGTCTACAACAACTCTCAAAGATTGATATTCAAAAGCTACCTCTAAACCAAGCCATTAAAATTGTTAAAGGCAATGGTTCACGACACCTATATATATTGAGTGATCCTGACTGCCCATTCTGTCAGAAACTTGAACAAGAATTGAGCCAGCTCAATAACCTCACCCTATATATCTTTCCTTACCCTATCAAAGAATTGCATCCCAATGCTGAACAAACTGCCAAACAAATTTGGTGTGCTCCTGACCGTGCAGCTGCATGGGAAAACTACATGTTAAGAAAACAGTTACCAGCAACAACTACCGCATGTAACACTGAGGTTCTTGCTCAAAATATAAAACTTGGCAAACAACTTAAAATTACAAGTACACCTACTTTATTTTTAGCCGATGGCCAGCGAATCACGGGAGCGAGAAGTAGTGAAGAGATCGAGGCTTTATTAAAAACTGTGCCTAAATAAAAAAAATAGAAACTGAAACCGACCCCATACTCTTGGTTCAGTTTCAGTCTTCTTCGTTTTAATAACGGATCATCACAGACTTTAATTCGGTGTAGTCCTCAATAAACGCATCTGAAAATTCACGCCCTTGACCTGATGCCTTTACTCCACCAAATGGCACAGCAGGATCAAGAAATGTATGCATATTAACCCAGACTGAACCTGCTTCAATTTGTGGAATAAGACGTAAGGCTTTGGCTAAATCATTGCTCCAAACACTTGCTGTTAAACCAAAGCGTGAATGATTCATCATCGTTATCAATTCTTCATCACTTTCAAATGCAATAACATCGACCACTGGACCAAATGTTTCCTCGATAAATAAGGGATCATCAACACCTGTTACTTTTAACAATGTTGGCTCTACAAAATAACCGATGCCAGCTAAAACTTTCCCACCACTAATCACTTGATCATTGTTTTGTGCCATCTGCAAATACTGTTTGACCTTATCGAAATGGGCTTTGTTTGAAAGTGGTCCAAACATCGTTGATTCATCCAAAGGTGAACCAATTTTAAATTGTTGAATCGCACCTGTAAGCTTTTCAATAAACTCGTCATATTTAGACTGATGAATAAAGAAACGTTCAGGAGCAGCACAGACTTGGCCTTGATGTACAAAAGTCGCTTGGAGCAAAGTGGGTAATATCTCATCAATATTTGCATCTGCTAAAATTGCAGCTGCATTTTTTCCACCAAGCTCTAAACTCACCCGAGTTAAATCATTTTTCATTGCTTGTTGCCCAATGGCAATGCCTGTTGGCACAGAACCCGTGAACGAGACTTTTTTAATATACTTAGAATCAATCAAGTATTGCCCAGTTTGACCTGTTCCAGTAACGACATTAATTACACCAGCAGGAATTCCTGCTTCGATGGCTAATTCGGCTAAACGTAATAATGAAAGCGTCGTGAATTCACTCGGCTTTAATACAATGGTACAACCTGTGGTCAATGCTGCACCAATTTTCCAACAGCCAATCATTAATGAAAAATTCCACGGCACAATTCCAGCAACTACACCTATCGGTTGTCGCATGGTATATGCCGTATATTTTTCTCCCTGCATTGAAGGAATAGAGGGCTGCATGGTTTGTCCATGAATTTTGGTGGCCCAACCGGCAAAGTATCTTAAGAAGACGACTGTTTGAGCGACTTCTAAATGTCTAGATAAATTAATCAATTTACCTGTCGTGAGTGTTTCTAACTGCGCCAACTCCTCTGCATGTTGCTCAACCAAATCCGCTAACTTATTGAGCTTTTGTCCACGCTCATAAGGTGAGGTATCTGCCCAAGCATGATGAAAAGCATCGTGGGCACTTTGTACAGCTTGATCAACCTCATGCTCTGTCGCAACTGCAATTGTTGCAATCACCTGCTCTGTAGCAGGATTGACCAACGCTACACGTTCAGAAGACTCGGCATCTGTGCACTGACCATGGATGAAATGTCCATGTTGACGGGTGATAAATTGCTGTACGCTTGCTAAAATTTGTACTTCACTCATTCTATTTTCCTAGATAATTCTCTAAATACTTGAACGACAACAACTAACCCATTTGATTCAAAATAAAGTCTGCACCACGTTCACCAATCATGATAGCGATTGCATTGGTATTGCCACTTGGAACTTGTGGACAAATTGAACAATCCACCACGCGCAGGTTATCAAAACCATGAACTTTTAAGTTTTGCTCCGTGACTGAGTCTTGTGGCGAATTGCCCATTTTGCAGCTGCCCGCAGGGTGATATACCGTTTTAATATTTTGGCGCATCCACTGATCAATTCCTGCAATATCCTCTGGCTCAATATTCGCTGGCTCAATCACTTCTTTCACGATAGCTTTCAAAGCAGGTTGTTGTAATAAACGCAGTCCTGCCTGTACCGCACGAATATTGGCATCAATATCTTCTTGATGACCAAGATAGTTTGGATCAATGATAGGCAATTCATTTGGATCTCTACTCTTTAAACGTAAAGATCCACGTGCTTTGGGTTGCACATGCCCAACTTTAATCGTCAAACCATGCTGCTGCGCTGCCGACTTTTCACCAGGTGTATTATCAAAATTATCCAGTACAGGTAAGAAGTGGAACTGTACATCAGGTCGGCCAAGATTAATGGTATCGAGAAAACCTCCACCTTCTAAAATATTAGAGGTCAATAAACCTGAACGGGTGAAACGCCACTGTAAAAAATGACGAACTGCCTTAAAACCTTGATCCTCACCCAAAAGACTATTCTGAGTTGTAAGCGTTGCATTAACCGACATGTGCAAATGATCATGAAAATTCTCACCGACAGGTAAATCTTGAATACACTCAATACCCAACTCTTCTAAATGCTGTTTGGGCCCAATACCAGAAAGTAGTAAAACTTTTGGACTACCAATCGCACCTGCACTTAAAATCACTTCTTTTTTCACATTTATTGTCACAGGTGGCTTTCCATCAAGGCTATAAATGACGCTGGTAGCTTGCTGTGCTTGAGTTTCAATTTTATGCACCAATGCACCTGTGATTACGGTCAGATGAGGATCATGCCGAACAGACTTCAAATAGGTTTGTGCTGTACTGGCTCTTTCCCCCCTTTGGGTCGTTGTTTGATAAAAACCGACACCGGCCTGATCCCATCCATTTAGATCATTGACATAAGTCATGCCCATCTCTTGACTCGCGCGAATACACGCCAGCGTTAAAGGATGACGATATCGGTTTTCACTGACTGGCAACATTCCATTTTGCCCATGAAATTCATCCGATAGACTTTCATTATTTTCTGCTTTCTTAAAGAAAGGCAAAACATCTTGATAAGACCAACCATCACAGCCCCATTCTGATGCCCATAAGTCATAGTCCTGACGTTGTCCTCGACAATACACCATCCCATTCACTGAACTGCCACCACCTAATACTTTGCCCTGAGCTAAAATCATTTCACGTTGATTACAGTGCTGTTGTGGGGTTGTCATGTATGACCATGATTTTTGTTGAAAGACTTTGACCACTGTTGCAGGAATTTGATGAAACATACTGTGATCACGAGTACCTGCTTCTAATACCAATACGCGCCCAGCCTTAGCTTGCAATAATCTTGTGGCAACCACGCAGCCTGCTGATCCTGCTCCGATAATGATATAGTCATATTCTTGATGCATCTGGCTTCTTCCTTTCCATTCATCGCTATGTGCTGATAATCAGCACAGCCTTGTCCCACGGTTTTAATAGGTCTATTGCAGTAATAACTGTGTAGGTATTAAGTTTTCGCTCACAGCGCTGTGAGTCATCCTTTCGCATCTCTTTTAGTATCATCACATCCTGTCTTGGTTTTTTAATACATTCAAAACTCAATGACTTTTTGCGAAATATAACAATAAATCCCTGAAGCAAAATTGTATTGCTCTATATAACTTTGTATTTCACCCTTCAATTTGATCACTTTTCAGGCTTACCTTTCTTGTCTACCAATGACCTAAGCGATGTCCATACATGACATTCTTCTATTATCTATTTAATTTTTTATATGCGTAAAAAGGAAAATAGCCAAATTAACTAGTTTTAATCTAATACTCTACATCGGAACGATCCTCCTTAAAGCTAAGTAAAGCGCCCTATATGGATTGTCATTGACCGATTAAAAGAACAAAATCGCATGCAGTTTTCAGGCTTAATATTATTGATCAACCTGATTTATCACCTATCGATAAGGCTTAATTTAGGAGGGTGTATTTAAAATTATTTTTTTGAAAAAATTAAAGCTGTCTATAAAACTTGTTCACTGCTTTGTATTTCCCGAAATTTCCTAGGTGATATACCATAGACTTTTTTAAATATTTTAGAGAAATGCGCGCTGCTGCCAAAACCCCACTTTAAAGCAATTTCAGTGATGGATAGCTTTTTATTATTTAAATCCTTCAACTCAAATTTTATTTTTTCTAAGCGTTTTATTTGAATGTATTTATTGACTGATTGTTGTTCGACACCAAATAAACGATATAAATGTCTTAATGAAACACCTATATGATCCGCAACAACTTGTGGGGAAAGCTTTGCATGAGTTAAATTTTCTAAAATATAACGCTCCGCTTTATGTTTTAACGAATCGACTACTCGCATATTTTTATAGTGGATCGTGGGTTTAAGTAACGCAATTAACGCGTCTTCAAAGGCATTACCATCTTCTTTAGCATACCAAACTTCAATATTATCTCTTGAGATTGTCTGCAGCATATTCTTCAATAAATGGGCACTCATATTATGATTAATTAACTTGCCAAAATGCTCTGTGGTAATCCCCTGTTTGAAGAGTTTATCTCGGGACAAATGAACTGAGATATGACTAAATAAACCTTGAGGATACATTGCAATATGCTCATCCGAATCTAATAATACAATGTCACCTTCACTTAAAAATAAAGTTTCATCGTGATATTTCAACAGCATTTTGCCTGTATATTGCAAGATCAAAAAACAAAAGCGATCTTTAACCCGATCTAAAATACCTGATCGTCTCTCGATGAAACTTGCATTACTTTTTATAAAAGCAATTTCTGTTTGACCCAGTAGGAAGGAGTTTACTTCACCAATAAACAGTGAACTCTGCCCATCAAAGCGTGTCTCAAACTCTCCACATATCCCTTGAATATGCTGTGTCCATGTACTGATTTTATTGTTAATTGCATATCTCACATCCATGTACCTCAACTGAAATAGATGAAATCATCAGCGACTGCCAAGATTTTACTCAAGTGAATATCGATCTCAGCAGTCCGCATGGAGTAACAAATCATATCCTTGATTTATTACTCACTCTATTTACATGATACCTGCGATATCCTTCAAAATTTTAATAAAAATATCTTTTTCATCTGCTGGATATTTTTCAAAAACCTCATTTTGATGACTATCAGCAATATCAAATAAGTAATGCGCTGTTTTTTTACCTTTTTCAGTTAATTTATAAAAGCCATCGCTTTCCAGCAACAAACCATCATGTTTAAGAATTGATGCAGCCTGCTCTACTTCCTGCATAGGCATCGCAATATCACGTGGTAAATCAGCCTTATTTGATGCAGTACCACTACCAAGTACTAACAATAAACGTGCTTCACTGGTACGAAAACCTGTGACCAGTTGCTTGGGAATATAATCTGTCTGATAAAACTTAAAAGCACGACTCATCAAATAACAAACATTACTATATAAGTGCCCTTGATGCATCTGACCTAGATCTTCAGTGTGGATGCTATTATTCAACTGCAATAAAGGATGAGGGATCACACCAGAATAAGCCCCTTGATGATAGACCAGTGGACTTCGCCCCTCATCACGGAAATTTACGACTTTTCCAATAATAATCCAATGATCCCCACCTTCAATCACTTGGTAGCGTTCACATTCAAATACTGCTGAACAATGATCAAGCAACGGCGCTTGACCCGCACCTAGCTGATAGCTTGTGCCTTCAAATTTATCAATATTTCGGCGAGCAAACTTATTCGATAAGTCTATTTGTGACCCCGATAAAATATTAACAGCGAAATGCGTAGCCTGCTCAAATACTGGAAAACTCGATGAGTTTTTATCAATACTCCACAAAATAAGTGGTGGATCTAAAGATACCGAATTAAAACTGTTTGCAGTCACCCCAACTTTCTCACCTTGTGCATTCTGCGCCGTGATAATCGTCACACCTGTGGCAAAATTCCCCAAGGCACGTCTAAACTGCATTGAATCTATCGCTATTTCATCCATTGATTTTAGTGAATTCATTATTCTCTCCTGAATCTTTTATCTTATTTCTGTCCTATGGCTCATCTGGTGCAATCAGATCGAACTCATTAAATATCAAGAACTAACCGTGCCGACTTAGATCGAGAACAACATACCAATATTTGTTCATTACTGACCTTTTCCTCATCGGTAAAGTACACATCGCGATGGTCTGGCTCACCCTCAAGCACATCACACATACAGGTACCACAAACACCTTGTTCACATGACATTTCAATCTCGATTCCTTCGCGTGCCAGCGCTTGTAAAATCGTTTCTTCGGCGTTCACCAAAATGATTTTTCCACTGCGCTCAGCCACAACTTCAAAGGCATCCCCACCAGTTTCAACTTCAACCTGAAAATATTCCTTATGAATTTGCTGTTCAGGAAAGCTTTGTGTGGTGGCTAAATTAATCATCCAATCCATAAAGCCATTGGGACCACAAGTATAAATATGGCTATCTTTGTCGATATCTTGAATGGCTGCTTGGAAGAACTCGCGATGATTAGCCCCTTCTGATTTAAAATGGAAGCTTGTAAAAGCTGCCAGTACACCATTTTTGATTTCATCAACAAAGGCACAACGCTCTGGACTAACACCGCAGTAATGCAACTCAAAAGAAGCACCATCTTGGGCCAATTGGTATGCCATACTCACCAGTGGTGTAATACCAATCCCACCACCCACCAAAACAACATGTTTGGATTTAACCAATGGAAATAAGTTCTTCGGTTCACTGACCTGAATTTTCATCCCTGCTTTTAAATCATCAAAAGCACAGGTGGATCCACCACGCGAGTCTGGGTCACGTAAGATTCCAAGTCGAAATACACCAATATCACTCGGATTTTGACAAAGTGAATACTGCCTCACCATACCGTTTGGTAGATGCACATCGATATGTGCACCTGCTTCTACTTTTGGTAGTACAGTTGAATTTGCAGACTCAAATTCGATGACTGCAATATTTCCACCTTCCACATGGCGGCTTCGGACCAGTACGTCATAAAGCATTGTCATGATTGATCTCCAGATTTATACGTCAAGTCAAAGACTTAACGCATAAATAATCCGCCATTGATATCCCAAGTTGCCCCTGTCACAAATGCAGCATTTGGACTGGCGAGTAATGCACAGGTTTCTGCAATAAATTCCATACTGCCTAAAGCTTTTACGGGGATGTTTTCAATAAACTGCGCCATTTTTTCATCTGACACCACACTATGCACAATGGGTGACTCCATTGGCCCTGGTGCAATTGCGTTTACAGTCACGCCTTTCGCAGCAAACTCTTTCGCAAAAATTTTAGTCAACGTTACAATCGCACCCTTTGTTGCTGCATAGTGTGCTCCTGTGGCAGTCCCACCATTTTGCCCAGCCAAAGAAGCCATATTGACGATACGGCCATAGCCCTGATCCGCCATATATTTGCCAATAATCTGACAAGATTGGAAAGTTCCTCGTTGATTGACCTGTGTCACCCAATCAAAATCTGCTGCAGTAATGTCTAACACTGGTGTTGCTTTGGTGACAGTCGCATTATTAATCAATACATCGAGTTTGGAGAATTTTTCAGAAATCCACTGTACTGCTGCATGAAAGTCAGCCTCTACAGAAATATCGAGCTTTAACGCAAACATATTTTCTGCATATGGACTTCTTGCTTTGGCATTTTCTGCCTTCTCAAGCGTACTGGCAGAAACAATCACTTGATGCCCTTGCCCAGCAAAATATTCAGCAATCACATTGCCTAGACCAGAAGCAGCACCTGTAACTAGAACGACTTGTTTCATTTTGCTCTCCTAGAGAATGTAGCTGATACCCGCCAAAGTATCGGTCGAGTTTACTAAGTTGATAATTTTACGATTGATTTTAAAACCTTGTTCAGCATCACGAACCAAATGAAACGTTACATCGGCAGTGTAATGTTTGATATTTTCTTTACGAAATTCACGCAGGTTTTGTGCACAGCGCAAAATAACTTCACCACCTTCATCCTTGATCACTCGCACCCGAGATACACTACGCACCGTATTGGCTTTTGGCGAAGTTGAAATAGCTTCACCATTTTCTAGACGTTGCACACGTAATTTGCGCATATGATGATTGTCATAGGCATAATTCAGGCTATTTTCATAATCTACAAGCTTGGGATCGATTGGAATGATATATACCCCTTTTTCATCCCATAGCTTTAACCATGCATCATGCTCAGAATGGTCCAACATATCAGCTTCTGCCCAAATAAAAGCAGCAACTTCACTGAGTAAATTTAAATCAATTTTCATGGTCTTCTCCTTAAGCCGTCATCAACTTTTTCCATTGCTGATAGGCGGCACGCATACCTGTTTCAGCACTGACATCACTTTTTAAACCATCTTCGCTTTTCACTTCACCAGGTAGACCACGGTTCAGCATAATCCATAAATCATTACCAGCATTGGCTCCCCGTTGTACTCGCTCCCATGCTTCTGCATCATCTGGTGTACCAAAACCAAATGGGCCTTGGAAATGTTCATGTAAGCGCAAACGGTATTGGTTTGCGATTTGTGGGCCACCATCCATTGTAATGACAGAGTGATGAATCTCCGTTTCATCAACTGAAATTGGTTGCATCACACGGAAAAATGCCATTGAACACGCAATATTGGGAAATAAGTTCAAGTTAAAACCAGAACCACCCACTGCACGTACAATACGACGGACTTCTAACTCTTCATGCCCTTCATCACGTAATGCTTGGGCAAGATCTTCGAAACGCTCCTGAATCGGACGCTCCATAAGATCTTCTTCTAAATCAATTAACTCAGGGATCATCACCATGACACTATGGCCATTGCCTAAATCTTCTATAAAGCCGGGCTGATTTTCAAAGTTGAATAACTCTTCAGTTTTATTATCTACAGAGCTGAGAAATGACTTATGTACTAACGGAAAGTGGTAAGCATCAGTCGTATTTTCTAATTGAATTTTCCAGTTACCGGGAAAACGGAAACGATGTTCACCTAACACTTTGATTGGATAACCAGCACCTTGCTTCATGAACAAATCAATCCACTTTTTCGCAGGCCCTAAGAAATCCTCTAAAGGTTCAATTTGCTGATTAAAACTTGCGAAAATCATACCGTTGTACTCTTCTACACGAAGGCTAATCAAAGGTAATTCTGATTTATCAAGACACTCTCCATAGCTTTCTGGAGAAGGTACACCACGTAATGATCCATCGAGCGCATAACTCCAACCATGGTATGGACATACGAAACTGTTGGTTTTACCTTTTTTGTGCTCACATACTGTAGCTGCACGATGACGGCAACGATTTAATAAGACATGAACTTTTTTCTTTCGATCACGCACAGCAACAACGGGTTGTTGGCCAATATTGATTGTTTTATAACTACCAGCTTCTGGAATTTCACTGGCGTGTGCCACCCAAACCCAAGTGTTATAATAGATTCTCTCCATCTCTTCATCAAAGATTCGTTCATCTTTATATAACGAGGTGTGTACACGATCACTATGAACTAACTCATTGTAGTCAATATCAATATTCTGCATTGGAATAATACTGTTCATATCAATTATCCTTTTCAATCTATCCATTCGTTATTGTTGAGACGGTACTGGCAATTTCGCTGTACTATCCCAGTGAGATATAGGGCGACTAAAAATATTTTCAGTCTGAAAATGTTTGATCTTCCAACCACCCTCTGTTTGTCGTTTGAACTTCACAGTAAGTTTTGCGGCATTTAAGTGGCTGCGGTTATCTTGGAAAGTTGAAGTTTGCAACATGAGCCAACTTGCTTTGGCCTGATCATCTTCAACATATATTTGCTCGGAACTGACAAAGTGAGCATTCATCTGGAAATGCGATTCTGCACGGGTGTAGCTTTTGAACATCTCAAAAATAGCTTGCCAAGAATCGTAACGACCAAAAGATTGTGCATACTTTTCACCAATACCTTCCCAGATACTGTCTTGATCAAATAACGCCATCAATTCATTTAAGTCGGTATGCGCATTTAAGCTGTCACATATTTGCATATAACGATTAATACAATTGCGTATGGCCTGTTCAGCTTCGAGCCGCTGCACACGCTGTAAAAGATCAGACAAATCCATTTGATCATTCATGTCATCTTTTTCCCTATGAACATACTTCAACTGAAAATGAGCTTTATAAATACCCAGGCGTTGGTTTCATACCAAAGCTCACTAAACCTGCATTTTGCAAAGTGGCATCTCCCATAAAGGCATGTTGTGTGACCACATGCGTATCATTAACAAAACGACTAAACGGGTTATTGGTATAAATTGCGGTCATACCTGCAAGCATTTGCATTTTTCGGGTCACACGCGCACAGACACGTGCTGCATGAGTACATGACAAACGCATATCACTGATCTGTTCTGCTGTTGCTTTACGCCCTTGCACGATCTCATCCCAAACGATTTGCATCGTTTCATAGAACCACACGCGGGCTGCCCTAAATTCTGCTTCTGCTTGGGCAAACTCATATTGAGTCACAGGACGGTTGGCGATTTCAGCCCCACCTGTAATAGAGGCTTTACCCGGTGCTAACTTTTGAAATTCCTCTAAAGCAGCTGCCGCCACCCCAATTCCAACCACAGTTAACACTTGTGTTGCCAATGACAACGACGGATATTTAAAAAATGGCTCTGGTAATTTTGATGCTTCACCTCGTACAAAGGTCCATTCTTTTGCTACTAAAACATCTTTTACAACCAAATCATGACTGCCAGTACCTTTTAATCCAACAGTATCCCAAGTCATCTCGATTTGAGCTTGGTGTGCAGGCATAACCGCCATACGCGGTAAGCCTTGTGCTTCATTGTCCTTTTGAGGTGAAATCCCAACTCCAATAATATCAGCTCCCATACAACCACTTGAAAATTTCCAGCGACCACTGACAACTACGCCATCATCTGTAATTTCAGCCGGTTGTGGTGGGAAAATCCCTCCAGCAAAAACGAGATCTGGACTATCTTTATATAGCTGCTCAAGTGTCGCTTCAGGTAAACTTCCTAAATATGCTGGACTCATTCCAAAGCTTGCTACCCATCCTACTGAACCGTCTGCTTTCGATAATTGCTCGATCAATTCGCAGAACTGTTTCGGAGACCACTCATTTCCACCAAAACGTTTCGGTACAAAAGCACGATAGACACCAATTTCTTTAAGTTTATTGATGATATCTTGGCTGACATAAGCTTGTTGATCAAACTCACCTGTACATGCACGTTCACGGATTTCTTGGCATAAAGCTGCTAATTCAGTTGTATTGGCTGACATAACAAAATCCTTTGTCGACAAATTATTCATTACCTATTTCCTTGTAATTTATTGCGTTGTCTTGATGATATATTTGGCAATAGCACATAGATGTTCATCGCTACCGAGCTTTCCTACAATTTGTAGCCCTACAGGTAGCCCCTCAGCTGTTTCTAGCGGAATTGAAAGTGCTGGATGACCAGACAAATTAAACGGTCGAACCAATCCAGTGAGATTTAAAAAGGCAACTGTATTGGCGGCTTCTTCAACCTTGGGCGGAATCTGTGGAAGCGTAGGTAAAACCAAGGCATCGTATTGATCAAGTAGACTCTCTATTTCTGCGCTAAAGCTCACTTTTACCTGATTGGCTTGTTCTACCTCTGCCCAAGTCGTATTCGCGGCTTTGAGTAAGCGTTGATTAACATCTGTTCCTAGCAATCCTGTTTCGGTCAACACCCCATAGGCCTGCCAATTTTCAAAATTGATGATCTGCATCGCTGCATGAAAAGCTTGTTCAAGCCATTTCGAAGTTACAAGCGTTGGGTTCAAATGGGTTTGAGCAAGATATTGTTCAATACAGTGCGCTACAACAGGGTCAGCTTGTACTTCAAGCAAAGCCAGTTGAGGTGGCTGAGTTAATTCTGCTTGAGGCTGAAAACTAGCATCGATAATCTGCATTGCAGTTTCAATCATCTCAACCGAGGCTGCAAATGGCCCGACACAATCCAATGAGCTCTGAGCAGGATGTACACCTTTACGGCCTACTCGATTGAATGTTGGTTTTAAACCATATACACCACAGCATGCTGCTGGCATACGAATTGAACCACCTGTATCTGTACCTAAAGTAAAATCTGCAAGTCCTGCTGCAACAGCAGCAGCTGAACCACTCGAAGAACCACCTGGAATAAGTGCGGGATAATTCGGATTAATTGCTGTACCAAAGGTATGGTTAATTCCTGTGATACCAAATGCAAGTTCGTGCAAATTGGTCTTTGCAGTAATTTGACAATCTGCTGCCAAAATACGATCAACAACGACTGCGTTTTCTACTGCAACCTCAGTTTTCATCAATGCCTTACTACCAGACATCGTTTTCATTCCTTGAATATCAATGGAATCTTTCACCATGACTTTCAAAGCACCTGTTCCTTTTTGCACTTCCTGCACAACAATATTCATTCACTTTTCCATGTATTTTTCTTTATAATACAAATATCGGAAAAAGTGATGTAATTGTCAAGTATTTTTAATAAACAAGAACAAAGAAAATGTTGCTAATTTTTGTATAATGATCGGAGTCCACTTTATAAAGTTATTACTTGTCTATGCTTACTCATTTAGAACAATTTCTTCCCAATAATGAACCGAGCAGCTTACAAAGCTATCCTTTTTTCTGGATCTCGCAAGTTAATGGTAAGTACACTCAACTTATTGAAAAATCAATTAAAAAACTAGGAATTGACAATACTCGTCGCAAGATCATTTTAAGTACAAATGCCTTGGAACAAGCCAGTATTACCGAGATTGCAAACCTCTCTACGCTAAAACTCACGACAGCGACTAAAGCTATTTATCGTCTAGTTGAAGATGATATTGTGCAGGTTTTCTCTTCAGAGTCAGATGAACGTATTTCTATGGTTAAACTCACTGTAAAGGGCAAAGCGCTGGTTGAGCAAATCAATCAAATCAGCCAAGTTGCTTTGTCTGGTATTTTAAACGCCTTCGAAGATGAAGAGCTTCACCAGTTAAATGCACAGTTAAAAAAACTATTTAACCTCATGCCATCAAGTTAATACTTAAACGCCCATTTCTTTTGGGAAATGGGCTAAAAATCAAATCAAGCATCATTAAGAAACTCAAATCTTTTACACAGCATCCATTAGAGGCAGGTGTTTGCACATCAAAGTAATATCGGGCTAAATAATAAATAGATCCAACCATAAGGCTACGCTCTTAGGACATGCCTTTAATATAGAACGCTAAAATACAAAGCCCAACATTAAATAATGGACCTTGTCATCGTTTTATTTCAAATCAAGAAGTATGCTCCTGCTCCATACTCTCGCTAAATGCCTGACATCCCTTTTTCAATAATATAAATGCTAAAACACACGAAACTGTTCCCACAATTGAAAGTGATATCCCAACCATGAGTGGATTTTCAAAAACTTTATCTGTAATCAAAGCTACTAATGTCGTACCAATCCCAACGGCAACTAAATTGCTAATCAATAAAAAAACTGCTGAAATTTGAGCACGTAACTGATTCGGTGCCAACATTTGCATCGCAGTAGTAGAAATAGGCATTGGGAAAGATGCGAAGAACATCGCTGGTACCAAGAACACAACTGAGAGCCATAGCTCATCAACTTGAGTAAAGATCGCTATAGGTAAGATTAACCCAATAATGCCGATTACCCCGGTAATCATTGGAGCATCTTTGCGGCCTTTATGAATAAACCAATCATTCAACCACCCCGCACAGAACACGCCAAGAATATTGGCCACCAAAAGTACAGTCCCAAGCATATAGCCTGCTTCTGTTGGAGTTAATCCAAACTTACGCATATAAAATGCAGGAGACCAGCTAATTAAGCAATACAAAGCCATCGCATAGAAAGTAAAACCTAGATAATGACATTTAAAAGTCAAACTATGCTTCTTAATAAACTTAAATGCATCTTTCATGCTGGTCTTTTCAACTTCACCCTGAGCGTTTAAACGTTGGCCTTTACGCTTTGGTTCTCTCACTGTAAGTAACACGAGTAGACCAATAAAAACACCAGGTAAACCGACAAGTATAAATGCAGCCTGCCATGCCTTTAAAGCACCCAATATCGGAACTTGAATTGCATCCATATTCTTGAGTAGGCCAATCACATACCCCCCGACCAGAAAAGCTATACCCCCTCCAACAAAAGACCCAATCGAATAAACTGCAACTGCTCGCCCCAATTTGTCCTTACTAAACATATCACTGAACATCGAATAAGCTGCTGGAGATAAGGCTGCTTCTCCCACACCAACCCCCATACGACTTAAAAACAGTTGAATAAAATTCTTACTTAAACCGCAAAATGCTGTTGCGATACTCCAAAATACGACACCCACTGCAATAATTTTTGGCCGAGAGAAACGATCAGCCAAATAGGCTAAAGGTAATCCCATAAAAGCGTAAAACAGTGAGAATGCTAAACCATGTAATAAACTAAACTGCGTATCAGAAAGTCCAAGATCAGCTTTAATCGGTTCAATCATCAAGGCTAAAATCTGCCGATCAATGAATGAAAATATATAAGCGAGCATGCAGAGTAAAACTACATACCAAGCATACAAATTTGATTTGCGCTGTGTTGGCTCAGTTGAATGCGTATCCATCTTTCTTCCTTGTCCATGCCATTTTTCTAATCCATGCGCTTATCAAAAATCTTTGACCAAAATACATCTCCTTTTCTGGTCTATTTTTGATAAGGAAAACAATTTAACATTTTTATTACTTTTACATGGAATTTTCCATGTTATTTTAGGTATAAAGTTATACCTTTTTTCCTATTCAGAAGTAAGATCAGAACTCAACTTAAAAAAATAGAAAGAAAATTCAACATAACCAGCTGATAAAACTCATATTTTAATTATTAAAAATGTTTTGTATTTTATATTTTGAATTTAGATCAAAAATATAATTTAAAATTATATTGAATTTTACATTTATTTTTGTTTTAAAATAGCTTTAGATAATTAATTTCAATGGAAATGGATATGGCACTTGTAAAAGAACACGCAATTGAAAGCATTCACAGCATGCATGAGTTGATTGAAAAAATTTTCAGTGGCAAACACTCAGAGCAGGATCTTCCCTCTCTGATTGATTATTTTTCTGATCGCTTTGAAATGGTTGGTGCAGCAGGTAAACGTATTTCACTGCAAGAAGTTAAAACCTTATTTAGCAATAATCAAGGAAAAATGCCAGAGATCCAAATCGAAATCTATGATGAACAAATATTGCTGCAAAATGAGCATTCTATAGTTTTGACCTATACTGAAAAACATACCAAAGCATCTGGTATTTTAATTCGTCGTTCATGTGGGTTAATCGAGGAAATTGATGGAAAAATGCAGTGGAGCTATTTGCAGGAAACTTTTTTAGCTTAAAGTATTAAACCCAAACATAGCACCCGAATAGCAAGGTAAACTTGTCCAAATATTAGGGTGCTTTTGTACTTTAAAAACGATGCATCTAGATGCAGCAGAGCAGCTAAACACTTCACTCTAGCCCACAAAGTTAATGATCATGCAGTTCTTGATCTTCAATACCTTGATCCATCGTTTGAACTCTACCTTGCCCGTTCTTGATCTCGGCAATATAGTTTCCGACATCACTATAAACCTGAATAATCGTATATCGATCTTTGTGGCTTTGCGTGATTGTAAAATAATTTCGCTCAGGTATCTTCTGATCAAACTCTCCTCGCCAGCGAATAATATCATCGTCCACTTTTTCAATATCAACGATTTTCCCACTACGATTTAAGCCATATTCAAGCATTTGAAATTTAACTACATCACCTATTTTTTTGGTTTCAATAATATTTTGATTGTAGTTAATCGCCATCCCATTTTTACTTTTAGAGGCGAAAACCCTTTCACTACTGTTCAAATCATTATCTTGTACTTCATGAAATAAAATCGTTTCTTTCTTTGCATCTTCTAATTGATTTTTTGTGATATTCAAATTTTCCCGAGGAAATCCAGATTCTGAACTTTTAGATGAAAGAAAATGGTTCGGCTGATGTACTGTATTAATCTGTGATGAAGCAGTCACTTGATCAGGCTTAAAAAAAGCAAAAATCCCCGCAGTCACGATTAACGTGACTGCAAGTAGAATATAAAATTTATAATACTTCATACTGACAACCGCTTAATTAAATTTTGAGATTTGAAGCGCGTTGGCATTAATCACACTAACACCATCTTTCTTCCCTTGCTCACCTAAGCGGACGCCATATTTAAGATTGTAAAGATATGGACTCGAATAAAAGTTTAAGCTGTTGCCTCCCATGACTGTACTACCTAAAGGGTGTGAAAAACCGGAACCTATCTGAGTAGAGTCATCATGGTATAAACCTAAGTTATGTCCAACTTCATGACGCATAGCAGCAACAGAACAACCAATATCATTGGCACCAATCATGTTAAAAGCACTGGGATTGAGATTGATCCAAGCCCAACCGCACCCCCCTGCACCAGGTTCATTACCTTGATAATAAACACCATCTGCTAAAACACGTTTTCGTTCTGTTTGGACAGTTACATCTGAACGCCCAACAGCAATGGCCTCACGTAAGTCTGCAGCAGGAATTTTATACGTCAAATATCCTGTCTGTCTTAAATAAAATTTAGCTGAGGAGTTTTCTGCTGTTAGATTTGTTAAATTCAGTCCTTCAATCATGCGAAGTTTTGCTGCACTTTCACCCAAAATACGAGAGACTTCTGGACTATTAACCAATAACATATCAATGGTATAGCTATCAATGTTCCAACCTTGACTGGTATAAATAAAACGACGGTTTTCTCCTGTTTGAACCGTTGCCGATAAACCATTTTCAGCAGTGATAAAACTATGGGTCTTTGCTGTTGAAGATAAAATAACTTTGTCACCTATTTGGGCTTTAATTGGCAACTTAATGTTTGGTTTCCAGTTTGCATCAGAAATATTGACCTTTAATATTGGCTGAGTCATATTCTCTAAAGTCGGAGTAATTTGACTATTCGCACCCACTGATTTTGTTGGTGCAGACATTAAAACCCAATGGGCTTTATCTGTTACATACATAAACTCATATTGATCACCAGTTTTAAGACT
>NZ_BBRX01000038.1 GCF_000829675.1 Acinetobacter rudis
CCCCCATACGCCATTAGGCACATCATCTTTAGCTTTGGCATAGTCAACGCCATATTCAAACAATTTACTCGGTTCAAAGACATCCAATTGATAGCGCTTACATAGCTCGATCATAATATTGGCAGGAATAATCGGATACAGCATAGATAATTGTTCTCTATTAATAATCAGTCGCTGGTATTGACTATCTGTAGCAAATAACCCAAATTTCTTAATAGGTTTTTCAGTATGTTCAATCCAAATTTGAGAAGAGTTATCGAATGTTTCTTTAAAAAAACCTTTATTGACCAAATTGGATTTTAATTGTTCAAAGTCCACCCGCTCCATCTGTGCCAAGGCACTGTCTTTGCTACCAAATACTGTTGGTTTTTTTTGATTATATTCATCGTAACTCAATATATCTTCATTTTTAAAATCATATTTGGTCTTATGCGTGTTTTGACGATATTTATTGTCATCCTGAGTATAGTCGGCATCTTTGGGGTCAGTACTCGAATAAGCAACTTTTTTCTGTGCAATAGTTACCTTAGCTTCATCACGTGCCGAAACATACCATGTCTTTTTACTTGGATCAGGCTTTCCATCTACGCCCTTAGGAATATCCACCTTCCCCTTCGTCCCGAGGCCATCACCCAAATCGGTATGACAACCTGGAATGCGAATTTCGACACCAAAACCTCGCTCTACAGCTGAGCGAATGTCATACAAGGAAAATTTATCTCGATATTCATTGAGTGCAGACAAATGAACAATACGACACACCTCATGCTGCTTTAGATTAAATCCCATAGCACTTGGTGGCATATCATCTTCATTCCCCCGATAAAGATGATCTGCAAAGTCCAGCCCCTCATCATCTCCATGTGTAAATCCAATCGAAGAAACACAATCAAAGATCCCCATAAATTTTAACTGTATTTGCATTGGATTATCGGAAGGCATCACAATTTTTCGTTGAAATTCAGAAACATCTATTAGTTCTTGTTTCTTTAAAATGTGGTTAGCAAATATACGTGCTGTGGCAGAACCTCGACTAAAACCAAAGAGATTGATCACTAAAACCTGATAGGTTTGTGTCTTGGTTTTATCACGGATCATTTTATTGAGTTGTTTAAAGGCTTTTTTAATCTTAGCCTTCACCCCAGTTGATCCCCAGCCCAAGCCAGCACCAATTGGATTATCAGCAAAATAAAGTTTCCTGTCCTCCCCTAATTCTGCCGCCTCTCCAGTACCACAACCATCAATATATAAGCTGTAGTGATGTGGTAATCCATCTTTGTACGCACGATGCATGCGATCTACCGTAGTTGGCAAACGTGCATAACTGATATTGTCGCTCACGAGTAGATCTGGGTTATATTTGTAATCATTCATGTTATCCATTGGACGGGGTAAAGATGAAGGATCACCATCATAACGTTTCGCACCATTGTAGAGGTTCGAATTGGTTCTGTTATTCCATGTACCATCAAAAAATACACTAATTTCTAAGCGATTAATTTTTTGCTCTGACTGCGAGTTTTCAGTGGGATTCGTTTTATCCGCGCTACTATTAATCGGCTTAACTGGGGAGTTCTGTGTGCTTTGCATTTTACTAGCATCACTGTGTTGATTTGTATTTGAACTCGTTGTTACATCTTTATCTTGCATCATTTTCTATCTCTATTTTGGAGTCCAATTACTCATCATCAACCATGCCTCGATCATCTGGATATATCTTTAATGCAGTATTTTTTGCTCCACTAAAGATCCGATCCGTTTGCCCCTTCGCATCTGTCACGCCATAAAACACCTGCCCAAGATCATCGACGACTTTATAACGAAAGCCTGTTACTGGATCACCATTAGGATCTTTAAGCACAAACATTTCATCATTAAATAATGGACTTTCATGATTAAGTGGATTGCTTTTAGGACCATCAAGATGATGGTCACTTGCATGTGCCTTCCACTGACCATTGGTTCCATGTTCAATACCATCTGCAGTGATTTTGATATAACTACCACCTGAGTTAATCATAATCCCTTCTTTGGCCGTGATTTCTACCCAATCACCATGTGAATGCACCTGGATTTTTTCTTGCGCCAAGATATCAATACCCGCTGTTTGTGCGTTTAACTCAATCTTTTCTTTCGCTGCAAATAAACGTATGCCTTTTAATTGTGAAAACATGCGAATCGCACCACGGACACTGGCTAACAAGCTTTTACCCGCACTCATACTGACATGTTGCCCCGCAGTCAGTGCTAGATGCTCACCATTAGATAAATGTGTGCTTTTCTCTGTTGCAATCTCAACACCTGTTGGACTGTGCAATAATAATTGCGGGTCTGTCAGTTGAGCCTGTTTTTTTGGATTTGCTGTACCACCTGTGACTGCATCATTTTGTAGTCTAATCTCATCAACTGAGAGCAGCTGATCTTCAGCGTCTTGGTTTTTATGTTCTACAGCCGAGTTCGCTAAGTTCTTGTGCTGTTGATAAGCAGTATCCAATACCTGAGCAGCTTCTTCTAACTCCTTAATATGTCCACTGGCTTCACTTCGCCCTTGGCTGGTTAGAAACAAACCTTTTTGCGCACGAATAACCCCATGCCCATCAGTACGAAGCTCAAAACCTTCACCACGTGCATCTGTACGCCCCTTTGAATCTGGGATACGCGTGATATACCCCAAATTGAGTTCACTGGCTTGATGATCACTCTTGAGATGTACTTGCACCTGACCTTGGGTATCATCCATCACCAATTGGTTGGCTTGGCTCCCCCCTAGTTCTTTCGACTTAATCCCAGAAAGTGCTTTTTGCTCAGGTAGATCCCACACTGGCATTTGCTCAGGATTGGTTAATCGGCCAGCAACGAATGGCATATCGGGATCAGCATTAAAGAAATCAACGATTACCTCTTGACCAATACGAGGTAAATGAATCGTACCAAAGTTATGCCCCGCCCAAGCCGTCGATACTCGGAGCCAACAGGTACTATTTTCATCTTTAACACCAAATTTATCCCAATGAAACTGCACCTTCACACGACCATAACGATCTGTATAAACTTCTTCTCCCGCAGGCCCTACTACAGTTGCTGTTTGTGGACGCCCTTGCGGTTTAGTTCGCGTCAAATCAGGTCTAAGAATTTGTTCATCAGGTTGAGCTAGAAACTTGATATTTGAATCATAAAATTGATTATCTGCGCGCTCTTCACTAATGTCTTGGATCACAGTCTGTGTACCCAATACCAACCAACCACGGTTTGATTCACTATTTGGGTGATTTTCTAAGTTAAATCGATAGCCTGTTTGCAAGCCTTTTAAACGTGCTTGCCCTTCTGCACGATAGCCATGTTGATATAATCCCTCAACACGATTCTTCGCTCTAATTTGACCACCATCTTCAGCAGTTAAAAAGTCACCTTGCTGCCATTCATAGATTTCTTGTTCAGCATGACCATGTTCCCAAAGAAACTGTTCTTGGGCAGTCTGTACTAAACTAGGTTGTTTAAATAAATAATCACTGAGTTGAACTTTACCACTCACCAACTGCTGAACAGGTTCAAATTGCTCGATATATTCAGAGCGATCTGGAAAACGTTGATTTGGAGGATAGATACTTAAGTTGCGATAACCAGATGCCTCCATCTCTTTATATGCAGCATTATGGTCTGAAAGTACCAATGTTAAATGATTTTGACTATGTTCAAAGTGGAAGTTAATGCCGTGTTCCTGTATGAGCCTACAGATAAAATCATAGTCTGACTCCCCGTACTGTGCTTGAAAATCAAGTACGGGATAATCTGCACTACAACGATAATCCACTGGGTAAGGATAAGCTGTTAGGATCTCTTCAATGATTTGCAAAACAGTAAGTTGTTGAAATATTTTATAATTAGAATTTTTAGTCAGTAACCAAAGCCAAGGTACCAACGTAATCTTATACATTGCATGACGGTTACGTACACTTAAAGCTTCAACTCGACTGACCATACCTCGATAAAAACGAGCACCATTAAAACTACTTTGATAATTTTCCTCAGCGGTAATGTTATTGATACCATCTAAATTACCATACTCAACTTTAATACCATCTAAACGTAATCGGACTGCTATTTCAGTTCCAATCAAACTTTGTAAATTTAAATCTGAGGCGGGGCTACCACCGGACTGTGCAAGTTGTTTGGGCACATAACCTTCAAGTCCTTGATAACCATGTGCTGGTTGATGATATTCATCACGAACTTTTACCACCAAATGATATTCAAATAACTCATTAATTTTTTCAGAGCCTGACAAAGAGTCAAACCAAAAATAAGCAGTTCCATATTCACTTTCTGGCAGCGCTTTGCCGAATAACTTTATTTGATGATTCATTTCTACTTTATGTTAATTAATTTACTTAGACCAAGATTGTAGTAATAAAGAGGGTGTGTTTTATTAATTTTTTGTAAAAAATTATACTAGGTCACTATTTTTAACACATTACACTATTGGATAAAACAAGCTATCCGGGTCATCTATGAATCGTGGTGCCCTTTTAGCTTTTTTTCAATGGACTGCTTTCACAGAGTGACCTTCATCTAAATCATCTTTAAAATGCAGAATCTCTCGACTATATTTTAAGAGAAAATTCTGCTTTTAATTCCTTTTACTATTGGGCGGTATTTACCGCACTAAGATTTGGTAGATCGACTTAAAACTAAATCGAATTTAAAAATCAATTACCATGTCTTTAAACTCAATATAGCCAAAAGGGTTAAAAACCCAAATAACAACGTAAAGCTAATTATTCCAGCGCCTGCAATGAATATAATTTGCATCGTTGTGAATTTTAGTGGTGCCAAATAACGTTGTTTTCCTGTCGAATCATAGGGGTCATTTTTTTCAATTTGGCATTCCTGCTCAATATCAGCTGGCCATTGTGGAATTTTTGAAAAGATTAATGCAAAACGCTTGGTGACAAACTGTGACATCCAAAGCAACGAACCCAAAGCAACAAAAATAATCTTAGGACGTTCTGGGCGCTCCGAACTGGTCAACTCTTGAATATCGTATTGCATATATAAGCGCTCAAAGCTTTCCTTCATACTTTCTTTGCGATTATAGATATCATGAAACGCTGTGATTGATTGATCTACTCTCTCGAGGTCATCAGATTCCATATATGCTTTAAAAAAAGCAAGATGTTGTTCAACTAATTCAGGTTTAGACTTGAGAATTTGATACGGCAATATAATTTCATCTTCAACCAGATTGTCCTGATTTAATTTACTTGCACGTAGTTCAATCTCAGATTTTTTGCTGACAACTGAAAAACGCAAGTCGGCCCAGTTTAATTTTATAATTTTATTTTGCTGCGGCGAAAATGCATAAACTTTTTGTGTTTTACGATTAAATCGTATTGGATAATGGGTATAACCAAATAGATCATACTTAGAAATACGATAATAAATATAAATCATATAACTAAACCCAATACTAAGCGCGAAAAAAAATAAAGTAAGTAAAAAATTTTCCTTAAGCAACACTAAACCAGAAGCATAAAGACAAAATATTGAGCCAGCCAAACACACTGCCCACATTGGTATAGCTAAGCCTGTCGCTCGACCACGAATCGACTCCCAACTATCCATGGTTTCAACATACGTAGAATTAAAACGAATGACCAACCGATGTGGAAATATCTGTTCTGTTTTTAAGGTCTTGAGATTAATTTCATATAAACGAGTCAACGAATGTTTATTTGGGCAATCTGTTACGAATGGTTGATTTAAAGTGGTGAACTTTGTTTCATAGTCTTCTCTTAACATACGACTGATTATGCTCCCTCATAAACATCTTTAAACTTTTGCTGTTCAACCTCTTGAGTCCAACCCAAGGGTTTAACCCCCCATGCTGAATTTTCTAAGAAAGCGCGGAGAGCACTGCGCTCAGCCGAAGATATGCCATAACTAATCACCATCATCCCGATCACCAAGATAATTCCCCAATAACTCGCACGTAAACCCAATGCCCAGATGGCTGTTCCTTCTATAAATGCATGTGTACTTAATACAATTAAAAAGGCATTACCCGCATATAACCCAGCTAAAACATAATGATCTTTACCTAATGCACCATAGGCTTTTTTCAATTCGACACCAGCTAAAATCAATGCACCAGCATAGAGTGCATATCGTGCGGTGTATTTCGTGATTTTTTGAGCAATTTCAATCTCGACAGAGCTACTTAACAATCCCATCCGCATTTTTAATTGTCGATCCAATACATCTGCGACACCACCAAGTGCACTGACAATCATGCCAATAAAAACCACACCCGTTTGGCTATTGAATCCAGAAGTCATCACACCACGCCCAGCATCCATTAACGCGATGGACTGTAAAGCAAATGAAAATACACCGAAGTTCTTTCCTGTATTTGCACGTTGTAACAAGTTGATTTTCTGCCGATTAAAAGGACCCAATTTGGCACTTTCTTCTATAGCTCCGACTTGGCTTGGAAACCCATCTGCTGTATGAATTAAACCTTGATTAAATTTTTGATTAATTTCAGCGGGAGACATGTTGCCATTTATTTTAGACATCCCCTCAAAATCAACTAAAGTGACCAGATTGACTTTGGTACGTAGACCCTGAACTTTTTTTAACTCCACATCTGAATTGAAGTTTTCCATCAGTCCTTTATACAAATTAACTTTAACTGCATTTTTAGCATTTTTAGCTTGTTGACGTGAACCCGCAGCATCGAAATCGATGTTGGATCGTTTAATAATCCCATCAATCACATCGGTCAATTTCCCTGAAACTTCAACTCTTGAGATTACTTTCCCTGAGAAAGTTTCAAAACTTTTCATTGAAATAGTTTTGACTGAACTAGGAGATTGGTTGATGCGACCATGGAACACCCTCGCCATACTGCCACCAATTTGCTCAGACAATATTTCAACTTGAGCTTGGATAGTTTTAACGATATTTGCGGATCGATCGTTTAATATCTGGGTCTTATTTAAGGTGTTTTCATCAAAAACCTGTGTAAACGCAAAACCAAATGTAGGGGCTTGGGAACTTTGTACAAAACTACTGCTTAATCCAAGTAAATCTTGTTGAACTTGATGAGAGTCAAAAGTCATTGAACGTAGTAAATAGTTTTTACGGTTACTATAATTCTCTTCATTAAATAGCTGGATAAAATACTGAGAACATTTTTCCATCGTATCAGCATTAGAAATTAACCGAGTACTGATACTCAAAAAACTTGCCGCGGAATGCGCTGTTTTATGATCAAAAAAGTGATCCATATAACTTAGCAATGCATCTGACTTAAGCCATAACAAATAACCATCAAGTATTGGATTAATTACATTCGCTGTATATTGTTCTATTTTCTGCTTCTGTTGCTGTAACCACTGCAACATATTATGTTCTTTAACACTTTCCGCTAAACTTGCACTGGTACGAAAAAAACCTGTAGCACTTTTCCATTCTGAGTTGAATTCTTTTTCAATCGTTTGAGTCAGTCGTTGCACATCTTCCAATTTAAAATCATGAAAATTTTCTAGCTCCTCTCTTGTCAGACTATCCATTTTCTGTGTCGCAGCTTCATAATCTTTTTCATATTTATTGGCATCGAGATTTGATAAATCTGAAGCATGCTGCATAATATTTTTAAATTCATCTGACTGAGCCATTCTCTGCACTGATTTAGTTAATGCATAACTAGATCTCAATTTAGAATACTCTTCAGCATGAATTTTTGCTTTCACCCAGCTCTGCAGCTTCACGATATTCATTGCACTTTGATATAAACGCTCTTCTTCACCAGTACGAATGTTAGCGGCCAAATAGTTGGCTATTTCAAGCAAATCGATCGTGATCCCAACGGGATCTTGCAAAACAATAATCCGTTTATCTTCTGATACCTTATAAGGCATGTCTTTACCATGCCATTGGATACTTTTCTCACCTTTCTCATTCTTTACAATATCAAAAGTATCAAAAACCGGATCATCTTCTGCAGTAAAATATGCTGGAGGCTGAAATGGAGCCATTTGCATATTTTTAGCAAGATCATCTTGCCACGGAATAGTTACTACTGCAGGTGTAACATCAGTATAATTTTCTAAAACTGCGGTATATTTATTTTTTGAGATAACAAAATCTGCACCATTTTTAACATCGAAACTCGGCATGACTTGTGTTCTTTTACTGACATCTTTCGCCATGATATTACAGGTGTCGATGCTCCATTGATGACGAGAATAGGCAATGTGAACACGACTACTTTCTTCTTGTCTAACGACGCAGTCAAGTAAAAATGCATTACTGATACTTTGACCTTTGGACGTTTTCTGCGCTTGAAAACAAGTATAATTTTTCTCTTTAAAACCCACTTGCATTTGATCTTTATCAATTGCGGTCAAATAACCTAACTCATTGACTTGATAAGCCCGAATACCTTGATCATTAAAATGTGTTGTTTTCCAAGCAGGAGAATAGCAATAAAGATATCCCGTATCTAAACGACGTAATATATAGATCAAACTGTCTGGTAAAGTAGGTAGACCTGCAGTTAATTCAGCTGGGGCTGCAAAACCTTGACCACCATTTGCAAAACCCACTGCTATTCTTACTGGCAAAAACTGTCCTAAGCGCTCGCACGTGGCGCATCTCACCTCGTCTAGAGCATTTTTAGCATAATCATCAGCAACACTATTATCTTCTTGCATATTAATGTTAGACATAAGCAACCTCTTGCTGTTGATTCAATTTTTGCATATTTTTTATAATATCTGATACCGTTTCAATTTCTTTACTCAATATCATTTCTTTGATTTTTTTATTGCATTGATCAAAATGTTGAATAGCAATCGTACTTTTTAACTTTGGATGATTAAACTTTGAAAAATTATCTTGTGTTAGTGAGTAACGGTTATTCCAAATATAAATATCCCAAACTTTAAATGTAGACTGATGCTGAGTCATCCATTGTTTCAGCGTGGTATTATTTAAGTCATATTGATTATAGTTCAATAAAAAAACATGAATCATGATTCGAGGATCAAAAAACCTGAATATATATTTATCCTCAATCAGCATCAATTTGCTCATTTTGTTTGAAAATTCATCCAAGGATAAATCACTTTGAATTAAGTTTTGAACCAACAACATATTGTCAAAAAAATTAATATAATGACTCATTTCTTGTAAATAAATATGCTCATAGAAATCTTGTTTCATCTCCTCATTCATTGACTTTAAATCAACAACAATAGGAGCATCTTGTGCTTTACCAAACACATCAATGAGCAGTATTTTATATTTTACTTTTTGCTCACCATAGATAGACAGTAAGTTTCTAAAAAGATACTGATCATACAAAGCATAATTGTATTCATCAAATTGTTGGTAGCTGAGTAATGGACTATTCACGAGATACTCACCAGTGCCTTACCTGATACAGATGCATCTTTCATTTTATACTCGCAGTCCTTAACTTGAGGTAACTCAGTAATCGTTTCATTGACTTTATGCCCAGGTTTAAACTCATGCGTTTTTGCTCTTACTTCAAACACTTTATCTGTTCTAATGATTACCCCTGCACTACCAATTTCCAATTGTGAACCGTCCGCCGTAATCAATATCTTTTTCTTGGCTGTAAGCTCAATATTTTCTTCAGTCGAAATCATTTGAATATTTTGATGAGCAATGAGGTCCATCACAGCACTTTGTGCGATCAACTCAACCTTCTCTTTAGCGGAAATTAGGCTAATACCTTGCTGTACTGCAAGTAAACTGATTTTATCTAAGACCTGAGCAATCAGATTTTTCTGTGTACTGATATTAATACTATCGCCAGCTGTCTGATTAATCTGGCCTTCCGCAGAAAGATGAATATCTTCATTGCTACTCAGTGCAATAGATTGTGGTGCAGCTAATAGCATTACCGCTGTTTTAAACGTAGCAGCTCTGGCTGGATCTTCCTGACTGAGTTGATCAATAAATGCTTTTAAATTCTCCAAAGCTTCCAATGGATCAGTTTGCTGTTTTTTAGCAACGTCACTTAGTGCTTGGGCCTGATTTAGATTTGACTCAAGTTGTTGCTTTGCAGCAATTGCATCTAAATGCATACCCTTGGCTTGATCTTGAGCATGTGTTGAAACCAATAAGCCTTTTCCTGCTCTAACCGCACCCCATTGATCTGTCCTTAACTCAAAACCCTCTCCACGAAACTCCTGACGACCTTTTGCATCAGGGATTCGCTTGACATACCCCAAATTCAGTTCACTGGCTTGATGGTCACTTCTCAAATGTACCTGCATCTGCCCTTGAGTATCATCCATGACCAACTGGTTGGCCTGACTGCCTCCTAATTCTTTGGACTTAATCCCAGAGAGCGCTTTCTGACTCGGTAACTCCCATATCGGCATCTGCTCGGGATTGGTTAAACGTCCTGCCACAAAGGGCATATCTGGATCAGCATTAAAGAAGTCCACGATGACTTCCTGACCAATCCTTGGCAAATGAATAGTACCGAAGTTATGACCTGCCCAAGCAGTTGATACCCGCAACCAACAGCAGTTGGTGCCATCTGTTTCCATAAAGTCATCATCTTGACCTTGGGAACCGATACGATCCCAATGAAATTTGACTTTTACTCGTCCGTATTGATCGGTATAGATTTCCTCACCAGCCGGTCCCACCACTGTTGCAGTTTGCGGTCGACCTTGTGGTTTAGACAATGTGCGATCTGGGCGTAGGATTTGTTCATCGGGCTGTACCAAGAATTTAACTTGCGAATCATAAAACTGATTATCTGCCCGCTCACCACTGATATCTTGAATCAAAGTTTGTGTGCCCAGTACTAACCAACCCCGGTTAGAGTCACTGTTGGGATGATTTTCCAGTTCAAAACGATGGCCTGTTTGAAGTCCTTTTAAACGCGCCTGACCTTCAGCCCGATAACCATGTTGATATAAGCCTTCAACACGTTGTTGAGCACGACTTTGACCACCCTCTTCTGCACTTATGAAATCACCTTGTTGCCATTCATAAACTTCCTGTTCAGCATGTTGATTGTCCCATAGGAACTGATCCTGAGCTGTTTGTACTAAAGTGGGTTGTTTAAACTGATAGTCACTGAGCTGGATCTTACCACTGACCAACTGTTGGACTGGCTCAAAATGCTCAATATACTCTGCACCCTCTGGGAAACGTTGATTGGGAGGATAGATGCTTAAGCTTCGATAGCCTTCGGCTTCCATACTTTTAAATGCAGCGTTATGGTCTGACAGCACCCAAGTTAAATTATTCTGGCTATGCTCAAAATGAAAGTTGATGCCGTGTTCTTGTAATAAACGGCAGATAAAATCGTAGTCAGTTTCACCATACTGTGCCTGAAAGTCCAGTATTGGATAGTCATCACTACAACGGTAATCGAC
The DNA here is from genome assembly GCF_000829675.1 of Acinetobacter rudis. Lineage (GTDB taxonomy): Bacteria > Pseudomonadota > Gammaproteobacteria > Pseudomonadales > Moraxellaceae > Acinetobacter > Acinetobacter rudis. The sequence goes on from NZ_BBRX01000038.1 coordinate 11,430, forward strand.
TGGATAGGCATATGGTTCAAGTACTTGTTCGACAATTTGTAATACTGTTTTTTGTTGAAAAATACGATAATTAGAGCTTTTAGTTAATAGCCAAAGCCAAGGAACTAGCGTGATTTTATACATAGCATGGCGGTTACGCACGCCGAGCACTTCCACTCGACTCACAAGCCCACGATAAAAACGTGCCCCATTTAAACTACTCTGATAATTCTCTTCTGAGGTAATATTGTTGATGCCATCAAAATTACCATAAGCCACTTTAGTGCCATCAAGACGTAGTCTTATCGCTAGTTCTGTACCAATTAGCGTTTGTAAGTTTAAATCTGAAGCTGGACTGCCACCACTTTGTGCAACCTGTTTAGATACATAACCTTCGAGTCCTTGATAGCCATGCGCAGGTTGATAAAACTCATCCCGAACTTTAACTACAAGTTGGTATTCAAACAGCTCATTGATTTTTTCATGACCTGACAAAGAATCAAACCAAAAAAAACTCGTACCGTATTCACTTTGTGGCAAGGCTGCGCCAAATAACTTTACTTGGTGATTCATTTGTTAAGATTAGGTTGTAATGACTGAACAATATACGATTTATACCATTTTGTGGACCTACGCTACTTATAAATTTTCAATATAATATGTAGTGTATTGTAAATGAAATAAAATATTCAAAATCGTCTTTTACAACAGCGCATGACAACTAAAATTTATTTCACCTAATCCAGGTTCAGGAGATCGACATTTTGATACCATCAAAATTTTATTTAATGGGTTAACGATGATATCCCTAAAGAATTTAGGCAGCATCAGATCACTCTAGAAAGTCACTACAACAACTTGGGAATTGTATAATGAACTATTTTAAATACTTAAAAAATAAAACTTGCAACACATCAGCTCAATTTTTTTAGAAACCATAGAGGCTACTCACTATAAAGTAGAGTTTAAAATCATTATTCGTTCTTTATGCTAAAAAACTAACTAATTTTACTCATAGCAACTTAAACTTTTGTGTCATAAAACATTCTCAATGCTCACTGAGATAAATACCTAGCACATATCATATCCTATGAAGTTCTCTTGGAAAACTAATGTTTGATCACCCTCAAAGACCCGAGGTAACAAAAGGATATTCTAATGAAAGTACATAAAAGAACGTTTATTAAAAAAATTCCGCAATTTTTTCTTCTCATATTTTGTTTAATGATGAGATCTACAATGGCAAATGAATACCAAGTTGATATTGGTTGGGTTCCTGGATTTATTTCTGAATTCAATAATGCTCAAACATATATTAATGATTCATCAGGAAAAGTAATTACCCATTTTGGAGGAAGAAACACTGCAGGTGGAGCTTTAGGCACAGGCGTGCAGAACTCTCCTAAAGCGGAATTTCAAACACCAAGTACAATGCTTGTAACATGGTTATCTTTTAAAGATGGTTATTTCTGGCAAGCTAAAATAGATTTACCAGAAAAAGATATATCACGATTGTTTGATGAGAAAATTCAAGGCATTTTTGTCTCTCAACCATACCAAAAGGTTCAACGGTATAATAAGCTTGTTGTTAATGTAGGTCCTCAAGGTAAAGTTTATATTTTTCTTGGTGGTGTAGACATTAAATTAATTGGAAAATATCAAGGTTATAAAATAGATATTCCTTGGGAAACACATGTTAAAGATACTTGGTCAAGTTCACCAGCTCAACCTATTACTAAACATCAATACATAACAAAAGTTCAGGAATCACGTAAAGATACAATTAAACAGGCTGAACAATTTGATGAAAAAATATTTAATCCTATCAAGTGGAAATTAACTTTAAATCAACCTAACCAATTGATTGCCTATACGTCTAAAATGATTAATGGTGAAGATCAAACTATTTTAGATAATGTTGGACAAACGACATTAAACTCTGTTCCCAAGATTTTTATTTTTGATGTAAAAAATGGATCAAAAATATCACGTTACCGTGTAAAATTAGATCCTATAATTTATGCATTCTTTCATGACAATTTTAATTCTAATAATGTTGTGAACTTTAATATAAATTTCCCTAATGCCAATGAAGCAAATTTATATTTAGAACAAGGGGCCAAAAAAGTTGAATTTAAAAAAATAGATATTGAGGAAATAAAACGCTAATTTAAAGATCTTCCTTGTCCTGACTCTAATAGTTGTAAATCAGAATAAGGCCCTAATCAATTCACTGTCGTTTTTGGAAAAGGTCTAAACTCAATATGGTTTTAATCACTCAATGATCATCCTTTAAATACCAGTTTCTCCATGAGCTACTACCACGCACTTCGATTGGCACAGCGTCAATCAACTGGTCTTTGAGTACATCAGTTTGCTCTACTGCTTTGGCAAGCCTTACTTTAACTGAGTGAATACATTCACGATCACCAAATTCACAGCGATCCAAAGTTGTCCCACCACAAGGACCATTAGCCAAACCTTTTGGACAAGTTTCAGGACAGATGTACAAGGTGTCAGCTAAGCGACATTGACCACAATTATCACACCCCACTACACTGTGTTTACTGAGTAATTCTGTTTTTAATAAAGCTTTGGCAGCGGGTTTCTTGTTCCAAAAACCTTGATTAAAAATCATATGTCCTAGGCCAAGCCCTAATTTTGAGTTAAAGACCGCATCATGCATCAAATGCAATTGTTGATACTTTACAATCTGCCCTAGACTGACCTTTTTGCTATAGGTATTTACGTTGGGTCTAAAAACTTCGTCAGACTGATCTTCCCATAAGTCATGCCACATTTGTTCACAATCTGCCAAATCCAAATGGCGATATCGCTCAATATAACTTTGTAATAACTGCTGTTCTTCTGGTTTGTGACAAGCGGATAAATGCACTCCCGCAAAACCGAGATGCTGATAAATTAAAATCTGTAAGGCGCAGCGTTCATAAACACGTTCTGTTAAACCTAAAGATTTTTCTTGCTCTAATACCTCAACCATACGCGGTGTAATGACTATACCCGCAACCTGTTGTTTAAGCATAAAATTAGCACGAGCTAAAGTTAAGGGCATTACACAAGCCAGTAATTTTTGCGCATAGCTATGCCGTTTTAAAAAGCGTTGTAGTTGTTTTAAAGCGGCAATATCATATCCCAACTGGGTGATTATAAAGTCTGCACCCGCTTTAACTTTTTTATGTAGCTTTAAATACTGCGCATCGATTTCAGCTTCTGTATATTTAAATGGATTAAATGCAACACCGATACAGAAACCACCATGTTGCTTCGCCGCCATCACGGCGTTGACTGACTCCAAATAACGCGTACGCGCACCATGCTCACCACTTTCATGGTGTTTAAGTTTATCGCCTGTTAACAGCAGTAAATTATGCTGACCAGCCGTTTGTGCTTGCTGCAAAAACTGTTTAAATTCAGCAATATCACGCCCCTTACCTGCATAGTGCAAAACTTTATCAACCTCAGCAGGAAACTGTTGAGCAGCAACAAGAGGTGCTACATCATCATCACTATGTACCCGATCTGCCAAAGTCATTAGCGCAGGAAAGCCTGCAAATTCGGTAACCACTGGAAATAGCTCTTTGAGTGAAGTTAAATACTCCACGAGTACACAAAATTGATTTTCAGCAAAAATATTTGATAACTGCGACATAAATCAGAGCAAAACCCAAATGGGTTAAAAAGGATAGCGCGTTATTGTACCCAAATCCTAGCCAATAAAAAACCAGCTGTTCTACAACTGGCTCTTATGTTCGATATGTTTCAGCTTTTTTTACAGTTATAGCCTAATTCAAACAAGAAAAGAATTAAAAATCAAATGTAGCAGAAAGCATATAGGTTCTTGGTGCCCCCAAAGCTAAGTTTGACAACTGAGGCATCCCCCAATACGCCTTATTGCTTAGGTTGTGTATGCCTGCACGTAGAGTCATTGGAACTTTCACAGCATCTACACGGTAACGTGCACCAATATCATAAACTGTATGACCTGGTGCATATAAAGTGTTCTCTGCATTAATATATTGTTTTGAAACAGCAGTCATATTTGCTGTGAGCGTTAAACCTGCTGCAAATGCAGTATCCCATTCTACCCCAAGCTTAGCTTGATGTTTTGCAAAACCAATTGGCACATTGCCTTGATTTTCTCCTGCTTTAGTCTTGGCTAATTCTGGATCAAGAAGCGTCACACCTCCGAGTACACGAACGTCATTGATGATATTGCCTGCAAATGACCATTCAATCCCACGGTTACGTTGCTCACCATCAGACTTGTAATAGTTATCTGCGTTGTCTAGGTAGTTATTGGGTTGACTAATATCAAACCATGACAAACTATGTTGAAAACGATCTAACTCAAGTTTAATCCCGAGCTCTTTTTGTTTGGTCTTTTGTGGCGCAAATACCGTATCACTATTCTCAGCAGTAGCTGGTGCCTGTCCACCTTTGCTTAGACCCTCGATATAATTGGCATAAACAGAAAGATAATCCGTCGCTTTATAAACAATTGCAGCTCCCGGAGTCACAGCACTCTCATCATAATTGCCCGTTTTCACCTGCTGATAGCGTAGACCTAAAGTCAACTGCAAACGCTCCCGCATCATCGACACGGTATCAGCCACACCATAACTGCGGGTCTCTAAGCTTGAGCTAAACAAAAAAGGCAAATAAAGATCTGCGGGTTTTCCCCATACAGGATTATAGATATTGGTGGTGTTTTGTGCACCATTAACATCTCTTTGCCCATAATCATTTTGATTATGTTTATAGTAGGTCGCATTCATGACCAGATCATGCCCCAATGCACCTGTATTCAACTTGGCTTTTAAACCAACATCCGCTGACTTTTTTTCTTGATCGAAGGCCAATTGACCAATTCTATTATTAAGTGTGCCCTTTTCATCAACAACTGTAGAAAGCATAGTACCGTTATATTGATAATCGGTTTTACTCTGACCATAAGCTGCATATGCCATCACCTGCTCAGTCACATCGTATTCAGCACGTAGCATTGCACCCTTATCTTTGCTGTGTACAAATGACCAATCTGGATTAAGTAAAGTATTTGGCTTTGGCGGTTTTGGAATCGCAATCCCAGGCGCAAGATTAATCCCACGCGTTACCCCATCGATCCGATCCTCAGCCGTATACAAGTCAGCTGAAACACGCGTTCGCTCACCCCGCCAATCCAAGCCTAATGACAACAGTTCAGTCTTTTTATCTTGATGTTGAACAGCGCCTTGTCCATCACGATAGACGCCATTTAAACGAACACCAAATGCTTTGTCTTGACCAAATCTTCTGGCAATATCGATGTGACCACCAAACTGTGAGTCAGACATATAACTTGCAGTAAATCTATTTAGTGGTTCATCACCTGCACGCTTGGTGGCTAAATTTACTGTGCCACCAATTGAACCCGCAGGCGGCATACCATTTAATAATGCACTTGGCCCTTTTAATACACTGACCTGTTCAAACATTTCAGGTGAAGTCCGATAAAAAGGTGTGATCCCAAACATACCATTCATGGACATATCACCAGCACTTGAAGCGAAACCACGGATATAATAATTTTCTCCCCAAGCTCCTGTAACACCATTACTAAATACTGCTGCGTCAGTTTTAGCAATCACATCTGTAATGTCTTTCGCCTGATGATCAGCAATATATTGATCAGTATATGCTTGAGTTTGAAAAGGCGTCTCTAAAAACTTCTTCTCTCCTAAAAACCCCACATGACTGGTCTGTGCCAATTGCCCTGCCAATCGACTATTCGCCTCGGCATTTAACGAAATTGTAGGCAGAACAACAGGTTGCTCATCTGTCTGTGTTAAGATCTGAGCCGTATTAGCGAAACTCGTCGAAATCGGTAACAATAAACCTAAACCGAGTAACATCTGTGCTCGAATTAAGCGATTGAGTTTAAAACTTTTTCCTGCCATTTTCCCACTTAAGATCAATGGCTGATTTAAAGATGTATGACGATCTTGCATAGCACTATTCCATAGAATTTTGGCACACGTTTGCCCTGCATGCGATGTGTTAAAACAAAGCATGTGCACATAAAAATCAATTAATTTAGAGTTCTGGCTGGATAAAATCTGGCTACTAACTAATTACAATACAAACAATTAAGTTGCCTATTTAATTCATAGCTGATACCCCTTAATCACATCGTCAATCACGATACGCATAGCACTTGGGCTTGCAGCCGTGGTATACCAAGCATCAGCATCGACAAAAACAACTTTGCCATTTTTCCAAGCTTTGGTCTGACGCAGTAATGGATTGCTCACTTGTTCAGCATTAATTGTTGCACGGCGCTCCATCACCGCAGTACGATCAACGATATATAAAATGTCTGGATCAGCTTTTTGTATAAATTCACTTGAAATTGGCTGGCCATGTAAACTTGTATCAATAGCGGTACTGGCAGGTTTTACTCCTAATGAGTTAAAGACAAAACCATAACGAGACTGCACGCCAAAGTTACTAAATGCCCCATTGTTATGAAGTACGACCAAAGCTTTTTCAGTACGATTTGCAGTGATTTGTTTGGCTTGATTAATTTTTTGATCTAATTCAGCCGCTTTCTCTGCTGCAATTTGCTTACGATCAAAAATTTCTCCAAGACTGAATAAATGTGACTTAATGCTTTCAAAGTGCTGTTGCTGACTATTGTTGAAATTAATGTCGTAATGAACAGTCGGTGCAATTTCAGTTAAAGTTTGATATTGATTGGCTTGTAACGGAGTAATTAACAATAAATCAGGTTTAAGTGCATAGATCCGTTCCATATTCGGTTGTACGATTGCACCCAAATCAGCAACACTCTCATCATTTTTATACTGACTTAAAAAATGCGGGACATAGTCTTTAGGCATTCCTACGAATTTAACGCCCAACTGGTCAAGAAAGTCTGCTTCATTCATATCTAACACAGCAACACGTTGCGGACGCTGCTGAATAACAGTAGTGCCTAGTTGATGCTGTATGGTGATGGGATTTTCAAGCAACTCCGCGTTGTGTACTTGTGCTGTAGGCTTTTTTTCACACCCAGACAAAACTACTGCCGTAGTTGCAGCAAAAATCACAGCTGCAGATTTAAGTTTCCAATTCATTTGTTCAACTCCGATCAATTAAAATAGCTACAGACATAACCGTGTTCACTGTGGTTAATCACAAAATCTAGCTCATATAAATCACCTAAAAGTTCTGCGGTAATCACCTGTTGAGTTGGCCCGCTAAAACATAACTTGCCCTGTTTAAGTGCCACGATATGATCTGAATAATTCGCTGCGAAATTAATATCATGTATTACCAATATCACTGTACGGCCTTGTTCATCACAGAGCCTGCGCAGTGCGCGCATCAACTGCACTGCATGTTTCATATCAAGGTTGTTTAAAGGTTCATCAAGCAACAGTAAATCTGTTTGTTGAGCAATGGTCATCGCCAGATATGCCATTTGACGCTGCCCACCACTGAGTTCATCGACATAGGCATGGCGTAGTGCTTGTAAGTCCAGAAAATCTAAAGACTCATCAATAATCTGTTGATCTTTTTGGTTTAAGTGACCACGACTATGTGGAAAACGACCAAAAGCGACTAACTCTTCTACGGTCATACGAAGATTCAATCCTGGTGATTGACGTAAAGTTGCCACTTTTTTAGCATACTCAGCTTTACTGATTTGGGTAATACTGCGTTGATCCAACACAACTTCCCCCTGATCAGGCTCAGATAGATGTGCCAACATCATCAGCAACGTTGACTTTCCCGCACCATTAGGGCCGATTAAAGAAGTGACTTGCTGAGAAGGAAATTCAATATCAATTTGATCGAGTACGGTTTTACCTCGATATGCTTTATGAATATTACGTGCAGTAATCATGTCACTCCCCTCAAACGCACTGTCAGTAGCAAGAAATACACCCCACAGATCAGATTAATTAAAATACTGACCGTGGTTTTATAGTTAAAAATATGCTCAACCAATAACTGAGCAATTAAAAAAACTGCGATAGCAACAATACTTCCCATCGTTAAAGTACAGCGATGCTGATAACTTCCTGCAAGTGCATAGGCAATATTGGCAATAAAAACTCCCATAAATGCAGTTGGACCAATCAAGCTGGTGGAGATCGCAACCAATACAGCGATCACAGCGAAATACACTTTAACTAAATGTTGATGATCAAGCCCTAAAGTACTTGCTTGCTCACGCCCTAAGACCAATACATCAAGTAAAGGCAGACTTTTACGTCCCCAATAGCCCAAGGCAACGACAGCAACACTGGCATAAAGTAATGTTTCAGGCTGTGACCGATTAAAAGAGGCATAACTGAGCCCCTGAAAAATAGAGAATTCTCCAGGACTAATTTTGAGTTGAATAAATTGGGTTAGCGTGGTGAATAACATGGTCAAGACCAAACCACACAACAACAGTTGAAATACATCCTGTTTAGCATGCCGAAGTAACCAATGTTGCACCGCCCATGAGTAGAGCAACATTAAAAATACGGATAAGAAAAAGTTGCCATTTAACCCAAGCCATAGCAGTGCTTGAGTACCAAACACAAATAACAACAGGACTTGCCACAGTAAGTAAATTGCCTCATAGCCCATGACAGCAGGTGTTAAAATTCGGTTACCCACTAAGGTCTGAAAAATAATGGCAGAGAATGCGACACAGATTCCTGCAAGTACAATGGTTGCTAGCCTGAGTAAACGCCGTGGAATAACGTAGTCAAAATCCATGTTCGATTGAAAGAATATGAAAAACACGGACAACAAAAAAACCAGAGCAATCATGATGATATATTTAGCTTTAAAGTTGTTTATGCTCAAAAACGCTCCCTTTAAATGAGTTGTTTTATTCATGTACGCATCCTTTTAAAAATCAGGATCAAAAATAACAATCCCCCAACACCACCTGCCGTTAGCGCAATAGGCACCTCAAAGGGATACAGAATAAAACGACCAATAATGTCACAGAGCAGCAATAAACTGGCCCCGCCAAAAGCAACAATCGGCAAAGTCTTTTTCAGGTTCTCACCATATTTCAGCGCGACTAAGTTGGGCACAACCAAGCCAACAAAAGGAATTGCGCCTACAGTAATCACACTTGCCGAGACTGTTGTTGCCACAATCAACAGACCGATCGCAGCCATCGCGTTATAGTTCAAACCTAAACTTGAGGCTGTATCCGCGCCCATGCCAAGTACAGTAAAGCGCTGTGCAAATACATAACTGAGGATAACCATCGGTACAATGATGTACATCAATTCATAATGCCCTTGGACTACCCGAGAAAAGTCTCCAAGTAACCAGCCCTGCATGCTCTGCAACATATTGTTTTGATAAGCATAAAACTCAGCTAAAGCAGCCAATATACTGCCGTACATCAAACCAATGACTGGAATTAAAAGACTATTACGAAATTGAATTCGACGAACTATCGCGATAAAAATCAAACTGGCAATAAGGCAAAATATCAATGCAAATAGCATCTTACTGATCATATTGGCATTTGGTAGCACGGTTAATGCCACCAAAATACCGAGCTTCGCTGCATCTAAACCACCCGTTGTACCTGCTTCCACAAAACGGTTGCGTACAATGTGTTGTAAAATTACTCCACAAACCGCAAGTCCAATCCCCGTTAAAATAATGGCAAATAAGCGAGGTAGACGACTTGCTGTTAGGGTTAACCAAGTATCACTCGAAAAGTTAAGTAAATCTGACCACTGTAGCTGCTGTGCCCCCAAAAATAATGACAACAGACATAACACGCTAAACAGCAGAAAAAGTGCTCGTGGCATAGGTGTTAAACCTCTGCCTGCATAGAACCAGTAATTTTCCAGCCTTGCACATGATGGCTTTTTTCTACAAAATGCTGGTAATGCCCATTTAGCTGACTTAACTCTGTCACTGTGCCTTGTTCAACCACGCTACCCTGATGTAATACTGCGATATGATCAGCAGCTCTGATGGTTGAAAGCTGATGTGCTATCACTAAAATGGTTTTCTTACCACGTAAACGATTAAGCACCTCACAAATAATCGCTTGGTTTTGTGTATCTAAGGCAGCAGTCGCCTCATCAACCAATAAAATGGGTGCATCTTTGATCAGCGCACGGGCGATTGCCATACGCTGGCGTTCACCACCTGACAAACGAGCACCAGCTTCACCCACTAAGGTGTTCAGTCCATCCGGTAGATCAGCGATCATCTCACCGAGCCCAACCTGCGTGAGTACTGCTAACATTTCTGCTTCATTTGCGTCAGATCGACCTATTCGCATATTGTCGGCAATACTGCCTGCAAACAAATAGTTGTCCTGAAAAATCTGACTAATCTGTGTGGTGAGCTGTGCATAAGGAAGTTGTTTAACATCCACACCTCCCAAGGTGACCTGACCTTGATCTGCATCGTAAAAACGCGCTGCTAACTTAGCAACCGTACTTTTACCTGAACCAGAAGCACCAATCAGAGCAGTCATACTGCCAGAGGCGATATTTAAATTAAGCCCTTGTAATACCTGTGTGCTCTCTTGGTCATAACTAAAGTAAACATCTTTAAAGCAAATTGAATGATCCACTAAAGTCTGCGTTACACTGACTTCTGCTAATGCTTTTTCATCAAAAATAGCTTGGATTGCAGCAAGCTGCGCTGTAGCTCCTCGGAGTACCTCGCTATAGCTTGCCACCTCAGTGATCGCTTCAATAAACCGGCAAAGTAAAACTAGCAATACGACTGTAGCAATTAACTCACTCAGTAAAATTTGGTCAAAAGGCGTAACGGTTAATCCAAACAAAGTGAGTATCAATAAAAGTGCAGATACAATTTGAATTACCCATGTATTGAGTACTGCTGCACTTGAAGACAACATTATCAATTTAAAGGCTGAACGACGCTGCCGATCAAACGCTTGATCTAGAAAACGTCGGCTATTGCCCTCACCGTTAAAGGCACGAAAAACTGATTGTGCTTGAGCAAATTCAACAATCCGTTGACTCGTCTGTGCAAAGTTTTCTTGATAAGTTGCATCAGTATAGCGAGCAATTTTCGCACTTAACCAAAATATAAAAGCAAAAATCGGTAAAGCAATCAAAGCCATCAGACCCAGTATTGGAGACCAGAAAAACAGCGCAACAACAATAACGATGGGGGTAATTAAACTGGTGATGAGCGGTGTAAAGACATGTGCAGGTAATTGTGCAACGGCCATCATGCCTTGGCTGACAATATGGTTAAACTGTGCACTATTTTTTTGGTTGAACCAGCCTACTGGTAGGCTTGCAACATGCTCACCCAAACGCAATCGAGCACCCGATAAAACAGTAATCCCCACTTGGATACCCTTTTGTTCAACCACACGACGTAGTCCCCAACACACCGCGATACAAAGTATCATCAACAATAAAAATGTTATGATCTGATCATGTTTTCCGTGTAAAACCTGTGCCAATAACATGGCAAGTAAAACCATACTTAGGCCACAAAGCACGGCATAGAGCACTGTTAAACCTATATAACGATAGAAAATAAAACGATCTTCACCCAATAATTGAGAAAAAGTTCTTAACATGTGGCTTCTCCTTCAGATCTTGGCTGGTGAGTTGCATGTGACCATAGCTGTGCGTACAGTCCCTGTTGCTCTAATAGCGCATGATGTTTGCCTTGCTCTGCAATACGACCTTGATCAAGCACCACGATATGATCAGCATGCATAATGCTGTCCAAACGATGCGCAATGACCAATAAAGTACGACCTTGAGCAAACTGAGCTAAGGCCTGTTGAATCGCAATTTCATTGTCAATGTCAGCCGCTGCAGTCGCTTCATCGAGGACTAACACAGGTGGATCAAGTAAAATTGCACGTGCAATACTGATTCGTTGACGTTCACCACCAGAGAGCTGTAAATCCTCTCCAATCACGGACTGATATTGTTTTGGTAAAGCCATGATACGTTCATGAATATTGGCAGCCTTTGCAGCTGTCTCAATCTCATCTTGGGTTGCTAAGGCACGCCCCAATGCAATATTTTCTGCAATCGTTGCATGGATCAGTCGTGTTTCTTGTAATACAAAACCTATATGTTGATACAAACTACAGCTATCCATCTGCCGAATATCGACCCCACCTAGACGTATTACACCTGTAGTCGGATCAAAAAATCGCAATAAAAGCTGGGCAATGGTAGATTTACCAGCACCAGAAGGCCCAACAATCGCGGTGACTGTGCCAGGCTTCATTGTTAGATCAAATTCTGTTAGAACGTTCTGCTCTGCATAGGCATAGCTCACTTGCTCAAATTGAACGGTACTGTCTTGAATATGAGCGCCTTGATCAGCTGGCAACTCAACTAAAATAGGCGTTTCCAATAAATTTAAGATACGCTGTGCGGCTGCCTGACTACCCTGTAAATCATGCAGTAAGGTATGTAAGAGCAATACTGGTGCACAAATTGCAGGTGCAACCAAGACAAAAGGAAGTACTTCAACAGCTTCTATCCAGCCCATATAACTCATGACTGCAGCAGAAAAGATCACCACACCCAATACTGTAATTGGCGCAACCATCGCATGAGCATGTGCCATTGATTTCACTAATGGACGTGTAAACTCTCGAAATGCTTGTGCAAATGCATTTACAGCATGCTGATAACCACTTGAAGCCTGACCACTTTGTGCGAAGGTTTTGACCACAGGCATCGCTGCTGTAAATTCAACAGTTGCACTGTTCATTTGACCTAACTGTGATGCAAAATCAGGGATACGCGCTTCACTACTTTTCATGGCATGTCTTAAGAAAAGTAAAAAACCCAGAAAAGGTAAAAATGATATCAACGCTAAGCGCCAATCCATGATCAACAGATAGATCGCAGCACTGACCATTGCACCCACAGCTCGACCCACAGCTGGATAAAAGTGTGCAGTTAAACTATGCAATAAGCCGATATCATCCTGCATCGCTTGTTTAATTTCACCAGAGCTACGTTGACTAAACCACCCCAATGGGACTTGGGTGAGCTGCTTTGCTATTTGTTGCTGAAGCTGCCCTGTAATTTTATGATCAGCAATATGTGCAACGAATTCAGCCACAGTGATAGACAGCACGCCTAATAATAAGCTCCCCAAACCAACAATAGCTAAAGTGATCATATTCGTTGAGTCACTTAAAAAGTGTGTATGAGTCCCTAAGTAAATAGCTTGAACTAAGCCAGCAATTAACGCTAAAGGTAACAAACTCAACATTGCCCCAAGTGCAGACAATAATGCCGAAAAAATGAGTTGTACTCGTATCGGATCCAATATACGGCTCAATGCAGTGATTTGCTTGGGTCGCTGTTCTTTTGCATCACGTTCACTCATAACACTAGGCGTCCTGTGGTTGATCATTCAGGTTAGAACTCCTCCCTCACCGCCGAATTGAATCAAATAATTCACTTGACTAAACACAAACGGTAATGAGAATCTCTATCAATAGATTTAGTTGCATTGTAGTAAACTAATTAAATAAAGTAAACGGATTTGACCCATCTTCAATGACATGGCAACATGCAAAAATTAAATTTAGGAGTAAATATGCCCACGCTCACCAAGCAGGTTTCTCGCGGAAGACCTCGCACGATCACCCATGAACGCATCATGAATGCCGGTATCGAAATCGGTTTATTAAATATTACTTTTGTGGGCGTTGCAGCGGCACTTGGTGTCAGCCATATGGCTTTGTACAAGCATATTTCTAGCCTTGAAGAATTAAAGTATTTGATTGCTGAGGAAATTTTTTTACGTTGGCATATACCAGAACCAGAGAGTGTTCCATCTACTTCACTGCATGATTATATGATTGTGTTTATGCATTCACTTCGAGAACTGGTCAAATCCAATGCAGGACTGACCCCATATTTAATTCGCCGACTTGCAACGACACCATCGATGATCGCTAAAATTGAGCAACATCATAAAATTGTCGCAAATGCTTATAATTTAAGCATCGAACAGGCACGCTGGTTAGATTCAACAATTGCCTTTCATTGTATTGCGGTTGCAGATACGATTTATTCAGTTGCAGGTAAAGAGCCAATTAAAAACACTGAGCGTGCTGATGAAGAGGCTGAGATGGAATCTGAATTTATTCAAAGTATGCAAGCGCTTATTATAGGTGCGCTGAGCATGTTGAACGAAAAAAAATAGCCAGTTTAATGTTGTTCTGGACAATAAAAAAGAGTGCCTGCTGCCAAGTCGCAGGCACCCAAAAACTGATTAAATACTGTGATGAACTAAGTCGAGCTTAAGTCAAACTCGTCTGCGCTTCATACATACGAATTTGCTCGCCACTTTCTTCTTTGACCATCGTTAAAAATTGCCAGCCACATTTTTCATAAAAATGCTCATGGTCAGTGATCAAATATAACTTCTCAATATTCATCTTTGCAAAATCTTCACGTACAGCATCAAGCAATTGTTTTGCTATATTTTTTCCGCGATATTCATCTTCGACAAAAAGTGCGCATAAGTTTGGAGTCAAATCTGTTCTTTCATGAAAATCATTGTCGATTACGCCACATCCAGCAACAATTCTTTGTTCTGTATCAACCACAATATACCACTGTGGAATTCCGATTTTTTCTGCGATCGATTGTTGAATACTTTCTTGATAAATCTCTACAGGTAACTGCCATTTTTCAGCAAACCATGTAGCTGCTACCAATAAATACTGTGGAAAATCTGCTAATTTAACTATTTCCATGAACACCTAACTCTCTATGAACATCACATCATCTCAACTGATCACATAGTTTAATTAAGTTTTATGGAGATTTGATTTAATGATTGTGGAGCTTTGATGGAGTAGATACAAATACGAGGATTTCGTTGAACCTCAACAAAATGCTAAGAAATTCATTTTTAAATTATATTCATCGACCAATTGAATAAATGCATCTGTCACCATATAAATATATGGCTTTTCATCATCTTTAACGATATAGCTTAAGTGAATATCACTTTTGGGTCTCTCTTCTTGATCAAGTATAGACATCTTATTTTTAATTCTTAAGGCATAAATATCAGACTCAGCCCCATTTATTAAACACTTATAAAACTCACACTCTAATGCTAACTGCTGATTTAATTGTTCATAAAATCTTTTAGAGAATAATAAAACTCCTGAAGAAGAGTAGTAAAAATCATAACTTAGAGTATCTTCAAGAAAATCACTCAACTCTTCATCATATGTTAGGTTTATTGTTGGAAAGTTTAAAAAACCGTTATTTTCATCAAATTTAAAAAAATCGATTATTCGACGCTGATTGCCTTTTAAGTCAAAAGAAAAGTCCCGATTGACATCTTCACATGGATAAATTGTATAAAACTGCATCGCGTTAAACCTATTACTTTTTAAGATATCCATTACTGAGCTTTTAAAAGAGTTTTTTTCTATAAAGTACTTTTATCAACCTTTCTGCTGCTCATTATTGTTCTCTTCAATCCTTATTACATCGAGTCGCTAACACACCATGCCTAATTTAAACTGTCACCAATATCATCAAAAACTAGCTTTAAGATACTAAAAAACAATCAAAAACAAAATCATTTAAGCAATTGGATTTTGGCACACCACCATTATGACTCAGTCAAAAAACTCATATTCTCTTGCCGGCCTTATCTTTACTTTATGTTCGAAGTCTACAATTGCTTTTACACAACATTTTCTATGTGCGTTAAGAAAAATAAGCTCACGCACATTCAGTTTATTTAATTTCCCTGATATGTTTCAAAAACTTTAATTTCATACTCAATTTACCTCACTGAATCACTTTACGTCTGACTCATTTTTTTAATTCCCACATATTTCACTCAAATCATCATCATTGATTACCTCACCTAATTGATGTTGACCGACAAAGGATTCAAGCTTCTTCGCTATTTGAAGTGTATTGTTTTGAATATTTTCTTCTAAATCCAGTGAAGCAGCTAAAAATATATGATTCATGATCGTTACAACATCATCTATCTGCTTTACCAGGAACTCTATGCTTTCCAGTATCTTTGTCTTTTTTTCCATTTTAAAAAGATTAAATCCAAGCTCATATTCAAATCCCACATATGTTTCACCTAATAGCTTAGGCTTAATATATACATCAATCACTAATTTATATTTTTTAGAGCGGTATTCACATTCATAGCTTGCGTAAAAAATATTGGTATAGAAATATGCCTCAACTACATTAAATTTTTTGTCTTCATCCAAACTATTTAACCAATTTAGATCAACTTTAAAGAGATTATTTTTCACAAAAAACCAATTGTGGGTTGGTTTAAGTGCTACCAAAAAATGCTCATTTAAATATCGTTGAATATCACTCATCGTCAAGTTCATCACATGCATATGTTAAAAAGATTTCTAAATAATTAAGCATATTGAAATTTGCTTCAATAAAACAGCAAATTGACACTGCAACTTCACCTTCAATCCAAGTTAAAGAATTCCATATTTATTTAAAATACTTTTCTCTCTAGTTGTGAGTTCTAACCCTTCGATGAATACTGGACTAATTTTGCTAGAATGATGATCTGATAAACATCGTGAAAAACTCATTCTAAGTGAGGATAAAGAGAGAGAAATACGCTTAGGATCATGCCAAATTAATTCGCACATGATCCTGATGCAAAGTCTAGAGACTAAATCTGTACATCTAGGTCATCAAACTCTTTGAGTCCATTGCCCTGTTCAACCAACTTACTATAGTGTTCAACTCGAGCGTCATCGATCACGGAGCTACTCACACCCGCTTTCCAATATCCAAAAACACGAACATCTTCTTTTTCAAGCTTTAACTGTTTAAGACTATATTCACGGATTTGACGGGCCTGAAGTCGATCACATGCAGCCCATAAGGTCACTTGTGCTGGTTGCTCTATTTGTTTAAATGCTTCAAATAATTTTTGCTGCGCAGCTTCTGGCTGCACCAAATGATAATTTACACTGCTTAGCTGCGGTAATTCATTGAGAAGATCAGGTTCAGCTGTTGCTATAAAGATCTCAGCTTGAGCATGCTCAGGCCACTGCTGCAACATGGCATAGACCGCTGGCAATGCAGTATCATCAGCTAAAATAATACATTTTTTCTGTGCATCCCAACGGGGATTGACATGTACTCGCGGTCCTGTCAAAGCAATCGTTGAACCAACTTCAATACGATGTAACCACTTCATCGCTGGACTTTCACTCCCATGAAGCACCAGATCAACTTCAACTTCTTGTGTGTTCTGGTCGAAGTGACGGACAGTATAGATCCTTGAAATTGGGCGACCATTTTGCTGTTGCTCAACATCAATACGGATCGCCAAGTTCGGTAAACTCCAGAGTTCTAAATGCTCTGTCACCACTTTTGCGCGTAAGCGAACGATTGAACTATAGGGCTGTGTTAATGCAGTCACTGTCATTTGTGTATGTTGCATACCGCTCATATGATCTTCTTGTTGCAGTAGATCAGTTTGCTGTTCATTCATAAATTGCTCGCCTTTTACTCTGTTTTAACGCTATTGCCATGTAGATGACAATAATTTCAAGCATAACACATATTTTTAAAATGATTATCATTTACATTAACAATCAAAGACATTCTCAATGTCTCATAAAATACAGGCAGGTCTTGCACCAGTGCTTAAACTTTGATGATGTCGACTATGACTCAAACATAATGCTGCTAAACCTGCGGCATGCCCCGAATACCAAGCACCACCTGCAAGCATAATACGTTCACCATAATTTCTTAAATAGACTTGAGCTTGATCGTGTCCTGCTTGATTTGGAAATAATCCTAGGTATTTAAAAATCGGTGCAATGACTTGGCCAGTTGTACAAGTAATCTGTTGAAACTCCCCATCCATTAAACCAGACGGATGCCCCAGCTCACCCAATGGACCATTGTAATTGAGAATTTCATGACTCAGTATTGGTGTCCCAGCATTGCCCTGTAGATTTGCACTTGGCGCATCATACTTAGCACTCTTGTCCTGCCCAACTGATATTAATCGACCATCAAGTAAATTAAGCGCCTGCCATGCCGAAGAATCTTTCGCTAAATCTGCATGACTGGCATCGTTATTGGCAATAATCTGGATTTCACCATCAACTAAGCGTAAACCTGTTTGCCATTCCCACATATTTCCGCACAAATCTGCTATCCCATACGGACTATGATCATGTCGCCACTTATCTGGCCCACTCCCAGTATACGTTGCAGGGTTTCCTGCGGGATAATCTAAATCCCCATGATCCACACGCTGGCCTTGCTCAGTAGGATCAATAATACTATGGCCATTTTCTGTATTACCGTACTGGGCATAATGCTGTTTTTGACACCAAAGCATCAAAAATGCGCGCTCAGCATTGGTACTTAAATGCCAGCCCTGCCCATTTGCACGTGCCAATTGCACGGCGGTATCAAAATCCAAATGTGCTGCGGGCTTCATCTTTGGTAAACTAATCAACTCACCTTGTCTCACCACACCCGCATAAGTTCCATAAAAAAATTCAGAATGTACTTGAGTCTTAGTAATAAATGCTGGATGTGGGCCTTGACCAAACTCCTGACCAAGTTCTTCACAGTTCATGAGTGGGATGACGTTCATATAACTCGGCTGACCTTTGGCAGTATAAAGCACGGTCTGTTTACCTTGTGATTCAAGCTCAACTTTACGTCTTAAAGTATCACGCTCTAAAATCATCATAATAATACTCTTTTGTTCAGTTTTACCTTAAGCCAAGACGTGATGTTTTAAATACACGCCTGGGTTAAAGATAAAGTTGATGATTACCACTGATAACTAAAACTCGCTGTTACAACACGATCTTGCCCAATAAAGCAGTACATTTGTGAGGTACAACTAGCGACATATTTTTTATTGGTTAAATTGCTGGCATTGACTGACAAACGACTACCAGCCAGTGAGTTTGATAATTGTCCTAAGTCATAATGTGCTGCAACATCAAACAAGGTTGCATCTGGCACTTTAAAACTATTGACTGGATTACCCCAGGTTTCTCCCAGATAGCGTACCCCTAAGCCCAATTGCCAACCCTGCAATACGCTGTATTGGGGGCTGTAGTCAATCCAAGCTGAGGCGCTGTGTTTTGGTGTCTGAGCCAATGATTTACCTTGATAATTCGCATCTTGAGTTAGCTCGTTGTCGACATAGACATAACTGGTCATCAGATTGATCTGATCGAGTAATTGTGTTGTTGCTTGTAATTCTAGCCCGCGCGAACGAACTTTTCCTGACTGTGTCCAATAACCCAAATGCTGTGTATCTGAAGTTTTGACATTGTCTTGATCGAGTTGAAACAATGCAGCACTGAGTAATGTTGCGGTGTCCGTTGGTTGGTATTTCACCCCAAGTTCAATCTGTTTTGCTTCTGTAGGTGCAAAGGATTGCCCATAATAATCATTACCCAATACAGGATCGAATGAAGTCGCATAACTGATATAGGGTGCAATACCTTGATCGAAAATATAATTCAATCCGATACGCCCACTCCATTGTTGATCATGTTGTTTTCGACTCGTCCAAACAGGTGAATAACTACGTGATTCATCATTTAAAATAGACCAATCATGGCGCCCCCCCAAGGTTAAACGCCAATGATTCAATGCAATTTGATCCTGCACATATATCCCATAACGATTAAATTTTTGTCGTACGTTATACGGCCAATTGGTCATGCTGTCTGAGAAGTCAATCGGTTTGTGTGGGCGATAATCATTTGGATTAAAGGGATCAAAAGCAACGGGGTCCATACGATAAGAGTCATTATTGATCTTACCTGTTGCATAGTCGAATCCCAGCAAAATATGATGTTGCCAATCACCCCAGTTTATTTTTTTCGCAAGATTATTATCAAATTGCAAGGTGGTTGAATTGGAAGGAGCTAAGCCATAAGTACCCTCTAACCACAGCTCACCTTGACGATCTTGATAGCCGTATACTGTGGTTCTTTTGGTGTCTGAGTTAATATACATATAACGTAAGTTACTGTTTAAGACCCAATCATTATTAAACTGATGACTAAACAAAGAACTCAATGAATGTTGTTCACGTGATGATGCATTAAAATCGATATCAGAAAAATTACGTTTGCGATCCACTTGCGGATAGCGACTGCCATCTAGTCCTAAGGCAACTGCTGGTAGACTGTTATAGTCTGGGATCACAGGCTCATCCGAATAAGTCCCCAATACTGTCCACGAGGTTTGTTCTGATGGTTGCCAACGAATAGAAGGCGCTAAATAAATACGCTTATGCCGTGTATCCTCAACCTGAGTTTTAGTGTGAAGTGCTGTTGCAGTAAAACGATAGCTTAAACTTGCATCTTCATTCAACGCACCTGTGCTATCTACTCCTGCTTGATAACGATCAAAATTACCTACTTGAATAAACAACTCATGTGAACTTTCTGTTTCTGGTCGACGACTCACCTGATTAATAATGCCACCACCTGTACCTTGACCATACAGTGTAGAAGATGGGCCACGTAAAACCTCAACACGCTCTAAACTATAAGCATCGACTTGTGGCGACCAAGTCGAGACATTACTGATGACACGCATACCATCTAAATAATAATCCGCATCAATACCACGAATACGAGTGATATCTAACTGACTACCAAATCCACCAAAACGCTCACTATTCGCACCTGCTGTATAACGTAAAGCTTGACTGGTGGTTGTTGCAGGTTGCACATCCATTTGCTTACGTGTCACTACAGATACAGACTGTGGATTTTCAAGCACATCGGTCGGGGTTTTACTTCCAATGGTCGTATCCTTGGCAACATAACCACGCACTGGACCAATACTATTTTCTTTCTCCGCGGTGAGTTTAATCACAGGAAGTAAAACTCGCTCCTGTGGATCATGGTCTTGCCCTGCTACTTCTGCCCCTTGTTCAGCACTATGCACAGTGTTATTGCCAAGACATGCCAACATCATGGCCAGTGCTAAACGCTTTGGTGCAGTATTAAATTGATATGTTGTGTACAGCCGTTGATGCTGAAATCCAAATAAATTCATGGTCTAACCCATTAGTGAAGTAAATCAAAAGTCGAGTGAGTAGTACCGACTGACCGTCAGTCGGTTGTGTTTAAAAAAATAGCTTTTAATATGTAGTGCGAATCCACCACTACGAGGTATATGTTTAAATCATGTTGAGCTCTCGATAGCAGCGCTCTGCTTTAAACTAAAGTAAATAAAGAAAATAGCAGCTAAGAATAATCCACCCATGCAGACTACCGCGGCGTGAAATGCCATCAGCTCAGCTTGCGGCAAGCTCAAACCAGATTGCTGTGCAAATATCGTGATTAGGCTCATACCCGTTCCAAGTGCAGCAATCCCCATGGTCATGCCTAATTGTCTTAGCGTATTTAAAATCGCAGCTGCAAAATTGGCATCCTCATCTGCTACGCTACTCATAATTAAGGTACTTGAACCTGGCACAATGAGACCAATACCAACACCCATCCAAGCACTCAACGTCACAAAATACAGCATCGCAGAATCGACTTGGAAGCTATACATAGCCAACAATGCTGAGCCCGATATTGCCAATCCAACATAGAGCAAGTGAGTCAAGGCATAACGCTGCTGTAATTTTGAAAAAGCAATAGATACAATGGCTTGAGTAAGGAATTGTGGAGCGATCAACCACCCTGTTTGAGCCGCACTAAAGCCTGCTTGATTTTGATAAAACAGCGCAAAGACAAACAATGAGCTATAGCCTGCAAAACCCAAAATAAACGAAATGGCGTTGTAACTTAAAAACTGTCTGTTTCTAAAGAGATGATTCGGAATAAGTGGATCAGCAGCACGTTTTTGCTGCCAAACAAAAGCCATTGCAGCCATAACAAAACAGAGCATTGCCAACAATAACCAATATCCTAAATGCGCCTGTTGTAAAGCAATAATGCTATAGGTCAGACTGGCCACAGCAATCACGCTATACATTAAACCGAGAAAATCAAAAGAACTGCCTGTTAATGCCTGTTTCTCATCCGCCTCAATAGCGTAATAACCTAAATACAATGTCAGCACACCTACTGGTAGGTTGAGCCAGAAAATACTTTGCCAACCAAAGTGATGAACCATCAAACCACCAAGTAGTGGGCCCACAATCAAGGAAAAAGCACTAAAAGAACTCCACCTCCCAATCTCTCGTGCCCGATCATGAATCTGTTGAAAGTGATGCACAATAATCGCTAAAGCCAAGGGAATCAGTACAGCACCTGCAATCCCCTGAATTAGTCGGCCAATAATCAATACACTAAACTGCGATGCGACTGCACAGATCGCAGAGCCAATCATGAAAATACCCACACCCAGCAGCCACAATCTTTTACGGCCCAAACGCTGACTCAAGGCACCCACTGCCAACATCAAACTCGACAAACTCAGTGCATAGCTATCAATAACCCACTGCAAGTCAGCCATATCACTATGAAATTCATCTTGAATACTACCCAGTGCAAGATTGACACTACTTAAATCCACCAAACATAGAAAAGTACTGATATATAGCGCGGCAATCAGATACATCTGTTTATTCATCACTTTCATATATCAACCTGTCTCTTTCTCAAATGAGAATCATTATATTATACATTGACCGACGGTCGGTCAATATGTAATATACAATGCTTAATGCAAATTTCAGTCAGATTATTGCTGAAGTCTTGCATTGGCCCCGAATTAAAAATTGACACGACGATGAGTTATGAAGAAATCAGTATGCTTGTTTTATCTATTGAGTTTGTTTTTCAGTTTATGCTTTACAGTTCAAGCTGCTGTTCAGCCTTTACGTTTTCAGGATATTGCAAAACAACAGATTCAAATCAATCGTCCTGTACAGAAAGTGATTTTAGCCAATGGCAACCTTGCCTATGCGGTCGCTGTTATAAATCCGACTCAACAGCCTTTTCGTTTAATCCAAGCTTGGGGCGATGGATTTAAGGTTGCGGATTATACTGGATATCAAGCTTATCAACAGCGCTTCCCCACACTTGCCAATATCTATACGTTCAAAGATAACGATGTAAGCAATGTCAATTTAGAAAAAATTATTGCATTACACCCAGACGTGGTTATTTTTAATCTCAGCAGTAAGTCTACAGTTGATCAATCTAATTTCCCCAAGGCATTGGCTAAGCTGAATATTGCCATTGTCTATGTTGACTTTAGCTTAGACAATGCTCGCAACACCGCACCCAGTATTGAAATCCTAGGGAAAGTCTTTGATCAGCAACACAAAGCACAATTGTTTAATCAATTTCGCCAGAAACATTTAGATCTGATTGAAAAAAACTTAAGCAGCCTGCCTACACCACATCAGCGCCCCCAAGTATTTATAGAACGTGCAGCAGGTTTATACGAACAGTGCTGCCTGTCTTATGGACGACACAATCTTGGACAATTGGTCACGCAGCTTGGTGCAGAGAATATTGCTGAACGTTGGATCAAAGGATACGGCATCGTTCATCCTGAACAGCTGATGACCAGCCATCCAGATTTAATCATTATGACAGGTGCAGATTGGAAGTTTTATTCTCCACAAGGTCAATGGATTAACCTTGGGCCTGGGGTCAATATCGCACGCAGTCGACAAAATATGCAGGCTCTTTTGCAGCGCCCTGCTTATAAATATTTAACAGCAGTAAAACAAAAACGTGTCCATGCGCTCTGGCATCCCTTTTATGACAGTCCTTATCAATTTATTGCGATGCAACAAATTGCGAAATGGCTCTATCCAGAGGCTTTTCGCAATGTAAATCCTGAATTGCATTTCCAGCAATTACATCAACAATTTCTTCCCATCCCCTATCAAGCGGGATACTGGTTTAATTTGGATAAAAATTCATGAGTCATCATTATCAACGCTCAGTACAACGCCGTTTATGGATGATCGTTTTACTTGGACTGATTACTCTCGGTGCATTTTTTGCAGAGCTGAGTTTAGGTCCTGCAAATTATAGTTTACAGCAGGTGATCACTTCGCTATTTGGTTTATCTCATGATGATGCTGTCAATATGGTGCTTTGGGAAATACGTTTACCTGTAGCACTGACCGCAATATTGGTCGGTGCAAGTTTGTCAATCGCAGGTCTACAAATGCAAACTGTACTTAATAACCCTTTGGCTAGCCCTTTTACTTTAGGGCTTTCTTCTGCAGCAAGTTTTGGTGCAGCATTAACCATTGTTCTGGGGATTAATTTTTTACCAGAACAATGGTTAGCATATGCGATCCCTGTCAACGCATTTCTCATGAGTATGCTTGCGGCAAGTTTTATTTATTATTTTAGCCATCGGCATCAAGCCAGTACTGAAATGATTATTTTACTGGGAACAAGTTTGGTTTTTAGCTTTAGCGCACTGACTGATGCTTTACAGTACATCTCACCCGAACAAGCTATTTCAACGGTGGTATTTTGGAATATGGGCAGTTTGGCACGCAGTAACTGGATCAAACTGGCGATTATGGCTGTTTTCTTTATCGGATGTTTTCTTGTCTTTGCTCGACAATCTTGGATGTTAACAGCCTTAAAACTTGGCAATGCACGCGCTAAAAGCTTTGGTATATCAGTTGGTCGTTTACGTTTACAAGGTATTTTACTGAGTAGTATTTTAGCGGCTTGTTGCGTGGCATTTGTTGGTGTGATTGGTTTTGTAGGTCTAATTGGCCCACATATTGCTCGGCTCTTGGTTGGTGATGACCAACGTTTTTTACTACCAGCCTCAGCTTTATCTGGAGCATTATTATTATCTTGTGCTTCAGTTGCCAGTAAAACCTTAGTTCCAGGTCAAAGCATACCGATTGGTATCGTTACTGCACTGGTAGGTGTTCCCCTTTTTCTCATCCTCATTGTACGAGCTGTTAAATCATGAGTTATTTAAGCCTTAATGCAGTTGATGCACTGTATTCAAATAAAACTGTATTAAAAAATATTTGTCTAGGCCCTTTAGCCCAAGGTCACTTACATGTGTTATTAGGCGCAAATGCTGCAGGAAAATCCACACTATTAAAACGGATCTATGGTGAGATTCAAGGACAAGGTCAAATTTTTTGGGGGCAACAGCTGCTTTCAAAAATCAAAAGAGATGATCCGCTTTTTCCAAGATATGTCCCACAAGATACCCATATGGCTTCAACGATGACTGTGTTTGAAGCGATTTTAGTTCCCCTCAAACAATCAGGCCGTTGGCAAGTTTCTAAAGTAGATATTGAGCGAATCGAACATCTGTTGCAACGTCTTTCAATCGAGGCACTCGCCTCAAGAAAGCTACAGCATTTAAGTGGTGGGCAACGACAGTTAGTCGCTATTGCTCAGGCTTTAATTTGTCAGCCTAAAATTTTATTGCTCGATGAACCTACCAGTGCTTTAGATTTGCATCATCAATTTGAATTACTCAGTTTATTAAAAGACATAGCACGTGAACAAGATATTTGTATATTGACCATCTTGCACGATATTAATCTCTCTTTGAACTTTGCAGATACCATTAGTGTGCTGCATCATGGTCAGATCTATGCCAGTGGTCTCCCCAAACAAGTCATTACGCGTCAAATGCTTGCAGATGTTTATCGGGTTCAAGCCCAAATTATTCAAAACCCAGCACTCCCTGCTGTTGTTGTGGTTGAAGCAGCTTTATAACTCTGTCTCTCACAGAATTTACTTGTTTAATTCACCATGACCTAGCATTTTTAAATATTGCAAGGCAATTTGTTCAGAAAAATCAGCCGTATTTTCAAGTTGATTGGCAATAGCTTCATCGGCTACTCCATGAACACCGCAGTAAATTAACAGCGCGGTCAATCGAGCTTGTCCCAAAGACCAGATCCCTGCTTGCTCTCCACCAACGAGGATCTGCAACAACTGCTCAAGCATCATGTTCTTTTCGCTATTTTTACGTTCGTGGTGGTGGACACCAAACACAATATCATGCACAGGATAAGTCTCTAGATAGGTTTGGACATTTGTCGCAATCCAGACCTTAAACTGACTTACCCAATCATCTGCTGCACATTGCCTTACTGCGTTATCCAAGACCCCAATAAAAAACTCAATATATTGTTTCTTTAATGCTTCAATAATATGTTGCTTGGATTCGAAGTAATGATAAAAAGTACCTTTAGCCACACCTGCACGCGCAATAATCTCACTAATGGTCGTGGCTTCTACACCTTTTTCTAAGAATAAAGTTTGCGCTGCACTCATCAGCTCATCAATCCGGACTTCTGCGGGCTTAGTACGTCGTTTATTGATCTGAGATGAAGATGACATAAGGTTCCGAATATTTATAGACTGCCTACATTATAAGTGAGCCATCAGCAATCCACAATTTTACAAGGTGAGCTGTATCAATAATACAAGTTAAATAAACAATATCTCTGCAACAACAGCTTCAGATCACTCACAACACCCTGATAGATAGGTCAACATCGAGTCATTTAAGGACATCTCGCTCTTTCACGCTGCATTTTTCTTGAACTCAAATATTTTTTAGATAAATTAACTATTAAGTTCCTTTTTTAGATCTACTTATCAATATTACAAACGTAGAAATGAATCAATAAATTAGGTTTTCATCATACGTAAAGGAGTTATTCATGCAAACTGAACGTCATAAAATTCAAGGCAGAAAAGTAAAATTTGATTTCTCCGATTCTGATTTAATTTGGATTCCTAATGACCATTTTTCTTCACACATGATTAATGGTGTAAATCTATTATTACCTGCTGGCGAATTTTGGTTCTGTCGAGTGTACAACAAGGCCTTGCCTTATATTACTGACGAACAGTTAAAACAAGATGTGATTGGTTTTATTCGCCAAGAAGCAATCCATGCCAATGCACATATATTGGGTCAACAGTATTTAACCTCACATGATGTCGATATTGACCATATCAAAAAAATGGCTGACAAAATTTTTGGTTCTTTACTCTCAGAGCAACCACTTGGAATGAAAGCTCTCCAAAGAAAATCTATCGAACATCGTTGGTTGGTATTTCGTGTAGGGATTATTGCAGCCATTGAACATTTTACAGGTATTCTAGGCCAATGGTGTTTGGACAATAAATCTTGGGATGAATTTAACTCAGATCCAGTCATTGCTGATTTATTCCGCTGGCATTTGGCTGAAGAAGTTGAACATCGTACCGTTGCTTTCGACTTATTTGCTCATTTAGTTCCAAATAAAGCGACATTCTACGTCTATCGCCAAGCATTAATGGCGATTATCTTTCCACTGTTTATGTATTTACTCACTGAGTCGGCGCGCAGTATTGCCACAAATGATCTTGATCAAAATATACAAAAAATGGTGAAAAAAACCTTCATCCGCTGGTTAATAGAAATTGAAAGTGTGGGTCGTAAAACTCAAAATATCCCGACTTTTAGTTTTTTAACCAAATCAACAATTCGTTGGATGTCACCAGCTTTCCACCCTATTGATGAAGGAAATACTGAACAAGCCTTGGCCTATTTAAATCAATCCCCAGCAGTCAAGCTTGCTCAATTTTATGAAAATGAAAAAGCCAGCCAATTAAAAAATTAACCAGACGCAATCTATCAGCGAAAAAAAAAGCCACACTCTGGGAAGTGTGGCTCAAAACTTAGCTCTTCATGTTGAACATTGTAATGTATATAAACTGACTTATTTATTTAATTTTTAGAACACATTATCCTAAATATCAAACGATATCGTTTATCTTCATAACAATATAATGATTAATGGCCCTCATCTATACTTTCATAAAGTACATTGGAAAAACGATAACTGTGAGCAATCAAGCGATCCATCCAACGCTGTGCAGCCAATAATTCCAGTCCCTTCGCTGCACTTAGTTGATGTACTTCACTATATTCCATGAGTTTTAATCGAATCTCGGCACGATGATTACTGGTCCATTTTTTTAAATTGTTCAGCTCATCTCTTAAATGACTAATTAACTCTAGATCTGTAAGATTCATACCGTACTCCATATAGTTATCAATAATATGGACATAGTCTAAGGCCAACTGATATACCATAGGTTGAGTACGAAGTAAGCAGCCATATTCCATATGCTCTAAATCACTTCGTAGTACACGGACATAGATCATTACTCTTAATAAAGCTAAAAAACTCTTTTTTAATTCACTGTGTCCAACCAGTGCAATTTTCTCTAGATACTCTTCAACCTGTGCAATAACTTGGTCAAGTTCATCGAGCTGCTTTTGTTTAGGCAATATACCTTCTTTAATCAATAATCGTAAAATACTGAAAATCTCAAATAGACAATAATGAACCACCTGTCGAGCAGACTGTAATGCTGCACTTGGAACTTGCAAACTGGTCTCATCTAGACATGCCAAGATCGAAGGAGAATCATCAGGTAATATACGAATCACAAATGCCTCAAGTTGTTTAATCATCGGCATGAAAATAGCCGCACCCATTAAACTAAAGGCGGTATGAAATATCGCGAGTAAAATAACAGCATCAAAGTCTTGAAAATAAGCGACCTGTTGAGTTAAAGCAATAAAAGCAGGTGCCAACAGTATAAAAGCAACTGCTGCACTAACTAAGTTAAAAATCACATTGACAGCTACAGTGCGTTTTGCATTAATTGATGCGCCAATCACAGACAAAACTGTGATACTTACTGCGCCAACATTTTGCCCAATCACCATAAATAAGGCTTGAGGAAAATCTACTGCACCACTGGCTAATGCGGCCATGGTTGCGGTAATTGCGGCAGTCGACGACTGTAAAACCATCGCCATAACAACGCCAATCAATACCAGTAATATTTTTGACCAAAAGCCCGAATAAGCCAATAATGTAAAATCACTTTGTTCTGAAAAACCCGCCATTGCTGCTTGTAACACATCAATACCGTAAAAAATCAAACCAAAACCAGCAATCACTAAACCAAACAATGCTAAGCGATCTTTACACAGCAACTTGATAATCGCCCCAAGTGCAATTAAAGGTAAAGCAAACATTGAAATGGAGAACTTGAGTCCGACAAAAGCCACCAACCAACCGGTACTGGTTGTGCCGATATTGGCACCAATAATAATCCCAATTGCCTGTGCAAACGTGAGCGCACCTGCACTGACAAAACCTATCGTTGCTACAGTCGTCGCTGTAGATGAATTGACTAAAATAGTTAAGCCAATCCCTGACAGCATGGCTTTAAATTTATTTGCAGTAAACTTGGTTAATAGTGCTTTTAATGTATTACCAGCAATTGATTTAAGGCTATCGGTCAGTAAAGTCATACCGATGAGGAATAAACCAACACCCCCACATAGCTCTGCGATAATTTGCAGCATGCAATACCCTCTACATCATTCGACAACGTTGACGATTTACTTATGAATCTTTCAACATGCTCGATTCATTTTAATTTTTTATTTGAAAAAAAAGGCAAGCTGTAAATATAACAGCTTGCCCTTCAAACAGATTAAGCCATTGTGTGAATCGTGTCTTTGAATCGTTTCCAAGCCACATAGAAAAATACTGAGGCAATTGCAATTAAGCAGAGAAAAGATGGCCAGACCACATCAAAACCAGCATTACGATAAAGAATAGCTTGTGCCAAAGAAACGAAGTGTGTTGTTGGCGCAACTAACATCACTTGTTGCACGAACTCAGGCATACTTTCTCTTGGAGTCAAACCTCCAGATAGCATTTGCATCGGAATCAACACTAGCATCATCAACAAACCAAACTGCGGCATTGACTTCGATATGGTAGCCATATAGATCCCCATTGAAGTCGTCGCAAATAATGTGAGCAAAGCCCCC
>NZ_BBRX01000037.1 GCF_000829675.1 Acinetobacter rudis
AAAAAAAAACCGCCATTAATGGCGGTTTTTTGAATAACAAGACATATATTATTTAAAATAAATAGATAAAATATCATTTAATATTATTCATGTGATTAATATAATGTAAAAATATAAGTATTTAAAAATTACCTTAATTTAGAATGAAATCACTAAATCATTCATTCAAATTAAAAGAATTATAAAGTCATCGGAAATAGATGGTAAAGAGCATTACCTTTATTTACCCTCCGTTCCTGATGCCGATAAAGATAATGCCTATTCAAATATGCTCAAATTTTCTTTATCACAAGACAAAATTAAGAATATAGCAATTACGGGACCCTACGGTTCAGGAAAAAGTCGTGTACTACTAATATTTCATGAAAAAAATTTACGATGCTGAAATTTTTATGTTGTTTATTTTTTGACTGATTGCAGTCTATCTTAAAAAACCCTATGCTTAAATTACACATGGATTGTCGGCTTATTTGAGATAAGATAATGGATTATATCATCAAAATTATGCGTTCTTTTTTCCACTTCGATGCCATACAAATTTTATGGTTTTCTAAACAAAATCAAAAACATTATGAAGTTTTTAGTACAGGCTATAACAGACCTTGTGCAGAGTCATTGGCTTATGATTTCCCCAAAATATACCCTCCAGGCTTTAGTAAAATACTCGCACAAGACAATGAACTGCCACTTTCAATTTCTGCATCTGAAACTTTAATATCTCCTGCATTTACCGAGTCATCTATTTATAAAGACTATTTAAATAAATATGGTTTTCATGACGGTATGACTTTAGAGCTCAATGATGAGGGAAATTATATAGGCTTAGTTCATTTCTCATCTTTCTCTGCAAACAACTTTAACTCTTGTATACAAATGCTTGTATATAATTTTCGTTCGATCATTCTTCAATGGTTTAAGCAAACAAATTTTTTTGAATACTGGGTAAATAAATATAAATTTTATATTTTTAATGAAAAAAATGGTTTTGCTATTGAATCACTAAACCATAATTTAAATAGCATTAAAACAGAAGTAGAAAAAATATTTTCTAAAACTTTTCATAAATTAAAATCAGGTTATTTCTTAATGAATAATATGATTTATAAAATTTGTGTTCTAAAATTACCAAATGAAAATTTCATTCTAGACCTAAGCCCAAGTAAGCTTCCATTTAAGCTCACCAAAAAAGAAATAATCGTACTCAGTTTTTTAATCGTAGGATTATCAGATAAAGAAATTGCGAAGAAATTAGTGCGTGGTGAGCGCACGATAAATTCACATGTAGCCTCTATTTATCGAAAGTTAGAAGTCAATAATCGTATAGAAGCCGCTGTATTCGCTGTCGTTCATGGAATCTACATCTTAGATGAAAATGGGCTTATTTTAGAAAAACTGAGCCACCAAACAACACAGACTGCCTGATTTCTCAAGCAGTCTGGTTTATTTACTGAATATCTTTAATGAAAGGGATGAGTTGATCAACAACCTGCTTCTCATGATCGAGTAACTTATCTCCGCCCATAGAGCCGACAAATTCTTTAAATGGGTCAGCAACGGTTTCAACACCTGTCAGGGTTTGAATCACTGCAAGTCCACAAAATGGCACATAATGTGGACTGTATCCACCCTCTTGTACAAAGACAATTTTACCTTCACAAATCTCATTTGCACAATTTAAGACCTGTTGAGTTATCGCTTTAAAGCCATCAGCCAACACCATCATTCTAGATAATGGATCGAGAATACTTGCATCAAAGCCTGAACCAACAATAATCAACTCAGGCTGATATTGTTTCAATGCTGGAATCACTACAGTTTCAAATGCATATTGATAAGCAGCATTACCACTCCCTGGTGGCAAAGGAATATTGAGGTTATAACCAAAACCATCCGATTCACCACGTTCATCAATAAAACCTGAGTTTGATGGGAAGCAACGATCTTGATGAATTGAGATGGTTAATACGGATGAATCTTTATACCAAATATCTTGTGTACCATTACCATGGTGCACATCCCAATCAACGATCGCAATTCGTTTTAGCCCTAATACCTCTTTAGCATACGCTGCAGCCACAGAAGTATTGTTAAAGTAGCAAAAGCCCATCGTTTCACTACGGGTTGCATGATGACCTGGTGGATTAATTAGTGCATAGCCCGTAGATAATTCACCATTAACCACTTTCTTGGTGAGTTCTATTGCCCCACCTGCCGATAAATAGGCTATTTCAATACCGCCATTGCCAATATTTGTTACACCATCGTCTGCAACTCCACCAGTAGCTAAGGCACTGAGTTGTTTAACTTTATTTAGCATTTCAAGAGTATGAACACGTAAAATGTCTTCATCTGTAGCAGCCTTGGCTTTAACAAGTGTCAAATAATCAATTTGACCAGAAGTGTGTACCAATTCATTAAAGCGTCTTTTGGTATCAGGATGTGAAAGATGTTGATAACTTGGCTGTATACGTGCACTAAGATTCGCACTCAATAAACCACCTGTACCGGTATCGACCCAGCTATATAATGTATTCCATACATACCCAATTTTTTTAGACATCGACTATTCCTTAGATGATTGTTGTAGAGTCAATAGAAATAGCAGACTTCTGAATCCAGTTTCTTCCGTAAGATTACGGAGTTTTTTATTTAAAAATTTGGTATGGAGATTTATTATAAAGCCTACCATTTATTTTTATTGAGTTCTAAAAGCATCTATTGATGAATACAGCATCAAGTTTATTGTTATAAAGTCAGGGCTTTTCTCTACGTTTATTGTTATTAAATTTTCAACATCACACCACAAGCAATACTATCTTCGTCAAACTTCTAATCGTGCATTAAAATCTATATGTTACTCCTGTTTTAGCCACAGGAGACCATGCAACAAAGTTATGATTTCCTAATTTAAACGTTGTAAAATTTGCAGGTACGAAACCAGGTAATTTGTGCTTATTTATGTGTGTTACATGTGCTGTTGCCTCACCCACATAATACAGCCCGACCTCAGTAAATACTCCCCTATGCTCGTTGAGCTGTGGTGAAAACCCTAAGCCAAAATATGGCGAAATACCATTAGAAAAATCAACATAGCCCCTGACATCGACTTCTTTGTTTTTTGGAAAAAATGAATTGTTTAATATTCCTGGACGTTTTTCACCTAGTCTAAAGTTACGATGAAGGTTATATTTATTATCGACATAGCCCATACCTATACTGGTATATAAAGCACTTAACCATGGATTATCACTCTTTCCCCATGGATAGTAATTGATATTAAAATATGACACGTCATTTTCAACCTTGAGATCCGTTTGAGCACCTAAGATGCTCAATTGATTCTTCCAGCTTATACCGCCCCCATTATAACCAAGTACTAAATTTACAGTGGGATGAACATGATAAAGGATCGCACCACCATAACCAGAGATCCCACCTTCAGCTCTTAAACTTGCTTCGGATTTTGCAAATGTTGTGGTTGTAGAAAAAAGCGCTAAACCCATAAGCATGAGAACGTAATGCATTTTTTTCATTCAGTTTATTCCTATTCAATTTTTATATTTGCCCCGCCTCTTAAAACGAACCGTCGTAAAATAGAGGTAAAGTCACCCTTTAAAGGATCTTCATTATTTGGTCTAGGGTAATTTTTTTTAAATTTTCATACCGCTTAGCCAATGACTGCATAATCTTGTAATTCAGATAAAGAGTCAAACAAATTTTTACGAAAAACACTTTATTATTTACCCACACCAAACAAAGAGCTATAATAAACCTTAAAACAGTCCAAAAATACTCAAAACTATTTAGAAAAACTACATTTTATAAAAAACACAGTACACCGATGATTTACAAATGACGCCTGAGTCAAAAATATGCAACAAATGTTAGTTCCATTTTAGAACTATAAATCTATAATCAAATTTTCCTTATGCAAAAAAACATAACTATGAAACAACTTGCCCATCGAATTTTACGTAAACCTTTTTTTGGTCGTTTTGAAGTGCCTTGGACATGGCCACAAGCAATTCCCCAACAAGGCTGGGAAGCTGTTTCTATTCCCGTCAGCGCTCAACATGCTCTCGCTGGATATTGGAAATCTGCAGAAAATGCCAAAGCAACCGTAGTACTTGCTCACCCAATGGGTAAATCAGCAAAAGCTTTTTGGCTGCGCTATGGACATGCCGACTTATTTATTGCAAATGGCTATAATGTCTTAATTTATGATGCGAATGGATTTGGGGAAAGCCAAGGCTTTTCTTTTCAGTACCCGAATGATGTCTATGCAGCAGGTGTATTTGCACAGAACAAAGCGCCTGAATTAAATGTAGGACTGATTGGTGCGTCATTTGGAGCAGCTTGGGGACTTTGTTCACTTGCTCAAGCAAATCACCCATACAAAATGGCAGTGCTTGAAGGTGTCTTCCCAACCCTACCAGAGTTCTGGAAACACTATCCTGTTGCACATGCTGTACTACAAGCATCAAATATCGTCGTACCAAAATTTAATCGGGAACTTAATCCACTGAGAAAATCTGGTCAAATCAAGCAAAAACCTCCAATTTTGTTGATGTATAGCGAAAGCGACATCTATACACCACCAATTTTTGGCCATAAACTAAAAGCTGCACTGGAACCACATACATCTGTTGAGTTACATACAGTACAATCTGCGGAACACACGCATATTTATCGTGACCAACCTGAACAGTATCAAGCACGTGTACTGCCATTTTTAACACAACACTTGTTATAAGGCTGATGTTGCCGCTAAATACAACAGAAAGTAAGGAAGCTTTTATGTTAAATTAAGCTTCCTACACCCTGATGATTAATCCACCCTGAGAGTCCAAAATGAAATGGAATGAATTAGGCGAAATGAATTGTCCAATAGCACGCAGTCTCTCCATTATGGGAGACCGTTGGACTTTATTGATTATTCGTAATGCCTTTATGCGTACACGTCGTTTTGATGACTTTCATAAACAGCTCGGGATAACTCGACATTTATTGACTGAACGTTTAAATCGTTTGGTTGAACATCGTATTTTGCGCAAGGTCCTTTATCAGGAAGCTCCTAAACGTTACGAATACAAACTGACAGAAAAAGGACTCGCCCTTTACCCTGTGATTATGGCCTTAACCACATGGGGCAATCGCTGGATGAATGAAGAAAAAAACTTTCCAATCATTACTTATATTCATAACGACTGTGGCGAAAAAACTCAGGCTGTTATGCTTTGTCAATGCTGTGGTAAACCCCTGACTGCACGAAACATCACACCAAGCCTAGAGATGCCAAGTGATGAGTATTTTCAAACTACTGCTCACTAAAAAAGCCCAGAAATTCTGGGCCTTTAAACGATTAGATTTATTCGGATAGATCAATACACATGTATTTGAGTTCTAAATAATCCTCTATACCATATTGAGAACCTTCGCGGCCTAAACCAGATTGTTTGATCCCACCAAAAGATGAGGCTTCATTAGAAATCAAACCGGTATTAATCCCCACCATACCGTATTCGAGTGCCTCACCTACTCGCCATTGTCTGGCCGTATTTTGGCTAAAGAGATAAGCTGCCAATCCAAATTCAGTTGCATTCGCCATTTGAATGACTTCATCTTCTGTTTTAAAACGGAATAACGCCGCCAAAGGACCGAAGGTCTCTTCACGTGCAACACGCATGGATTGCGTCACATGCGTTAATACAGTTGGTTCAAAGAAGGTGTTGTCAGGAGCTAAACGCTTCCCACCTATTGCAAGTTTTGCACCTTGATCTATAGCATCTTCAATGTGTGATTGAACTTTAATAATCGCATCTTCATCAATCAAAGGTCCCTGCGTAACATCAGCAAGACGACCATCACCCATCTTCAATTTAGCCACTTCTTCAATCACACGTTGACTCACAGCATCGTAAACACCATCTTGTATATAAATCCGATTGGCACAAACACAAGTTTGGCCACTGTTACGGTACTTACTGTTCATGATGCCTTTCACAGCTTGCTCAATGTTTGCATCATCAAATACGATGAGCGGCGCATTACCACCAAGTTCAAGTGAAAGTTTTTTAATGGTGGGAGCACATTGCTGCATGAGTATTCGCCCAACTTCTGTTGAACCTGTGAAACTTAATTTGCGTACGATTGGACTTTCACATAAGGTCTGACCGACATCTACAGAATCACCACTTAAGGTGATCATCACATCACGAGGCAAACCAGCTTGCATGGCTAAAACCTCTAAAGCATAGGCACTTAATGGCGTTTGCTCTGCCGGTTTAATCAGCATTGAACATCCAGCTGCCAACGCTGGAGCTATTTTACGGGTAATCATTGCCGCTGGAAAATTCCACGGCGTGATCGCAGCGGTAACCCCAATAGCTTGTTTTAAAACTAATAAACGTTGCTGTGACTGTACTGGTGTAATCACATCACCATCTATACGTCGTGCTTGTTCTGCAAACCAGCGAATAAATGATGCTGCATATTTGATTTCACCATTGGCTTCAGATAAGGGCTTACCTTGTTCCGCAGTTAAAATCTGAGCCAAATCTTGTTGATGTTTTAAGATGAGCTGATACCAAGCCATCATCAGATCAGCACGCTGCAAAGCACTCTGTTGCTTAAATAACGCTTGAGCATGTTCAGCACGTACAATGGCTGCTTCAACATCTGCTCTGTCATGTTTTTTAACCCATGCCAAGCTTACGCCCGTTGCTGCATCTTTAACTTCAATAGCATCAAAGCTAGGTGCTTGAAAGGTAATATCTGTGTGTCGTAATAGATTTTTTAGTTGCTGATCAAGCATAATTTATAGTTCCATTGTATTTGTGATGAATGAACTAAAATATACCTCATCTTTACCGTTTAAATCTGTAAACAAAATTTAAAAAAGGCTCCATAAGGAGCCTTTTCAGCATACGATTTTAAGCTGAAGGCTTAAGCTGCGTATACAGGATATTTTGCACATACAACTGCAACTTTAGCTTTAACAGCTTCAATTACAGCGTCATCACCTTTGCTATCTAGGATATCAGCGATCCAGTTTGCAAGATCAGTGACTTCTGCTTCACCAAAACCACGTGTAGTCACAGCAGGTGTACCAATACGTACGCCAGAAGTCACAAATGGAGAACGTGGGTCGTTTGGAACTGAGTTTTTGTTCACAGTGATGTGAGCAGCACCTAACCAAGCATCAGCATCTTTACCAGTAATGTCTTGTTTGATCAAAGACAACAGGAACAAATGATTTTCAGTACCACCTGATACCACGTCATAACCACGTTCGATCAGTACTTTTGCCATCGCTTGAGCATTTTTTACAACTTGTTGTTGGTAAGCTTTGTACTCAGGAGACATTGCTTCTTTGAAACAAATTGCTTTCGCTGCAACCGCATGAACCAAAGGACCACCTTGGTTACCAGGGAATACAGCTGATTGTAATTTCTTCTCGATTTCTTCGTTTGCTTTGGCCAAGATCAAACCTGAACGTGGACCACGCAATGTTTTATGTGTAGTCGTAGTTGTCACGTCAGCAATTTGTACTGGGCTTGGGTATACACCTGCAGCAACTAAACCTGCAACGTGTGCCATATCTACAAATAAATAAGCACCAACTTTATCCGCGATATCACGGAAACGTTGCCAATCTACCACTTGGCTATATGCAGAGAAACCAGCAACGATCATGCGTGGTTTGTGCTCAAGCGCTAAGCGTTCAACTTCTTCATAATCGATCTCGCCTGTTTCAGCGTTTAGACCGTATTGAACTGCATTATATGTTTTACCAGAGAAGCTAACTTTTGCACCGTGAGTCAAGTGACCACCGTGTGCCAAACTCATACCTAAAACAGTATCGCCTGGGTTTAACAATGCCAAGTAAACAGCAGAGTTAGCTTGTGAGCCAGCATGTGGTTGAACGTTTGCATAGTCAGCACCAAACAACTCTTTAGCACGATCAATCGCTAATTGTTCAATAATGTCTACATATTCGCAACCGCCATAATAGCGTTTGCCAGGATAGCCTTCGGCATATTTGTTGGTGAGCTTAGAACCTTGTGCTTCCATTACAGCTGGAGAGCAGTAGTTTTCAGAAGCAATAAGCTCAATATGCGCTTCTTGGCGTGCATCTTCAGCAGAGATGGCTTGAGCTAATTCTGGGTCAAATTCAGAAATAGAGATATTGGCAAACATTAGCGAAATCCTAATTATCAAAGGCGGTTAAGCCGTGCTCAGTTTGGTGCACATTGTAACATGAAGTTGAGCATTAAGCAGAACGAACTTTATTCAATATTCAACAAAAAAGATTCTGAGCATAAATTTGGCAATAAAAATGATGTAATCGCTGTACTCTGGTGATTATTGATAAGTTTTTTAAAACAAAATACTGTGATTTTCACAACAATTTGCTCATACAAACACCAAGCTGTAAGGCAGTATTTGTATGGACAACACAGTTCGGTTACATTGAGTGCATTCAATACCCAGATCGATCGCTATGCATGCCATTATTTTAGATACAGAAACACATACACTGAACGGTTTACCCATCGAAATTGCTTATGCTCCTGTGAGCATAGAAAATGCCAAACTTAGTTTAGATCGACATCATATCTACGATCAGCTCTTTAGTATTGGTCATGAAAAAATTTCCTATGCATCCATGGCTGTACACCACATCTTGGAGAGCGATTTAGTTGGGCAACCTGACTATTCTAGTTTTACTTTACCCAGTGAAACGCAATACATTATTGGACACAATATAGATTATGACATTCGAGCTATTGAAAAGTGTGGCGTAGACTGTAGCAATATCAAAGCCATCTGTACTTTAGCTTTAGCTCGTCATGTTTGGCCTGATGCTGAAGCACACAATATTTCTGCTTTGATTTACCAAATTAGCCAAGGTAGCAGTAAAGCACGCGATATGCTTAAAGGTGCACACCGCGCTGATGCTGATATTATTTTGACTGCGAATATCTTGTTGCACATTGTTCATCACTTAAAGATTCAATCTATGGAACAGTTATACCTCGCTTCAGAAGATGCACGTATTCCACGTACTTTAAACTTTGGTAAACACCGTGGTAGTTTGATTCAGGATCTACCTGCTGACTATGTACAGTGGTTACTACGCCAAGAAGATCTTGATGTCTATTTGCGTAAAGCCCTTGAAAATATTGCGCTTAAAAAAGCTTAACTCTCTAAAAAACCACAAAAAACTGCAAGTCAGCCTAAAGTCTAATGGTACAAGGGGTGAAAATACGCTGTAATAGCCTTTCATTTAGTTGTACCTTGAACATTTAACCCACCTCGGTGGGTTTTTTTTACTTTCAGCCTGTAAACAATGTTGAAAAGTACTTTAGAAATAGACTAAGACCAAGCACACATGGAATAAAACTATGCGCTTGATAACTCAGTGTTAGCATCACCAAAACTGCAGCAAGCGTTAAACTTACAAGAAATGTTGCCACCCCCATAGAAGCATCAGACTCCCCAACACACTGAATTAAAGTAAGTAGTAGATCCAAACAACCAATAATTCGAAGTGAATAAATACTGAATTTAGTCAAACATACATTAAAAATATCCGGTTGATGTTTTGGCATCGCACATACGAAACACCCCAAGGCATATAAGAGGTTTCCAATAACCATGCAAATAAACATTAGCGCTGCTCCCTTGCATCAGTCGTTGTTACACGTGCTTTGGCTTTGGATCGTGGTTGTCCTTGATGCCGCTTAAGATGATAAAAAATAAATATGATGATGATGGCAAAAACCATGGCAGCAAGATCTATCCCAGCAACAGCAGATTGTCCTAGTGAGAGACTCAGCCAAAGTGGCATCCCTCCACTCAATGCATTTAACACAGGAAGTAAGCCCAATAACACCGCCAGTAACACCAGTTGCTCAAGCCATGCCTGACGATGTTTCCTAAAGGCAGCATGGATAAAACTCAATAACCATACGATGAAAAATATCTGAATTTCCAGTTCACGACGCTCAGTAACTTGGCTTGGGATTAAACGTGCTGCGTATAAATAACCCACACAGGCTAAGATCAGTCCCAGTATCACTGCGACGTTGCAGCACTGCATCAAGCGAAGTCCATAGTTATTATTTTGAGCTTTACTCATCCCCTGTTTCTTGACCACCCAGAGGACTTGACCTGACACGATCATCAATAGGCCCATCAAACCTGAAAAAAACAACAAAGCTCTGAGTGCAGCATCACTGCCACTGGCCCGATGTAAGGCCAACATAAAATTATAAATAGAAGCTGCTACTGGAGTGTGCATCTCTGTTGTCGGAAGTGCTGTTCCTGTTATTGCATTAAATTTCAGGCTAGGAACAGATTTGAGCTTGAATAGGTCTTCACTATATCGTGCCCTAAACTCTATTTGTGCTTGCGCAGTATTGGGGTTTTTAATGAGCACAGCAGCAACAGGGTTGTCTGGCCACTGCTGTTGTACTTGGGTCAGCAACATGGTCAAATCGGGCATGTGTTTAAATTCGAGCTGTGACTTTACCGATAAATCATCAAGTGCTTTGTGCTGGGGCTGTAAAGTTAACTTTGTTGTCTGCTGTTGCCCAAGCTGCTCTTGCTGTAATGCCGCAACAAAGGCAGATTTACCTTGCGGATAAACTTGATCAATTGCCCAAGGCATCAAGGTATAAGCCAACAATAACAAGCCACTAAAACTGATCATCAGTTGAAATGGCACACTATAAACCGCAGCAAGATTATGACCGTCAAGCCAACTCCGTAAACCTTTACCGCGGCGAAAGACAAAGAACTCTTTAAAGATTTTTTTGTGAATCACAATACCGCTCATCAAGGCCACCAGCATCAATAAGGTCGCCAAGCCAACTATCCAGCGTCCCAATACATGGGGTAGACCATAGAGCTGAAAATGTAAAACAGAGATAAACTCTGACCCTGCTGTATTACGAGGTGTCAACACCTGCCCTGTGGTCGCATCGAGTAGCGTTTGTTTCGGTTTCTCATGTCGAGTTGGCAATTCACCATGTGCCAAGCTACTGACGTTAATCGTAGGTTGAGCTGTATTGGGTAACATAATTTGCCAGCTACTGGCTTGTGGATCAGTTTTATTCAGCTGTGCCAAAGCAAAGTTTAATTGTTGCTGCTGAGTACTATTAAGCAAGGACTGATGCAACTCAGGCTGTAACCATAAGTTCAATTGCTTTTGATAAAAACTTAAACTTCCTGTGAAAAATATCACATACAACAGACACCCCGCCAAAATACCCAGCCAACCATGCAGCCAAGACATCGACTGACGAGGCGTTTCTGTTTTTCCATCTATACGCATAGTTCACCTACCCTTGTATGATCAATAAACATGCATAGAAGAACGCACTGGGTACGACCACACAAAGACAGGCATAACTGCTAGAACGACTAATAAACACCATCAAAAACGTGATCATATGAATCACAAAAGCAAGCATCGTTGCAGCAAGTACAGTACTGGCCAATACTGGCTGACAAAGTTCTAAAATATAAAGAGCACTGACCGTCGCCAATAAATATCCACCAAATACAGCGACGACAAAACGATAAAGTACAGTCAAACGATATTTGATTAACAAAACACGTGCTGTAGGTTGTGATTTTCCAGTATTGAAAGTTTGTGAAATAGACATTATTAAAACTCAATTTATTATTTTAATTACATTCAAGAGCCGCACTACCTCATGTAGCAAAAGCTATTGAGCGCTTTGAAATTTAACGACAATACGTCGCTATTTTTTTTACAAAAAATTCTTTATTTTAGCGGATTCCATACAGTGCATGAGAGCGCATCAAAGGTTGCCTAGTTTGTAACAACAATGCATAACGTTTAAGTGCAAAGTAAATCTGTTGAAATACAGTCCTAAATCTCAGCATCTGCCGATAAACTTGTTTAAAAATAGCCGAAGCACCCTTGAAGACAACAAATGCAAAAGGTGTATAAGCACTGCAAAATAATAGATCAGCCCTGTTAATTTGTTCTAAAGGCAACAACCAAAAATCAAGCTGCCCTTTGGGTTGTATTTGTTCAATGTGCTCACTGTTACTACCACTTTGAAACAACACCTCTTTTTGTTGTATTACAGTGCTGCTATGGGAAAAAGCAGTAGAGAAAGCACCAATCCCTGTAGATGAAAAAAATACTGTTATTTGTAAAAGCATTGCACATAAGGCATGCAAAATATTGATGCTCAAGAGAGCCTCTTAAACTTACTTATTATGCAAATATATTAACATATAAACTATTATTTATTACGCAAACTTAACAACAAGCAAGTTTATTTTAAGAATTTCTTGCATCAATAGTTCAAAAATCAAATATAGTTCTTTAGATTTTATAAAGTTAAACCAAATGCACATGAGTTTATTTGATTACTATTTAATCATATAACTTTATTCTTCAAATATTCATTAATCTCAATAACCATGTAAAAAAGCCATGCAACTTACATGGCTTTGATTTTACTCTAAAAAACTAAAGAGGCATTAAACTAAAATATCACGCTTACCATTAGCACCCATGCTACTCACAATACCATTTTCTTCCATTTGATCGATAATACGTGCTGCACGGTTATAACCTAAACTAAACTTACGCTGTAGCGATGAAGTTGAAGCACGGCGTGTCTCAAGTACAAATGCCACGCATTGATCATATAAGGCATCACGATCACTACCCGCATCACCTTCTTCAAATCCACGACTGGTAGGTTCTTCATCATATGGAGTCAAAATTTCATCGACATAGTTAGGTGAGGCACGTTCACGCCACGCATCACAAATACGATTCACTTCATCATCGGCAATGAATGCCCCATGTACACGTTCAGGTTCAATCTTACCGGGTCCGAGAAATAACATATCCCCATGACCCAAAAGATCTTCTGCACCACCAGCATCTAAAATCGTTCTGGAGTCAATTTTACTGTTCACACGCAGTGCAACACGTGTTGGAATATTGGCTTTGATCAAACCTGTGATGACATCAACAGAAGGACGTTGTGTCGCAAGGAGTAAATGAATCCCGGCAGCACGTGATTTTTGTGCCAAACGAGTAATCATTTCTTCAGCTTTTTTACCAACTTGCATAATCATATCGGCAAACTCATCCGCCACGATCACGATCATAGGCAGTGGAGTTAAGCGTGGCGCGCGCTCTTGAGTTGCAGAATCACTTGGCTTCCACGTTGGATCTATTAGATCTTCACCATTGGCCAAAGCTTCTTCGACTTTGCGGTTATAGTCACTGATTTTACGAATCTTCAAGAAAGACATCAGCTTATAACGACGTTCCATCTCATTTACACACCAGTTCAGTGCATTAACTGCATCTTTCATGTCGGTTACAACGGGCGTTAATAGATGCGGAATATCATTATAGTTGGCTAATTCTAATTGTTTCGGGTCAATTAAAATCAAACGCAATTGATCAGGGGTATATTTGAGCAACATTGATAAAATCATGGCATTGACTGCTACAGATTTACCCGAACCTGTTGTACCCGCAACCAACATGTGGGGTGCCTTAGCCAAGTCCGTCAGGACAGGATTACCTGAAATATCTTTACCCATTGCCATAGAAATTAATGCATTCGGATCGCGGTATTCTGGTAATTGTAATAATTCAGTTAAACGCACCATTTCACGGCTACTGTTTGGAACTTCAATACCAATGTAGGGTTTACCTGGAATCACCTCTACCACACGAACTGAAGCCATCGACATCGAGCG
Organism: Acinetobacter rudis; assembly: GCF_000829675.1. Classification (GTDB taxonomy): domain Bacteria; phylum Pseudomonadota; class Gammaproteobacteria; order Pseudomonadales; family Moraxellaceae; genus Acinetobacter; species Acinetobacter rudis. Next base: position 13,774 of record NZ_BBRX01000037.1, read on the forward strand.
TGCTAAGTCACGAGAAATATTGGTCACCTTAGAGGCTTTTACCCCAGGAGCCAAATCTAACTCAAAACGTGTCACTACAGGACCTGGCTGCGCTTCAATCACTTTGGCCTTTACATTGAACTCTTGTAATTTAATTTCAAGTAGTTCAGACAAACGTGACAACTGCTCGGCAGTGAAATTGACTTTTTTATTTGGATCAACGTCATCAAGTAACTCAAGGCCCGGTAAAGGCGGTAAATCCAAACGCTTATGTGCAACTTGCATGGCACGCGACATTGGACGTCCCATCGAGTCAGTCAGCGGCGCATCAAACTCATCCTCCAGTTCAAGCAGTGTGTCTTGTTCATCTTCTGGTACACCTGCTGTTTCTTGCCATGCATTACGAAACGCATCTTTATCTACGGCAACACGTTGCTTTTCTTCATCAGAGATTGAACTGCTCAGATTAGTTTGAACTTCAGCACGAACGAAAGGTGTTGACTGTGCATAAGAACTAATTTTTGCAGTTTGCACTGCTGCCACTGGCACTTCAGGTTCAGATGGCGTTATGTAGGCATCTTGCTGATCAGCCAACATTGCCAGCTCATCGAGCTCAGAAGCCAAAGACTCCGCTTGTGTAGGCGCTTGATGCACAGCAGTTTCAGCTGGTTGTGAGGCTGCGTGTTGCGCTGTAGCTTCTTGTTCAACTGAGTGAGTTGTCGCATTGCTTTGCGCTTTTGCATTTGGTACTGCAGCAAGTAACTCATCAAAGATTTGATCATTATCCCAATCTAGACCATTTAAATCTGCACCAGCAGCTGTATGGGCAGCAGCAGCGACAGTCACACCTGCTGCACTGGTCACCAGTGAACTTGCAGATGCTTCTGCTGTTTCATCTTGAGCTGCACGCAACAGCGCATCGATCTCAGTTTTATGATTATTCGGTTGGTGTAATGCTTTCCAGACCTCCCCTGTTGGCACTACACGCTGTGTATCTTTTTCTAATGCATGTGCCTTGGCAATCGTCTGTTCAAGTTGCTCATCATCAATGTCTGTTACAGCTTGACTCTCTTTAGAATGCTGTTGTTCATAATGCAACATGTCATCAAACAACTGCTGTGCTGCAACATCCTGCTGAGGTTGTATGTCTTGTGCAGTGACTGCGGCTTTCTCTGCTGCAACAGCCTCAGTGCTTGCTGCAGCCACCGCTGTCACTTTTGCAATACTTTCTTTATTTTTTGCATTTTCAGGCTTTACGTCACTACGATCATAAGCGGCCTCTGACTCAGGTACATTTTTATAAAATAATTCTTGTAAATATGCAGGTGTTGCTTTGAGCATTGCCCAAGTACGATTCCACTGGATCCCAAAAGCCAGAGTAAACAAAACCAACCACAGCGCAACTAAGAAAATAACAGCACCATAAACGGTGAGTAAGCCCTCTAATGCTTGACCAATTTCAAAACCGATGATACCACCTGACGCATTATCCAAAGTATCTGCTGGAACATGCCAAAGTAGATTTAACAATGATGAAGTAGTCAGGATAATAAAAAACTGAGCAGCATAACGAAATGGACGGCTTAAAAAGCTATGTGGCCACCAAACTTGTATGGCTTCGAGAAAAACAAAAATTGGAATGAGTAAACTCGCCCAACCCAAGAAACCAAAGAGCAGATCTGAAAGCCAAGCACCAACCACGCCGCTGGCATTGGACACCTGTTGGGTATCACTAGAAATATGCATCCAGCCGGGATCAAATGGTGTATAAGTCACAGTGGCTAGGAATAAATATATTCCAAATGAAATCAAGAAAATTGTAACTAAAAAGCGTTGTGGGTAAACACTCTGCACCGCGGTCATATACTGTCCTGTTGGTTTTAATTCATCAATTTAGTGATGTTAAAACGAATCGTTTTGGTCAAATGCAAATTTTTTTATATTATGCACCTGTTCAACGAAAAAGGTGCATGTTTCTTTTACTGTATATTAAATTGTTTCAGACTCACAAGCCACCTGTAGCACCCCATAGCGAGTTTCGATCATGGTGATCAATATTACCCAGTTTCGAGCACACAACAAAGTGTAAGTTTCACGTATAATCTTTAGCAATTTCGTAGATCACTAAAAATTTGAATAAGGATACAATTCATGGCCCAACGTCATTCACGCTTAATCATTTTAGGTTCTGGCCCTGCTGGCTATAGTGCAGCAGTGTATGCAGCACGTGCCAACTTATCACCAACATTAATTGCTGGTATGCAATTAGGTGGCCAATTAACAACAACTACTGATGTTGAAAACTGGCCGGGTGATGCAGAAGGTTTGACTGGTCCTGCGCTGATGGAACGTATGCAAGCACATGCTGAACGTTTCGGTACAGAAATGATTTACGATCACATCAATGAAGTTGATCTTAACGTACGTCCTTTCATACTAAAAGGTGACATGGAAGAGTACAGCTGTGATGCCCTAATCATTGCAACAGGTGCAACAGCACAGTATCTCGGTTTAGAGTCTGAACAGGCTTATATGGGTCAAGGTGTCAGCGCTTGTGCAACTTGTGATGGTTTCTTCTATAAAAACCAAAAAGTTATGGTTGTAGGTGGTGGTAATACAGCAGTTGAAGAAGCCTTATATTTATCCAATATCGCATCACATGTAACTTTAGTTCACCGCCGTGACAGCTTACGTGCTGAGAAAATCCTACAAAGCCAACTTTTTGAAAAAGAAAAAGAAGGTAAAATCAGCATCATTTGGAATCATCAAGTAGATGAAGTTCTTGGTGAAGCATCTTCTGGTGTAACTGCTGTACGCGTTCAATCTACAGTCGATCAATCTAAACAAGACATTGAAGTTCAAGGTCTATTTGTTGCAATTGGCCACAAGCCTAATACCTCAATGTTTGAAGGACAACTTGAGCTTCGTGAGGGATATATCGAAGTTAGTGGTGCACGTGGTAATGCAACAGCGACCTCTATAGCAGGCGTTTTTGCAGCAGGTGACGTGGCTGATGATGTGTATCGCCAAGCGATTACTTCTGCAGGTTCAGGCTGTATGGCTGCACTTGATGCAGATCGTTATTTGGAAACATTAAAATAACATTTTCCTCTTCTCCTTTTTAAAGGGGAGGTCGGGATCGGGTTCTCTGTCCCCCTTCCCCTTTTTTTAAGGGGAAGGCTGAGATGGGGTTTTTTCCATTAGGCAAGTCGCAGCAAGATGACTATAATCAAGCCCGAAATAAACAGGAGGTACTATGTCATCAGCAAGTCAACTCAATGACAAGCAACTTGAAGCAATGAAATATACTCAAGGACCCTTGTTAGTACTTGCAGGAGCAGGTTCGGGTAAAACATCTGTAATCACTCGTAAAATTGCCTACTTAGTACAACAAATTGGCATTCCAGCTTATCGTATTACCGCAATGACCTTTACCAATAAAGCTGCACGTGAAATGAAAGAACGTGTGAGTAAATTATTGTCAAAAGAACAAGGCAAAGGCTTGTCGGTTTCAACTTTCCATACCTTCGGTCTAAACATGTTGCGTTTGGAGCTGAAAAATACACCACTTAAAAATAATTTTTCAATCTTAGATGCAGATGACTGCAAACGAATTTTGATGGATTTGATGCATCGCGACAATTTATCGGGTGCAGAAAGTAAAGATTTGATTGCCAAGGCAATGAAAAAGATTTCCGATTGGAAAAATGATCTGATCTTGCCAGAACAAGCACATAGTACGTGTGAAACTGAGGAAGACGTACAATTTGCTCATCTCTATCAACTTTATGAACGCAATCTACGTGCCTACAACGCAGTCGACTTCGATGATTTGATCGTTCTGCCTACGCGCTTACTCCAAGAAAATGCAGAGGTTCGTGACCGCTGGCAAAATAAAACACGTTATTTATTGGTCGATGAGTATCAAGATACCAATACAGCACAGTATATTTTGGTCAAACTGCTGGTGGGTGTGATGGGACAGTTTACCGCCGTAGGTGATGATGACCAATCGATCTATGCTTGGCGTGGTGCAAAACCAGAAAACATGGCATTACTCAAAGATGACTTTCCAAATTTAAAAGTGGTTAAACTTGAGCAAAACTATCGCTCAACCAGCCGTATCTTAAAAGCAGCGAACCATGTAATTGAAAACAACCCACATATCTTCGATAAGAAGCTCTGGAGTGATAAGGGTCATGGCGATGTGATTCGTGTCATCACCTGTCGTAATGATGATGACGAAGCTGAACGTGTCGTTAAAGATCTGCTCACCCATAAACTGATGAATGGGAAAAACTGGAAGGATTATTGCGTACTTTATCGTGGTAACTTCCAAGCGCGTGTACTTGAAACACAGCTACGCCAAATGCAAATCCCTTATAAGCTTTCAGGTGGTCAATCTTTCTTTGCACGAGCTGAAATCAAAGACATCATGAGTTATCTACGGATTATTATTAATCCTGAAGATGACAGTGCTTTCTTACGCATTATCAATACACCTAAACGTGCAATCGGACCGGTTACCTTAGAAAAACTCGGTTTATTTGCACAAGAAAATCATCTATCACTGTTATCTGCTGCTGGTGATCAACGTTTACGTATGGTCCTACCGCAGAAAGCCACAAGCCAACTGGCAGAGTTTTCAGACTTTATCAACAACTATACTCGTGAGTTATTAGAAGATGACGAGCCTGTGCCGATCATCCGTCAAATGATGAACGAAGCAGGTTATATCGACTATCTCAGGGAAACAGCAGCAACACCAGCTCAAGAGAAAACCAAGCTCGATAACGTTGAAGTACTCTACAGCAGTATTCAAAGCTTGATTAACCGTGCTGAAGATGTTGACGAACGAAATATTGAAAGTGTCATCCGTAAAATGGTTCTGTTGGACATGCTAGAGCAGCAGCAAGAAGATGAAGACACGGACAAGGTCAACCTCTTGACTTTACATGCCTCAAAAGGACTAGAGTTTCCTTTTGTGTACATCATGGGGCTTGAGGAAGAATTGCTTCCACACAAAAACTCGATTGCGGCAGAAACCATCGAGGAAGAGCGACGCTTGATGTACGTTGGGATTACCCGTGCCCAACAAGCACTCACCCTGACGCTTGCCGAGCAACGTAAAAATGGTGGTCAAATGAAACAAATGACCCCAAGCCGTTTCCTCGATGAGCTTCCACAAGATGATCTTGATTGGTTAGGCCGTAAAAAGAAACTCGCTGAAAATGTTGATCCTAAACAGCAAGCCCAGCAATATCTACAAAACTTAAAAGCCCTGCTCAAACGTTAAGTTTGAACAGGCAATTCTCCCTTAATTTTATTTTTATCTATCACAGGCCTTATTTATGAAAGTCCAAGTAAAAGTACTTGATCCACGCTTAGGTTCAACTTGGCCAATGCCAAGCTATGCAACAACAGGTTCAGCAGGTCTAGACCTACGTGCATGTGTCGATGAGGCAATCAATATTGAGCCAGGTCAAACTGTATTGGTTAAAACAGGTATGGCGATCTATATTGAAGATGTGAACTATGCTGGTTTGGTTTTACCACGTTCAGGTCTTGGTCATAAACATGGCATCGTTCTTGGTAACTTGGTCGGTTTAATCGACTCTGATTATCAAGGTGAATTAATGGTTTCTGTTTGGAACCGTGGACAAACAACTTTCACTTTAGAACCAGGTGAGCGTCTAGCACAGTATGTTCTTGTTCCTGTGATGCAAGCACAATTCGACATCGTTGATGACTTTGTCGCAAGTGATCGTGGTGCAGGCGGTTTTGGTCATACAGGTCAAAAATAATTGATCAAGTAGAGCAATGCAGCTCCATGACATACTGTGGGGCTGCTAAATTCAACAAGGCTTAATATCGTTTATGACGCCCTTCTGTCTCGAATTAAAAACATCCAATAACTAAAAGCAACAATCAGGGCGAGCCCGATCGAAAAAGGCTCAGTAAATACATCCCACCACGGGTTCGATATATTCCCCGTATGTGCCCAGCCAAAGCCAAGAAAAAAAACCCCTGCTATCAATACACTAAACATGACAATACTGAAAAAATTTAGCCAATATAATCTTGCCAACAGCATAGAAATCAAAAATGAAAATGGTACGGTGAACAGACAATAAGCCAAATAAACCACAGCATGAGCTGCGAAAAAAACCAAGATCGAATAAAAGCTAAATTCTTGATTCGCAATAATCAACGCCACAGCCAGAAGAAATAATAAAGGCAATGGAGCAAGTAATAAGGCTTTTAATATAATTTTGTTTGAATACTGCAAGCAATCACCAGTGATCCATATACATGTTTGACCCAGCAAATAATCTGCGGAGAAAGATCCATCAGATAACACACCATTATGACAAATCATATATAATTTTTTTTAAATATATACCCCTATTGTCAGAATATTACTTTGTGAAGCGCTCAAATAGATTAATCACCCTCATGCAGTTATTACGCTCATATCGCTATCCAGTCAGCGCTCAGAATCTCGCTCAGGAACTCGATATTAGCGTTCGGACACTTTATAGAGATATTGAACTCTTACGTGAACAAGGCGCAAATATCCAAGGTGAAGCTGGACTAGGCTATGTGCTTATCGAGGACTTAGCCTTACCTCCACTGCAATTAGATCATGGAGAAATTGAAGCCTTAGTGCTTGGACTACGATGGGTTTGCCGCCATAGCGATGAACACTTGGTCAAATCTGCCAAAAATCTATTTCATAAAATCCAACATGTATTACCCTCTGCTATGCAAGAAGCCCTGCATAACTCACCGATGTTAGTCGGTAGTGAATATCGCCCTCAACAAGGTGAAAATCATTTCACTCAATTAATTCGTCAAGCAATTCAGGATCAATCAATACTCAACATTGAATATATCGATGGAAAAAAAGAGCCCTCTGAACGTCGTATTTATCCATTGGCATTAGCCTATTTTAATGAGGTTCGGCTGTTACTTGGCTGGTGTGAAAAGCGTCATGCCTTTCGTAGTTTCCGTATTGACCGCATTCAACAGCTTCACAATACATTGCAAAACTATCAGCCTAATCGCGCTTTTTTATTACAACAATGGTTCAATGAATCAGGTATTTCAAATCAGGATTTTTATTTTAATTAAAAAATACGGCTACTGACATGTTCTGACACTATGAACCGTTAAAGTTTGTGGACTAAGAAAAAACCACTTACTTTTAAAGGACTTAAACATGTCAACCATGCAACTTTACACCCATCCACACTCTCGCGGCGTCACTGTGTCTTGGATGTTAGAAGAGTGCCAAGCTGACTATCAAGCCATCCCGCTACAGTTTCGTACCGATATGAAACAAGCCGAGTATTTAAAGCTCAATCCAGCAGGTAAAGTCCCGACATTGGTTCATGATGGTGTAATCATTACTGAAACTGCTGCAATCGTTGCTTATCTTGCTGATCTCTATGCAGGTAAGCAACTAGCACCTGCTGTAGCCACTGTACAGCGTGGTGAATATTACAAATGGTTATTTATCATCTGCAATCAATTTGAACCTGCCCTGACCGATCAGAAGTATCAAACTGAAGTGACAGATGAAATGCGTTTTTCATTGGGTTATCCTGCACTTGATGTTTTGATTAAACAAGTGACTGAACACTTAAGCCAAAACCGCTATTTACTCGGCGAACAATTTAGTGCGGCTGATTTACTTCTGGTTGCGTTATTGGCTTGGGGAGCGGTTTATGACAAAATTTTTCAACTCGATGATACCTTACAAGCCTATTTAGATCGTGCGATTGCTCGACCAGCCTACTTACGCACTCAACAACTCAATGACGGGTATTTACAACAACTCAATGACTCAGCTAATACTCAGGCTGATTAATTTCAATCAAATTTAACTCATTACATTCAAAACCCATCGTATACCGCGATGACCCAAAGGTCTTTGCGGTGTACTTCATTCAATAGGATCAGCTCTGTTTTTTGTATACAGTCCTTTAAACTCAACCACACCCAACATCACCACTGAGCTGTTATAGCAACTCAGTGTCCTATGGATCGAGCTCCCCTTTTTTTATAGAAATGCTAGTGTTGCCTGCTTTGTTTGATCTATTTTCAAGGCTATATCTCCCCTATGCTCATCTCAAAAAAACTCAGTTATCCAACTCTTTTGTTTATTGGCCTAGGCTTAGTTTTTCCATTTCTGACTTATTTCAACATCCCTCTCCTTGACGGTGCATTGGTCACTGCACTAGAAAATACCCAAGCATTGTTGTTTCTTGCTGCTGCGATTTTTAGTTATTTTTTTATTCGACCACGACAATATGCCACTGGTAAAAAACAGTTTTGGATCTGGGTGATCTTTTGGTGGATACTTTTATTTGGCCGAAGTATCAGTTGGGGCAGAGACTATTTTCCTGACGTTGCACACGACTATTTTCGAATCATCTCAATACTGCTTATCGCACCTGTCCTTTTGATGTTGTTATCAAGAAAGTTGCGTGCTGAAATCATTGTGAAGTTAAAAACGACTCAACTCCCTATCTTTAGCATCGTACTTGCGCTATTGGCAGTCATCATTGCAGATGCAATCGAGCATAACCGAGCGATCTCTATATTTTTCTTATACGATGTGGCATATAAAGATTTCCTAGAAGAGATGTACGAGTTTGCTTTAATTTGGGGGTTATTTGAAGCGACCTATCTGCTCATGAAACAAGAAGAAGCAGACACCTGAAAGCTCTGCATAAAGCCATTAAAAAAGGCTGCCTTTACAGGCAGCCTCAATTGCGGACTTAACGTCAGCAGCATTCATTACGCAAGTTTTTTGCTTACATAATCAATTGCAGATTGTACAGTTGTGATTTCGTTAGAATCTTCATCAGGGATAGTGATGTCAAAATCGTTTTCGAAAGACATTACTAACTCAACTAGATCAAGAGAATCAGCACCTAGGTCATCCATAAAAGATGCTTCGTTTTTGATCTCTTCAGCTTTCATACCGAGTTGTTCTGCAACAGCTTGTTTAATGCGTTGTTCGATATCGCTCACAGGAATTCTCCTCATTGCTTGTGGCGGCGTTTTTCATGGCCGTAGTTTAATTGAATATTGAAATTTTTCATAGTTTATACATGACATTAAGCCATGAATAAACCACCATTTACGTGTAAAACATTACCTGTTATGTAGCTTGCCTTATCAGAAGCCAAGAAACTCACAGCATCTGCGATATCTTGCGGCTCACCAAAACGGTTGAGGGCAACTTGATCATTCATCTTTTTACGGATGTCTTCACTGAGTTGTTCAGTCATTTCAGTCGCAATAAAACCAGGGGCAATACAGTTCACTGTAATTTGACGGCTACCCATTTCTTTTGCCAAGCTGCGACTGAATGCTTCAATCCCAGCTTTAGCAGCTGAATAGTTGGCTTGACCTGGGTTAGCAAAGTGAGCCACCACTGAACTAATATTAATGATGCGTCCAAAACGTGCTTTGGTCATACCTTTTAAAACACGCTTAGATAAACGGAATACGGCTTTTAAATGAATATTTAAAATATCATCCCAATCATCTTCTGACATACGAAGCAATAAATTGTCTTTAGTGATCCCAGCATTATTCACTAAAACCATTACTGCACCATATTGTTCTTCAATATGCGTAACGAGATCATTAATTGCATCACCATCACGTACATCAAGCACAGCACCTACACCATTTTCAGCAAATTGTGCAGTGAGTTTTTCTGCCCCACCTGCTGAGGTTGCTGTACCAACTACAAAGAAACCGTCATTCATCAATTGTTGTGCAATAGCAGCACCAATACCACGACTTGCACCAGTGACTAGCGCAACTTTACGTTCTTGTTTCATGCAATTTTTCCTTCAGCCACTAAGATGGCATTCAATGCATCTTCTATTCGAGTTTGTGTATCTAATGGGAAAGCTTTTTCAATTTGTGGTAGACGTTTTGCCATGTTTGCAAGAACATTTCCTGGACCACATTCAGCAACATATTGAATGCCTTGATCTTGTAGGAGCTGCATACTTTTGGTCCATTGTACCGATTGATAAAGCTGAGCGGTTAACGCACTACGCAATTGCGCAACATCAGTAGCAACCGCTGCATTGACATTTTGTATTACAGGAATACTAGGCAGCTCAATGGCAGTTTGTTCCAAAGCCAATGCAAATTTTTCTGCAGCTGGTTTCATTAATGAACAATGCGAAGGTACTGAGACAGGCAATGCAATCGCTTTACCTGACTGTGCTTTGGCTTCAGCCATTACAGCCTGAACTAATGCGTGAGAGCCAGCAATCACCACTTGGCCTGCTGCATTATAGTTTGCAGCTTCTACTGCACCCTCACCACTTAGCGTTGCCTGTTGGCAAAGTTCTACCACTTTAGCATCGTCAAGGCCTAAAATAGCAGCCATTGCTCCTTCGCCTTGTGGCACTGCCGATTGCATCAATTGACCACGCAAATTGACCAATTTTGCCGCATCACCTAAGCTCATTGCACCACCAGCAACGAGTGCGCTGTATTCGCCAAGTGAATGACCTACAAGGAATTTTGGTGCTAAACCACCAAGTTCATACCACAAACGCCATAGCGCTACACTTGCTGTTAATAAAACAGGCTGGGTGTTTTCTGTTTGATCCAAACCTTCGCCACTTTGTGCAATATTCCACAAGTCAAAACCCACGGCATCAGAGGCTTCTGTAAAAGTCTCTTGAATTCCCCGAAATTGTTCTGCAAGTTCAGCAAGCATTCCGACCTTTTGTGAGCCTTGGCCAGGAAACATAAATGCTGTTTTCTGGGCTTGAGCAACGTGATCGAATTTTTGAGCAGACATATGACGTCCCTTCTATTATCTATTTTCGTTTCCGATGCGGAAATTTAACACGGAATCCCAGACTTTTTAATTGCGAAATACAACAAAAAAAAAGGGAGCTTACGCTCCCATTTTTTTTCACTAAGCTTGACGCTTAATGCTTCAACAATTATTCAGCATCAGCTGCTTTAGCGAATAATTGACGACCACGGTAGAAACCGTCTTTAGTCACATGGTGACGACGATGAGTTTCACCTGTAGTTTGGTCTACAGTTAATGCATTCTCGGTTAAAGCGTCATGTGAACGGCGCATGTCACGGCGAGAGCGACTTTTACGGTTTTGCTGAACGGCCATGATGGCTCCTTACAAAGATCGAAAAAATGGGATCAAAAAAATTGACTAAATGTTAGCGCGGTAGTCTAACACAAATCAACTCAGTTTGCCTTTCAAACCTGCCAAAACATCAAACGGGTTATCCCGTTTTTCTTCGACAACTTCTTCTTCGGCTGGTTGGTGCTTATGTTCACAAGCAGAATGCTTAGGTGACAAAGGCAACAACAATAATAATTCATCCTCTAGTAATGACAGTAAATCAACAGTTGCAGGAGCACTATAGTCTCCTTTAGTTGTAGATTCACTCTCACCTAAAACGATGAAATCAGCATCCTCATCCAAGCGCTCTATCAGTGACTCATCATCGATTAAGGCTAAATGAAAGTCAGAAACAAGCGAAATCTCTACAGATTCCAAACAACGTTGACATTCCATAGGGACAAGTGTTTCACAACGACCACTGAGCCAAACAATGCGATGAAACGCATCCATTGATAGCTTACAGTCTATGTTGATCAATTGATGGTCAATTGGACCAACAGCTTCACGGGCAATACGAACAAAACGAGACAAGGGCAGATTTCCTGACCATGAATAACCTTGTTCAGCCCATTTAAACGGCTCAATCTGTGCCGGAAAGGTATTTGCTGACATAATTAAGGCGGCAATTCTACAAATTCATCGCTATTCTGTCAAAGATTAAGATACAATTTTGTACTTCTTTAAACAGATCTTTTGGGTAAATCGAGTCATGCCTCTGTTGCAAAAGCAAGCTGAAGTCATAACATCTACTGACTGCAATCCTATATGCCATAAGGGTTTAACACCTAAAATAGCACAACAAAATCTAGCTATTTGGGCGCAACAACATACGGAACAGCAGCAAGTGGATTGGCTCATTCTACACTTTAATCATTGGTTTTCATACCATAATGTACACTTAGTACGCGGAGAATTTGAACCTGAATATTTTCCAGCAACCGCGACCGAGCCTGCACGCATCCAATTTGCCCATGGTTTCTTCAATAGCGCACTACATGAAATCAGCCATTGGTGTATAGCTGGCGCTCATCGACGTACCCTACCCGACTTAGGTTACTGGTACGCTCCCGATGGGCGTAGTGCTGAACAACAGCAGCTTTTTGAAAAAGTTGAAATCGTTCCACAGGCAATTGAATGGATGTTTGCCACAGCATTTGCACGTAAATTTCGCGTTTCTTTGGATAACTTAACAGGTGATGCAGGCCAAGGGCACAGCTTTAAAGATAATGTCTTTGCCCAAGTCCAACGTTACTTCTCAGGTCATGCAACACTTCCTCGCGATGCAGCACATTTTATTGACTGTATTTGCCAAGCAACACGACAGGGGCATGCACTAAAAGCGTCTGAATTTACACGTGAAATGTTAAATTAATCCACTTACGATATAATGGGGTAATTATTAACCCATGTGAATCACTGAGTTGGCAATCAGCGCTCACATCAGGAGCATAAATTATGTTGCACTTAAGAATACATCCTGACAACCCGCAGCCACGTTTAATCAGTCAAGCCGTTGAACGCATTCGTGCAGGTGATGTGGTGATTTATCCCACTGATGCTGCCTATGCAATTGGTTGTCAAATTGGGAATAAAAATGCCATGGATCGCATAACGCAAATTCGTGATCTTGGCGCTAAGCATCAATATGCTATTCTTTGCGCTGATCTATCTGGAATTGCAACTTATGCCAAAGTAGACAATGCAATGTATCGTTTACTCAAAGCAAATACCCCCGCAGTAACGACTTTTATTTTGCCTGCAACAAGTGAAGTACCACGACGTTTAATGCATGCCAAGAAAAAGACCATTGGATTACGTATTCCTAGCAATCCTATTTGCCAAATGTTGTTACAAGAATTAGGCGAGCCTTTATTGACCAGTACATTGATTTTACCGGGTCAAGAACATCCGCTAGATGATCCTTACGAGATTGAACAACAACTCGAAAAACGGGTCGATGTTTTTATTGATGGTGGCTTAGGCACATTAACAACCACCAGTATCATTGACCTTTCTGGTGACCATCCTCAAATCATTCGTCATGGTGTAGGCGACCTTAGCCATTTTGAATAAAGCAATAACTAAAGAAGCTGTCCAATGACAGCTTCTTTATGATCCCTATTGTGACTGATGCTCTAGCCACTTAAATAACACGCTGCATCTACAAATAACTTAATACTTCAACCTATTCATTTTTTAGTGTTTTTATACTTTTTCTATACTTTACACCCATCTTATATTACTCTACCGAACACAATAGCGGTCTATTTAGACTGACTAATCACCAAAAGAACTGGCTCTCCCTTGAAGACTTACTTAAAGTTATATCCTACTCTCCCATCAAACATGTTGAATTTATGAACAAATTAATTAAAAAGATAGAAAAGTTACGCTATATTTCTTACTTTTTTAGTTTTTTTACAGTTTTAGTAATTTCTTCAACTGTAATTTTCCATTAAAATGGGCGAGATTTTTTGTGCAACATAACCTAAATCAGGGTTTTGCTGGGAATACTCAAATTTAATAAGTAATCGTTCGCTTTTACATCAACAGAAAATGCAAGCCAAGTAGCAATAAAACTGTAATGACTCAAGCAATCCAGAATACAACGGACAAAATGTCGCACATCCGCGTTTTAGATGAATGGCAAGAAACAGTCCCTGAGGATTTATATATCCCACCTGCTGCATTCGAAATTTTGCTCGAAAATTTCGAAGGACCGCTTGATTTTCTAATTTACTTAATTCAAAAAAATGGCTTCGATCTATTACAACTAGAAATCGCTCCAATCGCTGCACAGTATTTGTCCTATATGGACCAAATGAAATCACTCAATATTGAGCTGACTGCTGACTACATGGTCATGGCTGCTTTACTGGCAGATTTAAAATCACGTCTTTTACTGCCTAAGCCCAAACTTCCCGATATTGAAAAAGACCCAAAATTAGAACTCATTGATCGCCTAGAAAAATATCTACGTATCAAACAAGCCGCAGAATATCTTGCCAAGCTTCCTGTTTTAGAAAGAGATACTTTTAATACAAATGTCGCATTAGGTGCAGTAGTCAAGCTAGAAACAGGTTATGCTGTCGACTTATTACATGAAGCAATGCTCTGTGTATTTAATCGGCCTGAACCTACTGTACATAAAATTGAACAGGAAGCGGTACATTTAGAAGAGCGAATCGCGTATATTGAAGCCCTTCTGAGTCAAGGTGAAGTGCTACATTTTAAACATCTACTCAAACCTAGCCAAGGTCGCCTCGGTATGGTGGTCACCTTTATGGCTATTTTAGAGCTTACACGACAACAAAAAGTTTCGATTATTGCATCTGGTATTGAAGCCCCACTCGCAATCCAAGGAGTGCCATTATGACTTTAGACGCACAATTTAATGACGCAAATGAACAGCATCATGATATTCTAATGCAGCTCGAAGCCATTATCTTTGCCAGTGATGCGCCTGTGAGTCTGGCTCGACTTAAAGAGGCCTTTCAACAACAGTACAGCAAAACTCAACTTCAGCAGTTTTTGCAACAGTTGGCATTGATGCAGCACAATCGTGCAGTCGAATTAATTGAAACAGCTCAAGGTTATCGTTTTCAAGTTCGTAGTAAATATCGTTCTATTATTACGCAAACATGGCCTGAGCGACCTAATAAACTTTCCCCATCGCTATTGGAAACTTTAGCTGTAATTGCCTATCACCAGCCGGTCACACGTGCGGATATAGAACAAATACGTGGGGTCTCAAATAACAGCCAATTACTTAAAATGTTATTTGAACAAAATTGGATAAAGGAATCTGGATTTAGAGAAATTCCAGGTCGGCCTGCGTTGTTAGTGACGACGTTACATTTTTTAAATGCATTTGGTCTAATGTCATTAGACCAACTGCCCCCCCTACAGGATGCCAAGGAAGCATTTAATGCTTTGGATGCATTCGTTCCAAAGTCTTAAATAGGCGGTCTGTAGATGATTACTTCTAAGGTTATCTGTCATGAGTGAAAAATTGCAAAAGGTGTTAGCGCGAATTGGCTTAGGTTCTCGCCGTTATATGGAGGAAGTTATTGCTGCTGGTCGCGTTAGTGTCAATGGGCAAATTGCTCAAGTTGGTGAACGTATTGAACCTGGTGATGAGCTTCGCATCGATGGTCGTAAAGTTCAATTTCAAATTGAAGATGAGATACGTCGTCGTGTCCTGATCTATTACAAACCTGAAGGTGAGATCTGTTCACGTAACGATCCAGAAAACCGACCAACAGTATTTGAACACCTTCCAACCCTTGCTAATGATCGCTGGGTTATGGTTGGTCGTCTTGATATTAATAGTACAGGTTTATTACTGTTCACCAATGATGGCGAACTTGCCAACCGTTTGATGCACCCATCAAATGAAGTTGAACGTGAATATGCCGTACGTGTAATGGGTGAAGTAACCCCGAAAATCCGTCAGACCATGCTTAATGGTGTTGAGTTGGATGATGGCCCAGCAAAGTTTGAATCATTTACTGAAATTGGTGGTGACGGGATCAACCGTTGGTATCAAGTTGTGGTGAAAGAAGGACGTAATCGTGAGGTTCGTCGTATCTTTGAATCACAAGGTCTTAAAGTCAGCCGTTTATTACGTACACGTTATGGCACAGTAATCCTACCACGCGAACTGCGTACTGGTCGCTGGACAGAGCTCGACAAAACAGATATTGATAACCTCAGTAAAATGGTTGATCTTAAACCACGCCAAGGTACTGGTCTGTTTGGTATGGCAAAACGTCGTACTGAGCGTATGCAAGAAAAACCATTAGCTGCACGTCGTGGCGGTTATTTACGCCAACAACGCCGCGACAGTGAACAAGGTCAGGAGACTGATCATTCTCGCCGCGAGCAACGTCCACGCTATGAACAAAATCGTGGTGGCTTCCAACAACAATCAGCACATAATAGCCAACAACACAACCAAGGCTATCAATCAGAACAACAGCAACACGGTACTGACCGCGAAAAACCATTTGTACAACGCAAATCTTCAGTATTGAAGAAAGGTTTCAAAAAATACTAAGCCAAGTCACTCGACCTAGCGAAAAAAACCACAATCAAATTGATTGTGGTTTTTTTAATTCAATGTACAAAAACTGGATTAAATCTTTGGAATATCGATCCACAATGCATCAGGAAAATGCTTCTGCAAATAAGCCTTTAAATAAGCTGCTGTATCTTTTGAAATAATCTCATCCTGAGACTCATCATTTAGATTATAAGCCAATGCATATAAATTAATCTGACGGCGCTGTAATGCCTCTAAACTCAGTAAAGTGTGATTAATACTTCCCAAACGCCCTGAGCTGACTAAAATCACGGGCAACTGCTCTCGTTCAATATAATCGATACTCAGTACCTCAGTCGTTAAAGGCACCATTAAACCACCTGCCCCTTCGAGCAATACCACTTCATAGCGTTCAACCAGCGTTGCTGTAGCTTGTTTGATCTTGTCAAAGTCCAGTGCACGACCATCAATCTGACAAGCCAAATGTGGAGAAGCGGGATAACTGAAGATCTCAGGCATCGTCAGTTGTTCACGATCTTCTTTAAACTCATCAATCCCCATGATTGCACGATGCTGCTGAATATCTTCAGAAAAACCCACGTTGCCTGTCTGCACCAGCTTTTGTGTAATCACATTTTGACCTTGTTCACGCCATAACTTAGCAAGATACCCGGTTGCATATGTCTTACCAATACCTGTGTCTATACCACTCACAAAGTAGACTGCGCCTGTCATGATATTCTCCGTGCTATACAATAAAGTGGATGATAACTCAGAGGATACTGGGCTTGAGCTTGCTCATCCATCACACTCATTTGATGATAATCCTGATAAAACTGCTGTAATGATTGTTTTGTCCAACGATACTGCTGTGCAGTTGCTGTCACCCCTGTCGCTTTGAGATGCTTAAGCACATCAAGTGGATGAGAAAAATAAAGCGTTTCAATATGATCTTGCAATAACACGATCTCAAAACCATGTTGTTGCAATTTTTGCTGCCATTGTGCTGGGCTTAGATAATCCAAACCTTGCCCTGTCAGCGTTTTGATTTGCTTTAAATTATCTAGGCTAAAACTTGAAAAACACAGATAAGCCTGAGGCAGCATTGCCTCATGTAAATTGACCAGCAGTACATCAATATCCTTCATCCACTGTAAAGCAGAACTCGATACAATGAGTGCTAACGAATCAGGTAACTGCAGTTGCTCAATATCACCGATTAACCAATTTAAACGTCGATCAGCATTAAAATGCTGCTGCACCGCTTCATATAAGTCATTACAGTAATAGGGATTTGGTTGAAACTGTAGATGATCACTCAATACCAGCTGACTCAAATGACCAGAACCACAACCAATTTCCAAGCAAGAACCTGCAACCTGTGCAGGTAAATTGTGCTGCATAAGCTGAAACAATTGAACTGCAATCTGTTTTTGTACAGTTGCATGTTGATGATAGCTTTGCCCAGCTTTAGCGAAACGCTGCGCAATACTTAAAGAATCAATTTTCACTTAGCCTCTCACAAATACTCAAGCAACTGCTCAAGATCCTGATGATGAATCATCGAATTTAATGAAATTCTTAACCGAGAACTATGCTGTGGTACAGTGGGTGGCCGAACTGGCATCACATAAAAACCTTGCTGTTGTAACTGCTGTGCACGTTCAACAGCAGCCTGAGAATCGCCAATAATTACAGGTACAATATGACTACTTGAAGGACACGCATATGCTTTGGCTTTTAATTGCGCTTGTAAATATCGACTAATCTGTTGCAAGTGCAATCGAGGCTGCTGTAACTGCTGTACTTGCTTAAATACAAACTCGGTCCAAGCCATACATAGTGGTGGCTGTGCTGTACTAAAAATTAATGGGCGCATCTGGTTAATCAAATAGTCACGTATGACTGGGTGACAAATCAGATAACCTCCAACTGATGCCAATGCCTTACCAAAAGTGCCGACTAAAAAATCTATATCATCGATGACATCATACTGCTCTGCACAGCCTAGACCTGTTACTCCTCGTACCCCAATCGCATGCGCTTCATCGACATAAAGCATGACTTTACTATGCTGTTGTTTAAGTAGTACCAGTTGCTTTAGATCGGCCTCATCGCCATCCATACTAAAGATAGATTCAGTCACAACGACAATACGATCAAAATTACAATCATCTTGATAACGTTCAAGCAGTTGCCGTAAGTGTGACATGTCATTATGACGATAACGTACGTATTTAGCGCTCGACAATCGGATACCATCAATAATACTGGCATGTACCAGCTTATCCGCCAATATCATGGTACGAGCGTCGCTTAGCGCAGGTAATATGCCAATATTCATGTGATAACCACTGTTAAACAACAGTGCAGCACGTCCATGAAAGGCCTCAGATAAACAATGTTCAAAACGCTCATAGGCGGGGAAATTACCCGTCAATAAACGTGATGAGCTACTACTCATCACTCGTTCGGATATGGGGGTAAGATCAAAAAAGGCTTCACGTAATTTCTCACTTGCAGCCAAGCCCAAATAATCATTCGATGCAAGATTGAGCATCTCATGTCCAGCAATTTCTATCTGCCGACCCTGTTGATGATATTGGGTAAAGCGTCTTAAGTTGCCTTGCTGCTTTAAACTTTCGAGTTGTTCAGCATAATGATCAATGAGTTGCATGATTAATCTACGTCCATTTGGCTAACCACTTTGACTAACTGGCTCAGTAGATAATCCAGCTCCTGTTCAGTAATAATATATGGTGGCATGACATAAACCAATTTACCAAAGGGTCTGATCCACACGCCATGTTCAACAAATTGTTGTTGAAGCACTTGCATATCTACAGGCTGCTTCAGCTCAACAACACCAATCGCTCCCAAAACACGAACTTGTTGGACATGTGCTAACTGACTAAGCACATTTAGTTTTTGCTTTAATTGAGTTTCAATAGCCTGAACTGTAGCGGCCCAATCTTGTGACAGAAGTAAACGTGTACTTCGAATAGCAACAGCACAAGCCAAAGGATTCGCCATAAAGGTTGGGCCATGCATAAATACGCCAGCCTCACCGTGACTAATCGTCTCAGCCACATGCGTTGTGGTCAGTGTTGCAGACAAAGTCATATAGCCACCTGTTAAGGCTTTGCCAATACACATGATATCTGGCACAACCCCAGCATGCTCCCAAGCAAACAATTTGCCTGTTCGCCCGAAACCTGTGGCAATTTCATCGAAAATCAACAAGATATTGTATTGATCACAAAGACGTTTCACCTGACGCAAGTATTCAGGATGATAAAAACGCATTCCCCCTGCACCTTGTACAATCGGTTCAATAATAAATGCTGCAATTTGCTGATGTTGCTCAGCCAACGTCTGTTCCAATACAGCAATATCACGAGGATCCCAAATTTCATCAATAGCTGTCTGAGGTGCTGGAACAAAAATCCGCTGAGCCAAGCTCGCCCCAAAGACTTGATGCATACCTGTTACAGGATCACAGACCGACATCGCATTCCACGTGTCACCGTGATAACCCGAACGCGTGGTTATAAAATTAGTTTTACTGTTTTGCCCTTGTGCGGTCCAATACTGAACAGCCATTTTCAAAGCAACTTCTACAGCCACTGAACCAGAGTCAGCATAGAATATTTTTTCAAGCTCAGGTGGTGTGATATTAAGTAAAATTTTTCCAAGCTCAATCGCTGGTTCGTGGGTTAACCCGCCAAACATAATATGCGACATTGACTGCAGTTGTTCTGTCACTGCTTGATCTAACTCAGCATGATGATATCCGTGAATTGCACACCACCACGAAGCCATACCATCAATTAATTTACGTCCATCATCCAATTCAATCGTCACACCATATGCGCGTTTAACTTTATAACTTGGCAGCGGCTGAGTCATGGAGGTATATGGATGCCATATATGCTTTAAGTCAAATTCGTCGGTCATCCTAAACACTATTCTTTATCACTACAAAAGTATTTTGATCATACGCCAGCGTTTAATAAAAATAAATTGCGATAACATCCAAATATTGCTTGATCTAGCTAGAGTTGTTGACATATTTGCACAATTTTCTCACTGGTCTGCTTTACATTAGTCACAGGAAAGGCATGTGAGCCATCAATTTTAATAATATTTAAAAACTTTGCAGCTAACTTGTGCAAATCAGTAGCTATTTGATGACTGAGCAGTTGATCCTGTTCTGCCAAGAGATGAAACTGCTGACCCTCATAGTTTTGCAAGATCGGTACAGTATTTAATTGCAGCAGTGTATTTAAACCTTGCTTCATTTCTAAAAAATCTTGTGCTTTAAGCAAACTTTGTAAAGTTAACCAATCTTTTTTATGCTGTAGGCTACCTTGAGAAATCAGATAACAAAAGCGTTTAATACACGCCTCTGGATGATCCAGATAAGATTGTTTAAACTGCGAAAATGCTTGTTGTGACATCGCCTTAGGCCAATGCTCACTTTGGACAAAACAAGGATTAGAAGCTAAAGTAATCAACGTCTTGGCTTGTCTAGTACGTTGCCATACTTGCTCGGCTAAAATACTGGCCAATTGGCCACCAAGTGACCAACCCATCAGTATGTCATAGTGCTGCGCCAAATCACTGTAGCTATCCAGTGTGACTGCATGAGCAGGATCAAAAATATTAATCAGATCCACATTAAATTGTTTATCTCTTAGTGCCAAGGCGAAGTCTTCAAGGACTTCTGTACCCACACCCCAACCCGTAATTAATAAAATTCTCTTCGCCATCATGCATCCATTTTCGCTGAAGTTACAACATTCCAGATCAATTCTACTCGCCCACGCCGACATTTATCTGCGATTTTTGCTAAGATTTAACACAACTTATTGTTAGAGACGCAGCAGATGAAAAAACTTCCACATTCTTTTATAGCTACCCTTTGTTGCGCTCTATACATCGGCAATGCACACGCAGAACCCACTGGGCTCAATGCTTTTGAACAACAACAAAAACAATGGGTCGGTCAACCTGCCCCACAATTTAAATTACAAGATCAAAATCAACAATGGCATGAATTAAAACAATATAAAGGTAAGTGGTTAGTCCTTTATTTTTATCCTAAAGATAACTCGCCTGGCTGTACTCAAGAAGCAAATCAATTCAAAAGCCTCTATCCTGATTTCATTAAAAATGATGCGGTCATTTTGGGTGTCAGCCTGGATGATGTCAGTTCCCACCAGAAGTTTTCAGAAAAACTTGGACTACCTTTTGCTTTATTGGCAGATGATCAACAACAATTGGCACGCCAATTAGGTATAGTGAAAAATCTAGGTTTTACAAAAATTGCAAAAAGAGAAAGCTTTCTCATTGATCCGACAGGCACCGTGGTTTATCACTACACCAGCGTGAATACCCAATCCCATGCAGGTGAAGTTCTTAAAGATATTCAACGTCTCAAAAACTTATAAATATCCCCCAATGTACTCACCAATTTAGTCAATTTGAATTAAAACTAACTTGGTGATTATTGATTAATTTAAATAACAATTACATCTTTACATTTAAAATAAAATTAAGATACTTCTCACTATAACCATTTAATTTAAAATAATAAAAATTATTAATTGTCTATTTTTAAATCAGAACCACTCTAAATAATAATTTAACAATTTGACACAATTTATTCATCTCACTGAGAACTTACTGTCACAATTGATCGGTACATTCTGAAGCTATTTAAACAGCAACCCAAGGTACAATTGTGAAATTTAAACTATTACTATTACCTGTACTTGTCGCGCTACTGAGCGCTTGTAATGATGATAAAGAAACAATAACTCCAGAAAAACCAGTTACAACAGTAGATTCTAACGGGCCATTATTAGATCCGAGCAGTAAAGGTAACATCGCAGAGTTTGGTGGTGCTACACGTTTGAAAGCTGAACGTACTGAGGCGATGAAAGCTTCTTTAAGTAATCGACAAGTTAAACATGTCATTTTGTTTATTGGTGATGGTACAAGTGAGTCTGAAATTACTGCTGCTCGAAATTATGTTGAAGGTGCATCGGGATACTTTAAAGGTTTAGATGTATTACCATTTACTGGAGCCTATACAACTTATTCCCTAGATAAAGAAACCAAAAAAATTGACTATGTTACAGACTCTGCTGCATCTGCATCAGCTTGGTCAACGGGAACCAAAACCTATAATGGTGCCTTAGGCATCGATGCAAGTGACAATAAAAAAACCTCTATACTTAAAATTGCAAAAGCAGCTGGTTTTGCCACAGGCAATGTCACCACCACTGAATTACAAGATGCAACACCTGCAGCACAAGTGGCACAAATCAATAACCGTGGATGCTATGGCCCTGTAAAAACCTCTACAAATTGCTCAGCATTTTCTTTAGAAAAGAATGGACCAGGCTCAATTACAGAACAGCTACTCACAACCAAAGCAGACGTAACCTTAGGTGGTGGTAAAAAAACATTCGCTGAGACAGTCACGGGTGGTGCTTATAAAGGGATGACTTTACTTGATCAAGCGAAAAAAATGGGCTATCAAGTAGTTGAAAATATTGATGAATTAAAAGCAGTTCAATCTGCTGATCAAAGCAAACCCCTACTAGGTCTATTTGCCAGTGGTAATTTACCTGTCATTTGGAGTGGTCCTGCTGCTGTTGCTGATGGCAATAAACAAGCTTCATCTCAATGTATTGCTAACGCTGAATTTAAGAGTGGTACACCTAAGCTCAAAGACATGACAGCTAAAGCAATTGAACTCCTTCAGGTCAACAAAAAAGGGTTCTTCTTGCAGGTTGAAAGTGGTTCAATCGACAAACAAAACCATGCAGCAGATGCTTGTGGTCAAATTGGTGAAACAGTTCAACTCGATGACGCTATTCAAGTTGCACTTGAGTTCGCTAAAAAGAACCCAGATACTTTAATCATCGTCACTGGTGACCATGCACATACCAGTCAAATTATTCCAAATAACAGTGACAGCCCAGGAAAAACTGTAAAACTGCTTACTAAAGACGGTGCAGACATGACCATCAACTATGCAACAACCAAAGATGGTTCGCAGCAACATACTGGCGCTCAAGTCCGTACAGCAGCTTATGGTCCACATGCTGGAAATGTTTCTGGCTTACTTGATCAGACTGATTTGTATTTCATTATGCGCAATGCATTAGGCATCAAATAACGATCAGGCCAATCTAAAAACTCAAAATAGAACATAAAAAAGCAGTGCCATGGCACTGCTTTTTGAATCTTTGATTGGAAAATTACATTTGTGATTGAATATAATTTTGTAAACCAATCAATTCAATAAGACGGATCTGTTTTTCTAACCAATATGTATGATCTTCTTCAGTATCAGCCATTTGTTGACGCAAAATATCACGGCTAATGTAGTCACCATGTTCTTCGCATAACTTGACACCTTGTGCCAACTTTTCACGTACATGATACTCAAGTTTTAAATCTGCTTTTAAGCAAGAGATCACATCTGTACCCACATCAACGTCTTCACGTTGCATATTGGGTGTACCTTCTAAAAATAATACACGTCGGATCAATGCATCAGCATGTTGAGCTTCTTCTTGCATTTCATGATCGATTCGCTCATAAATTTTAGATAGTCCCCAATCCTCATACATACGAGAATGAATTAAATATTGATCACGTGCTGCAAGTTCACCACCAATCAACATATTGAGATAATTAATCACCTCTGGGTTCCCACGCATAGATCTCTCTCCAATTTTTTCAAGTAGTATGAACGCTTTCGCTCATGAATGCAAAAGCAAATCTTCGTAAGTTTATGATTTTTATAAAATAAAAATGAGAAACATACGCATTTAGCTTCACGATCAGTTAATTTTTAATAACAAAAATAAGCTGTTGGGCTACTTTCATTGATTGTTGGCATGTGTTTAAAAGCATAAAAGCGACATATTATTTTTTGTAACTTTTTAAAATATTGGCAGAAATCGTTGTAGTGGTAACTAAAAATTTGATTTGAACTGATGAGCAGTGAGTAGATCTCACTCACTGCTCTAGGCCTCAAGCGAAAATTTAAGCTTGATGTGAAGCTATAAATACCAAGAACTCTTCTTCATTCATGGTATCAATCCCTAATTTTTCAGCTTTTTCTAATTTTGAACCTGCTTTCTCTCCAGCAACCAAACATTTGGTTTTTGAAGAAACACTGCCGCTGACCCGTGCACCAAGTGCCTGCAACATTTGAGTTGCTTCATCACGAGTCAATTGACTCAATGTACCAGTGATCACCCAACTTTCACCGTTTAAGGGCTGACGTGTTGGAGCAAGTGGTGCATCCCAATGAATACCTGCTGCAATTAGGCGATCAACGACCTCAATATTATGTTCAGCTTGGAAAAAGTCAAAAATCCACTCGGCTGTGATATCTCCAACATCTGGTGTTTTTTTCAGACTTTCAATATCTGCTTGTTTTAGAGCATCTAGAGTTTGGAAAGTATTGGCGAGCATGCGAGCTGTGGTTTCACCAACCCCGCGAATACCCAAAGCATAGATGAAAGCAGCTAGCGTTGTTTTCTTACTATTTTCAATCGCATCCAATAGGTTTTGCAGCGACTTCTCACCCATTTTTTCAATGCCTAACATCTGTTCACGATGTTCTTGCAAGTGATAAATATCCGCAACATTATCAAGCAACTGTAGATTCAGCAAAGATTCTACCCAGCGATCACCTAAACCTTCGATATCCATCGCTTTACGCGAAACAAAATGACGAATAGCTTCAATACGCTGTGCAGCACAGTACAAACCACCAGAACAGCGTGCCAAGGCCTCTCCTTCAGGCATCACCACAGGTGAAGCACATACAGGACAATGGCTAGGAAGATTTACAATTTCATATTCTTGATCAGCTAAACGTAACTCAGCCCATACTTTTTCCACTTTAGGAATCACGTCACCACTACGATAGACACTGACGGTGTCACCAACACGTGCATCAAGACGATGAATTTCACCAATATTATGTAAGGTCACATTGGAAACAGTGACACCACCGACTGCAACAGGCGTTAAACGTGCAACAGGCGTTAAAGTGCCAGTACGCCCCACTTGCCAATCAATTTGCTCTAAGGTGGTTAAGGCTGCAACTGCAGGAAACTTATAGGCTGTAGCCCAGCGAGGTTCACGACTTAGAAAACCCAACTGTTGCTGTTGTTTTAAATCATCAACTTTGATGACCATACCATCAATTTCAATCGCTAAATCTGGGCGCTTTAATTGAACTTCTTCATAACGCTGCTGTACTTCTTCAATACTATCGCAAACATAGTGCAGCTCACCGATCGCAAAGCCCAATTGGTTTAACCAAGTTAAGCTCTCAGACATGGTAGTTAAACCATGCAATGGTTCACACTGGGCAATACCATAAGCATAAAAAGCTAAAGGTCGAGATGCAGCAACTTGAGGATCAAGCTGTCTTAAACTCCCAGCTGCCGCATTGCGTGGATTTGCAAAAGTCTTATCCCCTTTAGCTTCTTGCTCAGCATTAAGCTTATTAAATCCAGCCTTTGGCATCAGCACTTCGCCACGAACTTCGAGTAAAGAAGGGATTTCGATCTGATCACTACTCAAAACTTTTGGTAGGTTTCTAATTGTCTTAACATTTTGTGTAATTAACTCGCCTGTTTCACCATCGCCACGTGTCACAGCTCGAGTTAACACCCCATTTTCATACCAAAGTGAAATAGCCAAACCATCAAATTTCAACTCAACATCATACTGAATCTGCTGCTGTGGCAAACGCTCTTCTAAGCGACGCGCAAAAGCATAAAGTTCTTCTTGATTAAAAACGTTGCCCAAGGACAGCATAGGGACATGATGTACCACGCTTTCAAACTTACTCAGTGCTTGACCACCAACCTTATTGATTGGGCTATCAGCCTGAACCAGATCAGGATACTCCTGCTCTAAGGCCTTGAGTTGATGAAATAATTGATCATACTCACTGTCCTGAATCGTCGGCTGATCCATCACATAATAGGCATGGTTATGCTGTGCAATAAGTTGAATAAGTCGACGCATTTGCATCAGGACTGTTGTAGTTTGCATGATTTCACCATAGAAAAAGGCGGATAATCCGCCAGTTAAAAACGTATTCGCTTAACTCTTCTTACTCAGCACGATAGTCAATAGCTTTATGACGCCAATGCTCTTTGAGTTGAGGTGTTAATTCTAAATTATTTTCATCATAGACAGCACCATCAATTTCACGAGCAATCAATCCCGCAATGCTGGCCATAGTATCAAAGCCTTTTTGTACATCTTTGTGCGGTAAAGCAAGGAAAAAAGCGAGACCTTGAACTTGCTCTACGGAAAGTGCCTCTAAGTCGAAACCACATGGACCTTCTGGGGTAATACGTAAAACAGAAAATAATAATGTATTACTTTCTTCAGATTCTTCGTAACGATGAAAACAAGATAATTCACCATAACGTAGACCATATTTCAATAACACTTTTAGTGTCTTATCGCCAGAAAGAGCCTTGCGCGG
Organism: Acinetobacter rudis; assembly: GCF_000829675.1. GTDB lineage: Bacteria > Pseudomonadota > Gammaproteobacteria > Pseudomonadales > Moraxellaceae > Acinetobacter > Acinetobacter rudis. The sequence goes on from NZ_BBRX01000037.1 coordinate 40,541, forward strand.
GTTTGGATATACATTAAGTGCAATGATACTCGCCGCATTGGCTAGGCTACTTTCATCATCATTGCGTTGTTGCTCATGTAAATGTTTATCTAAAATCGTGCTTTCTGCTTCAAACTCTTTGATTTCAGCTGTTTCAATATTTTGATTAAAATCTAAAATCTCTTCAGCTTTTACAACATCTTCAACAACAGGCGTTTCAGTTACAGGCTTTGCTTCATCTTTGGGCTGATCCTGTGCTGGTGTAGAAGTCTCTGCACTCACAACTGGCTCTACTGTTGGTTGAATTTCGGGCTGCTCAATCACAGCTTGTTGATTTTCAGTTGCTGTTTCGCTAACACTGTCCACAGCAGTTTCTGGCTCTGGAGTTTGACCTTGTAACTGATCACGCACATGACGTGGAATAATCGGCAACTGAGTATCTGCATCCAATTGCAATGGTGTTTCCAATGAAGGCCGTGCATCATCTGGTTTGCGTAGAATAATCCTGAGCCCCCATAAAATAATGATGACAGCAACAATAATTCCGACGACTGTAGTATTTTGCATTCTATGACTCCGCAACTAGACCATATTCTTTTGCTTCTTCCAAATTGACACTGACCAACTTAGAGGCACCAGGTTCTGGCATAGTGACCCCCAAAAGATCAGTTGCCATTGTCATTGCAACTTTATTATGTGTAATGTAAATGAATTGTACCTGCTCAGACAGCTCTTTTACCAAATTACAAAATCTTCCCACATTGGCATCATCTAAAGGTGCATCAACTTCATCCAATACACAAAATGGTGCAGGATTAAGTCTGAAAATTGCGAAAACCAAAGCCAAAGCTGTTAAAGCTTTCTCACCACCTGATAACAATGCCAACGAACTATTACGTTTTCCTGGTGGACGAGCCATTAGGCGTACACCAGATTGCCAGTCATCTTCAAGACTTAGTGAGGCTTCACCCCCATTAAAAACTTTGGGAAAAAGATTTTGTAATTCCAAGTTGATTTGATCAAATGTGGTCATAAACAACTTTTTAGTTTCTAGATCGATGCTCTTCATGGCATCTTTTAACTGTGTCACTGTTGTTTGTAAATCTTCAATTTGATGGTTGAGTTGCTCTGCACGGGCTGAGATTTCAACATATTCTTCCGATGCCGCTAAGTTAACTGCACCTAATTTGGAAAATTGTTGTTGCGCTAGTGCTAACTTTTTCTGATGTGCCTCTAAGTCGATGGTTAAACCTGTTTTTAATTTGGCTTCAAGTTCGGTCAGCTGCTCACTATAATGTTGCAAATCAGACTTTGCTGCCTGCCATGCCAAACGCTGCGCTTCAAGTTCAGTCCGTAGTTTCTCATCCAACTGCTGTTGTTCATGACGTTTAACGGTCAACTGCTGTTGTTTCTCTTGTACCTGATGCAATTCGGTTTGCCAGTTTTGCCAAGTCTCTTGTAGTTTCTCAGTTTGTTGTGATTGCTCATCGAACTGTGATTTTAAACTCGGCAATTCAAGCTGAATTGGCTCCACACATGTCTGAGCCTGTTCGATTTGAAAAACAATCTGCTGACGTTGTTGTTGAGTAAAAGACAGATCTTTTTCTAATAACTCAACTTGCTGTTGATTTTGGCCAGCAACACGTCGTGTCGTTTCTAACTCTTGTTGCTGTTGTTGCAGTACTTGACGTTGTTCGTCAGCCTGAACATTGAGCTTATCTAGCTTTGCTTGTAGTGCTTCAAACTCTGGCAAACTTTGTTCAAGTTTAAAGATTAATGCATGCAGATCGATTTCCAAATCATCTTTTTGCATCGCATCTTCTTCCAACTGGGCATCAAGCTGTTGCAACTGGTCTTGCAATTGTTGACGTTGTAATTGAAATGCCTGAGTTGCACTCTGATGTTTTACCAATTCGACATCAAGTTGCTGAAGTTGCTGCAACTTTTGTTTGAGTTGCTGTTGATCTTGCTGTAACTGCTGCTGTACGTGTTGTTTGGCTTGTTCAAGCTCAGGCAGTTGTTGCTGCTCAATCGTGTGAGTTGCAACCAACTGAGCCAGTTCAACCTCAATCTGCTCAAGACGAATACGATGACTCAAAGCACCTTGTGCTGCCTGACTCGACTCATCATAAAGTAGTGCGATCATCCAATCACTGCCAAGATGATAACCATCTAGACTCAGTATACTTTGACCTTGTTGCAATTGGCTTTGTAAAGCCAAGGCCTGCTCTAGACTTTCAGCAACATAGACCTTTTGCCATAACGAAGACTGAGGTGCTTTGATCCATTGACTTAAGCTACATAGATCTTGCCAACGATCACTAAAACCAGATTCAGTTGTTTTCATCTGACGAGCGATGTTGTGTTGAAATACATTTTTCTCATCTAAACAAGAGGCTTCAAGCCAACGCGCTAAAAACTTCTCAATGATGTTCGCATGTGCTTTAGCAGGTTCAGTCAGTTGTAAATGCTGTAATAACTGTTGCTCAGATGCTGCCTTTGTATTGTTCTTCACCAATAATTTCTGAATCGTTTTTTGTTCAGACTGCAACACTTGGATCTCAGCTTGACGCTCAGTGATGGTATTTTTATGTTGCGAGTACGCTTGTTGTAACTGCTCTAGATGTTGCGTTTCGGTTTTAACTTTTTGCTCTAAAACATCAATCGCAGCGCGCTGATCATGTTGCTCTTGCTGCAAATGTTCAATATCAGTACTTGTCGTTTGACCTTGAATTTGCTGCAGTTGTATTTGTAGCGTTTCTTTTTGCTGCTCAATACGCTGAATATTCTTCACCAAATATTCTGACTGTGACTGCATTTGTTGCTGCTGCTGTCGCTGCTTCTCAATTAAGCTACGCTGTTGATCAAACTGTTGTTGTAACTGACTTTGTTGCTGCGACATTTCATGTACATGCTTTTGTCCATGTTGAGTACTCGACTCATGCTGCTCTAACTGCTCAGTTTGCTGTTCAAGCTGATCATGCAAGCTTTCTAATTGCAATTCGATCAACTGAATTTTTTCTTTACATTGCTGTTTTTGTTCGTTCAGTTGAAGAAGGTTTTGAGTATTGTGCTGTAGCAAATTCTGCTTTTGCTCAAGAGTCAGTTTGAGCTCTGCCTGTTTCTTTTCAGCTTGTTGCCACTCTTGCTGAAGTGGCATGGACTGTTGAATTAGACGCTGAAAAAGCTCACTTGTACTTGAAAGATCATGTTCTACTGTGGTCATTTCTGAGCGAACTAACTTGAACTGCTCACCAAGCTCATTCATTTGCACACTGTATTGTTCTTGTAGGCGTGTGCTTTGTTCGCATTGAAAA
>NZ_BBRX01000036.1 GCF_000829675.1 Acinetobacter rudis
TTGTGCATAACGGCCATCAGCATCTTTAGTCGCGCCGAAGTTGCGCCATTGATGACCGTAAACAGGGCCCAGCTCACCTTCAGGACGGCCAAAACGCGCAGTTTGTTCAGCCGTAGCCCATTCATCCCAAATCGTAACTTTGTTGTCTTGTAGATACTGCACATGAGTATCACCTTTGAGGAACCAGAGGAGCTCAATGGCAATCGAGCGGAAATGGACTTTTTTGGTCGTTAACAGCGGAAATCCTTTAGAAAGGTCAAAACGCATTTGGTGTCCAAAGACTGAACGCGTCCCTGTACCTGTACGGTCACCCTTGTCTGCGCCTTGATCGAGGATATGTTGTAGAAGGTCGAGGTACACTTGCATAAACGTTTTAAACTCCACTGAGGGTATGCATAATTGCTATGCAGATCTATTTTTAGGAACGAATCAGTATACTAAAAGCAGCTTGGATTTTATAGCGTATCGGTACGATCAACTCAAACTAAGCGTCCCATCTTTTTGCGCAGTTTGAGTGAGTAAGATTGAATTATTGTTCAATAAGTGAGCGTTATGGCCAAAGAGTAGGCTTTAATATTATCAAAAAAAATTTTTTTTAAATAAAAAGTTAAATGATATTAAAGTCAAAATTACAAGTTTCCTTACATTTTAAAGGGTTGGCTTTTCTTGATAGTCGGTTAGTATCTCAGGCTTGAAATTATTTGCTCGTGTTTACAGTATGTCTTTTCATACTTGAGGACAGTGAGTATTTAGAATGAAACTTGAGAGTTAACAATGCTTATAGACTATAACCCTTATGTGTCGGACCTACATTCAATCGTTGAACCCGCAGCAGAACATCTCGTTGTTAACCACTATACTCCCGAAGCAAAAGCTTATTTAGAATTTACTAATTCAACAAAAACAACAACTCCAGCTACAAACGACAATAATCATCAAAACCCATCTTATTTCAGCACAAAATATTCTTTTGAAAGTATTCAGAATGGCATTTCTGTAAATATCGATAAATTTACACAACGTTTAAAAAATATTTCTGCAACCAGCAGTTCAAGACGCTGTGCACGTAGTATTCGTCTAGCGCTAGAGAGTGCTGGTGCTAAATTTAGTGATCATCCAATTGCAGCGGCTGATTGGGGTAATACATTGCTCAAGATTGGTTATAAGCAAATTAGCCCAGCATTTGATCAGCCCCATGAAGGCGATATTTATATTATTAATCGTACTGCAAAACATCGTTATGGGCATATTGCTGGTTTTTCTGGTTCAGCATGGGTTTCAGACTTTCAGCAACGCAGTCATGATGTTTATAAAGAAGAAAACGTAACTTACACTTACTATCGTTTAACTTCATAACAGCTGATACAAACTTGAGTCTAGGTGTTGGGAGCGCTCCGACGACTGCGCTGACTATAAATAGAAATTAGAAAAAAGCCGAGCAAGCTATAGCCAATGATTTGTATCGCTGCGAGTGATTTATTCACCTCAGGCAGCCAAATAATCAGTCCAACAGCAATAAGACCTAAACCAAGATATAACCAAGTCGAGTAAGACAGATATTTTCTGAGCTTTGAGTGTAAGCGGATTTGATAAATCAAATGCACTGCACAGCCAAGCAATAGGCTAAATAATGCTACACCGCGCGGTATTTCCTGCAACTTTGCACAGTAGTATAAAAGTATAAAGGTGCCGATACAGAGCAAGAGTTTAACTTGCCGTGTGCAACGTGCTGAATACCAAAAATCGAGCATGAACTGTGCCTTGTGCGTTGAGCAATTAAATCTTAGGTTGAGCCAGTGGTCTTTGTGCGATTGAGTAAAGACATCGGTGAGAAAAAACAGACAGCCAAAGCCATAAAGCCTATGCCTTGTGCACCTGGGAGTAGAATCTCACCAGTTTGTATATTTTTTAAAATCAAAGCCAAAATCAACGCAACAGGTATCCATGTCAACAGGCGATAGAGTAAACCTGTTGGATTTTTCTGGGCAAAATGCAATTTCATATAGCGACAAATTAGGAAAATAATTCCTGTCCCAGTAAACATAAGGATTGAAGCGAGATCAAGGGGTTGATTGAGATAAAGTGCGATGGTCAGCAGCGCGATCAAGACAAAAAGCATCAGTTTCTTTGTGACAGAAATAGTCGTATCAAACCAGAATTCAAGCATAGTGATATCAAGTAAATAAGATGAAAAGTACTTTAACATATGTCTGTTCTATACATATAAAAAAGGGGAAAGCATGAATGCTTTCCCCTTAAGTGTTTGGTATCACTTTATACAGAGGTATTTTTCTGAGGACCCCAGTCAAAGATTTTTTTCTGGTAGGCGTACCAGATCATCCAGAGCCCTACTAATATCATAGGAAGTGACAATAACTGTCCCTTAGTGACCCAGCCTAGTAAGATAAAGCCTTGATCTGCATCAGGCTCGCGGAAGAACTCCATGAAGAAACGAGCACAGCCATAACCCATTAAGAAAACGGCAGATACAGCCATGCGTGGGCGAGGTTTGCTACTAAACCACCAAATCACAATGAACAGTATTAGGCCTTCACAAAGCGCTTGATAGATCTGTGAGGGGTGACGGATTAACTGTAGTGGATCAGTTGGGAAGATCATGCCCAAAGCGAAGTTTGGATCCGTGACTGGGCGTCCATAAAGCTCGCCACCAATGAAGTTACCTAGACGACCAAACATTAGTCCAGTTGGAACACAAGGTGCGATAAAGTCTAAGGTTTCAAACCAAGTCTTTTTGTATTTATGACACCAGAACAGCATGGCAATCATGACTCCAAGGAAGCCACCATGAAAACTCATTCCGCCCGTCCAGATCTTAAAGAGCCAAATAGGATCAGCTAAGAATTTATCAAACTCGTAGAACAATACATAGCCAAAACGACCACCGAGGATCACCCCCATTGCCCCATAAAATATTAAATCGGAGAGCATCTCTGGTGACCAATGATCACGCTGTTTCGCACGATAACTTGCAAGTCCCCAAGCACATAGAAATGCCAAGAGGTACATAAGTCCATACCAATGTACTTTGACTGGACCCAAGGATAATGCAATCGGGTCAATGTTCGGATAGGTCAGCATTCAAGATCCTTGATATTCTGTTTTGCACAGATTTTAGCTTAATCATATGAAAAATGTTGTACATTCAATGTGTAAAGTCATAGGAATTACGCGATGTGTATAGTTGCATTGGCATGGCAGGTTTTAGATGGACTGCCGCTTTGCCTAATCTCGAATCGTGATGAGTTTTATCATCGACCAAGTGCTCAGATCGATTTTTGGCCCAATAGTCAGATTATTGCAGGACAAGATTTGCAATCAGGAGGTACATGGCTTGGTGTGACGAAGACAGGGCGGTGGGCGATTATTACAAATTATCGCGATGCACGAGAACAGCAGCAGTATGCCACTTCACGTGGCCATTTGTTGCAACAGTTTCTTGAGTCAGATCAATTACCTTTACGTTTTGCCCAGCAATTAGAGCAGCACCAGTGTGATTACGCGGGGTTTAATTTATTTATTGGTGATCGTCGACAAGCTGTTTATATCAGTAATCGAGGAGAACCACCACAGGTACTGGCTGCAGGCGTATATACCTTATCTAATGGAATTTTGTCAGATGATTGGGTTAAAACACGACATTTACGCAAACGATTTACTCAAGAATTTTTGCCATTGCTACAGCTTGAACATACTCCTGAAGCAACAATTCAACAATTGGCTTGGGATTTACTGCAAGACCAACGTAAGGTTGAGATCGACCAACTACCACAAACGGGTATAGATACAGCGTTTGAATTGTTACTGTCCTCGACATTTATACAAAGTCCAAATTATGGAACGAGATGCTCAAACTTGCTCAGAATGAGCCAAGAGGGGTGGAGTTGGTTGGAGAAAACTCAGTATGGGGCAGCCCAAGGTGAGATTCGAACCATCAATACGATTTGGTCTGAAAAAAAGCCGACTTAAAGTCGGCAGATAAAACAGTTGAGTTTAATTATGTTGCTTCAGTAGGATCTACCTTGCGTTTTTCAATGAGTTTACCTAGCAATAGACCCAGTTCAAACAGCATCCACATTGGAATAGCCAGCATAATCATGGATAAGGCATCAGGTGGGGTTGCAAACATTGCAACAAAGAAACAGCCTACGATAATAAAGCGTCTTTTTTCCGCCAAAGTCTTCGTATCAACAATACCGATTAAAATCAGTACCAAAGTAATAATAGGAATTTCAAAGGTCAGGCCGAAGACCAAAAAGAGCTTTAAACAGAAAGTTAAGTAGCTATTGATATCAGTCATGGGTGCGACAGTATCAGGAGAAACACTGATAAAAAAGTGCAAAATTGAAGGAAGGGCAACAAAGTATGCAAAACAAATGCCTGCATAAAACAGGCTAATGCTACCTAATAATAATGGGATGGCTAAATTCTTTTCTTTTTCGTAGAGGGCGGGTTTGATATAGGCCCAAAGCTGATAAATGATAAATGGCATGGCCAACATAATCGCGACGAAAAAGTTGAGTTTAAAGGGAGCCATAAAAGTGGCAGTAACATCCGTTGCAATCATCGTAGATTGAGCGGGTAACTGCGCACGAAGCGGAGCGGATAAGGTGCTATAAGTCTTATTGGCAAAAGGAAGTAAGCAGAAAAATAAAACTAAGAGCACAGCAACGATTTTAAAAAGATGTTTACGTAGGATCACCAAATGCTTGGTAATTGGCATTTCTTCTAAAGTCGCTTGCTCTGTTGCAGATGGATCATGCAAAGCTGGTGGCTGAGTTTGGGAACTCATGGTATCACTCATACTGCTACCTGAAATTCGGGAACTACATGTGGGGTGTTGGTGCAAAGAATCAGAACACTGCTGCAACTGTGATATTGCAACCAGATCTGTGGTACATACAACATAGGTATAGTCTGTTCAATATATTGGTATTGTGAGCTACTGGGTTGCGGTGTGATCTCTGGTTCTGTGACGAGTGGCTGATTTGCTTGTTGTTGTAATTCTTGCATTTGCCGCTGCATCTTTTCTTCAAGCTCATGAATACGTTGCATTTCTTGATTCATTTGTTCACGTAGTTCAGACAAGCGTAATTCGCGGTCAATATCATTTTGCACGCTACTAATTGCACGTTTAAATTTACTGTACCACTTGGCTGCAAAGCGTGCGGCTTCTGGGAGCTTTTCTGGTCCAAGTACCAAGAGGGCAATGACACCAAACACCAGAAGTTCAGAAAAACCTACATCAAGCATAGCCTTACCTCACCAGTTTATTATTGTTTTACCGTTGAGTTTACATCGCTATTCGTTGTTTGATGCTCAAGCGTACGTGGCTCATTGATTGAAGCTGTAGTTGTGGTTTCTTCTTCTTTGATCGATTTTTTAAAATCTTTCACAGCACCACCAACATCTTTGCCTAAATTTTTAAGCTTTGACGTACCGAACAGTAAAATTACAACGATTGCGAAAATCACAACATGCCAAATTGATAATCCAGCCATGAGAAAAACTCCTAATTGATCAACCGCTATATCAACAGCAAAACGTGACAACGCCGTGACATTAATGTTGCAATTTAGGGACATAAGGACTAGACGAGCAAAAAGGAAAAGGAGCATGCTAAACTTTCTTGGATTTTTCTTAGGTGCTGCCGTTAATGCTTTTTCCGCTGTTCTCTTTTTTGTGTGGTATGGCTTTAGCCAGTGTAAAAGGGCATGCCCAGCTTAAGACAGTGTTATCGACACTCTTAGCGAAAATTCTGATTCCTTTTGTAATCATATATAACATGGTGTTCTATCAGGAGGGCCATCTTGCACTGATTGCTTTGAGTATTCTCGCAGCAGTATCACTTTATGCACTCTATGTGCTGTTATTTAAAGATCGTTTGCAGGCCCTATGTTGTAGCTATACCAATATAGGTTGGTTAGGTTTACCCATTGCCATGTCTATTTTTGGTTCAGAAGTGAGTGGTGCGATGATCGCTTTGTATATTGGGGGATCATTATTTGGCAATATTTGGGCTACGTCAGCAGTAAGTCAAACCGCACAACCTCCGCTCGTCATGATCAAAGGGTTACTGCGTTCACCGCCTGTCATTGCTTTATGTATTGCGGCAATATTGCGGGTACTTGGTGTAGATCACATGGCCCATCATGCACACATGGATTGGGCATATTTGGTTTCGAAGTGGGGTATGAGTTTTGCAGGGATGTGTGTGCTTGGAATGTGGTTAAGACATACACGGGTCAATGTGACTGATTTGATTTTGAGCAGTAAAATAGCGTTATTTAAGCTCTTGTGTGGGGCGCTGTTTTGTCTTGTGGTGTATTTGTTTATTGAGAATGATGCCATACACCAATCGATCGCGGTAATTTTCTTATTATTTTGTCTACCGCCAGCAGCCAATATCGTCGCTTTGGAAACCCATTATCAAGGAACAGGAACATCCGCGAAGTATATTGCTGCTGGTACGATTGTCAGTTGCGTTGTGATTGTGCTTTATGCTGCACTTTGGTATTTATTCGCATCACGTGTGTAATATCAAATTTTAACGTGCTGAATTGAGGCTGGCTTTAAACAATTGCATTGCTTGGCCGCGATGGCTTATTTTGTTCTTATCGGCTTTGCTCAATTCTGCACTGCTACAGCCAAGTTCAGGAAGCCAGAACAATGGATCATAACCAAAACCATTTTCTCCACGTGGAACCTCAAGTAATTCCCCATGCCAAATTCCTTGGAAAATTTGAGGTAATGGGTCTTCGGCGTGTTGTACAAGTACTAAGACACAAACAAACATAGCTTCAAGCGCCTGATCAGGTTTACGTAAAGCTTTAACATCTTCAAGAAGTTTGGTGTTGTTTGCTGCATCGTCACCATGTTCACCAGCATAGCGGGCTGAATAAATGCCTGGTGCACCACCTAAGGCAGGAATACATAGACCAGAATCATCAGCAATTGCAGGATGACCTGAGATTTTGGCAGCATGACGCGCTTTAATAATGGCATTTTCAACAAAACTTAAACCATCTTCAATTGCATCTTCAATGTTAAGTTGGCCTTGTGCAATCACTTGTACAGGTAGCTTAAGTTGTTCAAATAGGTGTTCAAACTCTGTAATTTTACCTTTGTTATTACTGGCTAAAATTAAACGACTTTGAGATAACCAATCTGTTGCTGACATATCGTAAATGCTCTAAAAAATTAATGTGCTTAGTTTAAATGATTTTCTGCAAGCCGTTGTAGCAGGTACAGCAGAATTCTTCAATTGGGAGGGGAGTGTAATGTGGTCATTGAGTCAGAAAAAAAGCACCGTTTCGGTGCTCTAGTTCTTCAATCAAAAATATTGAAATTATTGTGCTTGAATCCAACGGTCAGCACGCTCACGTGCCGTACGGATTTGGTCTTGAGTTAAGTTGGCAGCCAAAGCTGTTTTCTTTGTTTCAGACATATTCATCACTTTATTGTCAAGCATGCCATCACGGGTAGAAAGTTCATACCACTGGTAAGCGCCAATATAGTTTTTCTTTTGCTCTTCCATTACCGCAAGGTTAAAGCTGGCACGGTTGTCACCATGACTTGCTGCTTTTTCAAGATATTGACGTGCTAAGGTTTCGTTTTTAGAAACGCCAATACCATCAGCATACATACGGCCAACGTTGAGCTGTGCAGCAGAGATGCCTTGATCAGCTGCGGCTTTATACCAAGTAAATGCTTGCTTATCGTCTTTTTGAATTTCACGACCGAGTTGGTAGTGAGTTGCTAAATAAAACTGTGCCGCTGCTTGTCCAGATTTTGCCGCTTTAAAGAGGTCTTGAACTGGCATGTGCGCATATTGTGCAGCTAATGCTGAGGTAGAAGGTTTTTGCTGGGGAATATAGTCAGCATGCGCTTGCATACTGAGCATGCCAAAAAATAAGGTACTACCTAATAAAATTTTCTTCATAGAGCACTCACTCGATAAATTGCGACTTCACCAAACAAATTTGGGCTGTACTTACTGAGTAAGCTATCTTTCTGATTCCCATTCACGGCAAGTCGATTAATAATTTGTATACGGTTCTCAGCACAAAGTGCTTCAAAATCTCTAAAAGTACACAGATGGATATTGGGCGTATTGTACCACATATATGGTAAAGCTTTGGAAACGGGCATTTTCCCTTTCAAGGCCAAGTAAGAACGAGTCTTCCAATAAGCAAAGTTAGGGAAAGTGATAATTGCTTGTTTTCCAACACGAACCATATCACGTAATAAAACATCTGGTGCATCAACTGCTTGCAAAGCTTGTGCCATGACTACATAGTCAAAAGATTGATCTGCAAAGCGTTTCAAGCCCAGATTTAAGTCTTGTTGGATGATATTTAACCCTTTGCCCACTGCAATTGCAATCTTTTCTTGATCAATTTCTAAACCATATGCACGAATATTGTGCTTTTGGGTCATATGGGCAAGCATTTCACCATCACCACAACCTAAGTCTAAAACGGTAGAATTCGGTTTAATCCACTTTTCAGCCAGTTGATGATCTATACGCATTATGCCTGCTCCTGCGTTGATGTTTGAGCCTGCGATTTTCCAGCTAGAAATGCTTGCAATGATTTAACATATAAAGGAATCGGGAATAGAAATGAGTCATGTCCTTGTTCTGCATCTATATCTAGATAACTGACAGGCTTTTGATTACTGATCAGCGCATCAACGATCTCTTGTGAGCGTTCAGGGCTAAAGCGCCAATCCGTAGTAAATGAAATAACTAAGAATTTACACTGAGTGTTGGCCATAGCTGCTTTAAGTGATTGTTCGTATTCACGTGCAGGATCAAAGTAATCAAGTGCTTTGGTCATGATCAGGTAAGTATTGGCGTCGAAGTTACGGCTAAAACGTTCGCCTTGATAGCGCAAATAGCTTTCTACTTGGAATTCGACATCAAAACCATACATAAATTTGCCTGATTTTAAATCTCGACCAAATTTTTGCATCATGGCTTCTTCAGAAAGATAGGTGATGTGCCCAACCATGCGCGCTAAGATTAGCCCACGTTTTGGGTAACTGTCTTTTTCTAAATAACGTCCATCATGAAAGTCGGGATCAGATAAAATCGACTGACGTGCGACCTCATTAAAGGCAATGTTTTGTGCTGAAAGTTTAGGTGCACTGGCAATGATCACACATTTTTGTAAACGATCAGGATAGTCCAGTGACCATTGTAAGGCTTGCATACCCCCTAAAGAACCACCAACTACAGCATACCAAGTTTGGATTTCTAAACGATCTGAAAGCATCGCTTGAGTTTTAACCCAATCACGAACGGTGACTAAGGGGAAGTCTGGACCATAGGGGCGGTTGTCATTTTCAGGATTTGGAGATGTCGGGCCTGTAGAACCATGACAGCCACCAATATTGTTGATTGCTACAACAAAAAACTTTGAGGTATCAATAGCTTTACCAGGGCCAATACAGGCATCCCACCAACCAGTTTTTTTATCATTGGCATCATGATAACCCGCAGCATGATGATGTCCAGATAAAGCATGACAAATTAAAATTGCATTCGATTTATCGGCGTTGAGTGTGCCATAAGTTTCAACCATCATCTCAAAACGCGGTAACATTCGACCACACTCCAAGGATAAAGGTTGTTCAAACTGAAATTTTTGCGGGGACACTAATCCCACTGAGTCAGTTGGGTAGGACACAGTCATTATTTGCCTTAAAATGTAAGAATATCAATATGTAAAAGAGGATATCACCAGCGATATCCTTTCCAAAGTCATTTATTGCATAGCGCAGGCCTGTTTCATACACGCCTGCTGATTAAGCCAATATACAGCTAAAGCAAATTAAGCCGTTGCTTGAGCCGATGATTGAAGTACGCCTTGTGCAACCAAACGGTTGATACAAGCGATAATTGCTTCGATAGATGAAGTCACGATGTTGTCATGTACACCAGCACCAAATGCTGAACGTCCAGTACCTTTAACTTGAACTTCAATCAAAGCGAGTGCTTTTGCATTTGCACCTGAGCTAATACCACGCTCTTCATAGTTTAAAACATCGATTGGTAAATCAAGCGCATTTAAGATGGCAGAAATTGGACCGTTTCCTTCACCGCTAAGCTTTTGCAATTCACCATTGATTTCGATATCAAGCTCAATGAATTGATTGCCGTTGTGATCTGACAACTTGTAGCTTTTCGCGTTGTAATAACCCGTTTTACTTTCTACGTAAGTTGTTTTAAATAATTTCCAGATTTCTTGTGCAGTAATTTCAGAGCCTTCTTCATCTGTGACCTGTTGTACCACTTGTGAAAATTCAACTTGCAAGCGACGTGGCAACACGACGTTGTAGTGTGATTCTAAAAGATATGCAATACCGCCTTTACCTGATTGGCTGTTAACACGAATCACTGCATCGTAATCACGGCCCAAGTCTTTTGGATCGATTGGTAAGTAAGGCATGTCCCAAATATCTTGATCTTTTTGGAATTCAAAACCTTTCTTAATTGCATCTTGGTGAGAGCCTGAGAATGCAGTAAAGACTAAGTCACCTGCATACGGATGGCGTGGATGTACAGGTAAACCTGTGCATTCTTCAATAGTAGCAATGACTTCGTTGATATTAGAAAAATCTAAATGAGGTGCTACGCCTTGGGTGTACATGTTTAAGGCAATTGCAGCAACATCGACGTTACCAGTACGTTCACCATTACCAAATACACAGCCTTCAACACGGTCAGCACCTGCCATAATCGCTAACTCAGATGCAGCGATCCCACAGCCACGGTCGTTATGACAGTGTACAGAAATCAATACACCATCACGACGCTCAATATTACGATGCATCCACTCGATTTGGTCTGCATAGACATTTGGAGATGAAACTTCGACTGTTGCTGGTAAGTTCAAGATGACTTTATTGTCAGGTGATGCTTCCCAGATTTCTGTGACAGCATCACAAACATCTTTGGCAACTTCAAGTTCAGTTGCAGTAAAGCATTCTGGACTGTATTGGAAAATCCATTCAGTTTCAGGGTACTGTGCTGCATACTGTTTGACTTTAGTTGCTGCATTCACAGCCAAAGCTTTTGCACCCGCAACATCTACGTTTAATACTTTTTGACGGAAAGTTGGCGAGTTGGAGTTATATATATGGACAATTGCGCGTTTTGCACCAGCCAATGATTCAAAAGTACGTTCAATTAAGTGATCACGTGCTTGTACCAATACTTCGATGTAGACGTCATCTGGAATGTAGTTTTCTTCAATCAACTTACGTGTAAAGTCGAAGTCCACTTGTGATGCTGAAGGAAAACCAATTTCAATATGTTTAAAACCAATTTTGACCAACATTTGGAACATTTTAAATTTCTGTTCAATGTTCATCGGCTCAAAAATTGCTTGGTTCCCATCACGAAGGTCAGTACTCATCCAGATGGGCGCTTGGGTAATTTCATTATTTGGCCACTGGCGGTCGGTTAACTCGACACGTTGATACATACGACGGTATTTTTTACTTGGATCAGCCAACATCATTGCAGAACTCCTTGTGTCACCTAAAAAAACTCAGATCTCGGGGATGAGCGATAGGCGACAATATATATGGTCTCTATTTAAAATGCGTTTAAACTTTAATCTAGGGGGCGAGTGCCAAAATGGCAAAATTATTATGTGCGCGCAAGGCGCAGCATAAGCTGCAAGCTGAGGGTGCTGCTTGCCATTGGGAGGAGGGCGAGAATAGCTGGATATTTATTCATACCGATAAAATTACGACATAAGCACAGCAGTGTCAATGAGATTCGATAAAAATCTTGAGCATATGAAAAATAAACAGTAATTGAAGTGAAATGCGCAGGGCAGTGCGTTAAAGCTCTGCCCATTTTCTAATTAAATTATGATAGATATTGGTAAGTTGGATCACTTCTGCATGTTGATCACCGAGCGTGGCGCGCAGTTTTTGTATGCTTTGGTCAAGGTTAAATAACATATGACGATTGGCATCATCACGGATCATACTTTGTACCCAAAAAAATGAAGCAACACGGCAACCTTCTGTAATTGCAGTTACTTCATGTAGGCTGCTCGCTGGGTAAAGAATTAGGTCACCTGCTGGTAATTTAATGTCATGAAAACCATAAGTGTCCTCAATCACTAATTCACCACCTTGATATTCTTCTGGTTCAGACAAGAACAATGTACAAGATAAGTCCGTTCTTAAACGATCATTGCTGCCACGAATGCGTCGAATGGCATTATCTACGTGCTTACCAAAAGCTTCGCCAGCTTCGTAACGATTAAACAAAGGCGGGATTATATCCAGTGGAATGGCTGCAGAAAGAAATAAAGGGTGCTGTCCGAGTTGTTCTAAAATAATGGTGCTGAGTTGGTGCGTTAAAGGATGATCTTCTGGTAGTTGTTGATTATGTTTTACCGTCGCAGAGAGCGTGCCAGCAGTCACCTTACCGTTGACCCACTCAATTTTATTCATTTCGCTACGAAAATATTCAACTTGTGTTTTGCTGAGGACGCTTGGAATATGATGAATCAAAATAGCACCTACTTATGGATATAAATATAAAAACAGCCTCGACTGAGGCTATTTTAGTATAAATCCCCTATTTTAAATAAGGGATTATGTTATTAATTGGATTAATATTTAAAGTTCAATGAAAGTACTGCACTGCGTCCTTCAGCTTCTGTTGCATAGTGAGAAGCATAAGCCTTAGTAAAGTAACGTTTATCAGATAGGTTGTTGACATTTAACTGTAAGTTAACATCTTTGTTGATGTTATAACGTGCCATTGCATCATAACGCACGTAACTTGGTACCCACTTAGTATTGGCTAAATCACCATAAACTTTGTCACTATACACTGCACCACCGCCAATACTTAACTGAGGTAATACTTGGTAAGTAGTCCAAAGTGTTGCACTGTTTTTAGGTACATTCTGCATTTGATTGCCATTAAACACAGATTGGTCTGTACATTTATCGCCACGGCAAGACTTTCCGTTTTTGATTGATTCACTGTCTAGGTAAGTATAGCCCGCAGACACAGCCCATTTATCAGTGATATTACCGTTAATACCCAACTCAACACCATCAACTTTACTTTCACCACCATTGGTATATGTGGTTGGATCGAGTTGAATACGTGTATTTTGTTTTTCAGTACGGAAGATTGCAGCAGTTAGATTTAAGCGTTTGTCGAGTAGATCCCACTTCGTACCAATTTCGTAGGTACGTGCTTTCTCTGGATCAAGATCACTTAGATTTGCATTGAGTCCAGTCTCAGAACCATCACCCGCATCAGCACCTACTGGGTTTGCTGAAGTTGCAAAACTTGCATAAATTGAACCATTCTCTACAGGTTTGAAGGTTAAGCCAGTTTGGTAAGAGAAGAAGTCAGTATTGTTCTCAATTTTCTCACCTGTTGCATGGGTTTTAAGCTCGGTATTGAATTTATCCCAACGTACGCCTACATCGACTAACCATTGTGGGTTAATTTCAATGTTGTCGAGTAAATAAAGAGAAGTGGTATCCGCTTTTGTGGTTGTGACTTTTTTATTTTTGGTCGTACTACCTAACCATGGATCATATGGATTTGGATTATAGGCATCGGTACACCATGCATCATTAATTTTGCAGTCGCTGTTGAATCCACCAGATGTAGAACCAGTATAGCCTGGGTATTGAGTCGAGTAGTTACCTTTATCAGATTGCTGGTTGCTATATTCTATGCCCGTATTAAAACTGTGTTTAATACTTCCTGTTTTAAACTTTCCTGTGAGAGCAAGTTGGTTAGAGAAAGCATCTGTATCTGTTATACGTGAGTTAATACGGCGCCAAACTTTATCGTTGGCAATATTCCCTTTACTGTCATCTGGCTGAGTCCAGAGGTAGTCATTTTTAGATTTGTTGTATACAGCAGTATTACTAATGGTCAAATCATCAGTAATGTCATGTTCCAACTTAATCGTACCGATATGATTTTCTTGTTTTTGGAAATCACGGTCTTTTAAACCATAGTAAATACCTTGTTTAGCATCTAGAGGTTTACCCGTTGCGGTATTAGTTTGATGGTTCCAATATGGTACGCCTGAGTCAGGCGTGTCATCCGACTTTAAGTAGTAATAACTTAAAGTGGCACGTGTTGGGCTACCTAAACCAAAGCTAATACTTGGTGCAATACCAAAACGTTTATATTCAGCACCATCATTTTGACCTGCTTTATCGTTTTGATGTCCCATGATTGCTACACGAGCAGCCGTACCGTTACCAAAGTCTTTGTTACCATCTAAGGTAATACGTGCATAGTTATCAGTTCCGCCTTGTACAGAACCTTCAATAAAGTTTTCTTGTTTAGGGAGCTTAGAAATTAAGTTGATGCTACCACCGACACTTCCTGCACCACCTAATGCCGAGGCAGAACCTTTAGTGACTTCGACTTGTTCAACTGCAAACATTTCACGATTTTGTGATGTTGAGTTACGAATACCATCAACATAAATTGAACTTTCTGAACTATAACCACGAATAAATGGACGATCACCATTTGGATTACCGCCTTCACCAGCACCCAGAGTGATTCCTGGTACTGTACGAAGTGCATCACTGAGGGTATTTACTTTAGTATCACTAATTAGCTGTGGTGAAATTACATGAACTGACTTGGCGACATCGAGTAGGGGAACCGTAAATTTATTATTTGCTGACTGATCAACTTTTAAAGACTTATCTGCTTGTGCTTCTAAGTGGATCGTTGGCAGTTGTACGTGTTCTTGCTCTTGAGCCATCGCTTGTGTAGCGATTACTGAGATTGAAGAGACAATCGCAGAGGAGACTATTTTCTTCCGTGTTTTTATGAATGACATCATTCGGCTCGATAGGTAATCTAAAATAGAGTGCAAATAATAATGATTATTGTTTTTTAAGACTGGCTTAACTAAATTGAAAAAATAGATTAAATATTGAGAATTAAAAGAAAAAAATACTGGTGGGAAGTATAAGATTTTACTAAGGTATTGATTTTATTTTTTATTAATAATTCCTTTAATCATGAATTAGTTTATTGTTTTTTTTACTTTAAAAAATGGAGAAGTGCTTGGATGTGCAGTATGAAGAATGTTTGGGCTATTTTTGACGTAAAAAAAGCCCCGTGAGTACGGAGCTTTTTAATGGTTTTTACGACTTAGAATTTAAACGTAGTGCTTAATTGCACACGGCGACCTTCTTGAGTGTTGCTATAACGGTTGTAGTAACTGCTTCCGACTTTCTCGTAGTCAGTAAAGTTTTTATCAAATACGTTATAAAGTGCTACACCGATATCCCAATTGTCTGTGACATTAAAATTAGAACCAATATGGAGTAGACCGTAAGCTTTATAATCACCTAAAGCATCATAAGTTGCTTTTTCTTTGTTTGAAAGACTGTCATAACTTGAAAGGAAGCGGGCTCTTTCACTGCGATATTCACCACGAGCCCATAGTTGAATATTGTCATCTGCTTGCCATTTTAATGTTGCATTGACGATATGCTTAGGTGTGTCATTTAGAGGAGGATTACCCAGTTTACTGTCTTTGATCTCGGTTTCAGTCCAAGTGTAGTTAACACCTAGTTTCCAATCTGGATGGAATGTCCAGTTAGCACCTGTTTCAATACCATAAATTTCGGCTTTTTCCGCATTAACGGGACGTCTTACAACCCATGCTTTATCTCCAGTATCACCTGGTTGCATTACCCATGGTGTGCCTAAGTCAGCCATCATTTCTTCGCAGTTAGCTTTGTTTAGACTAGCATCACATGTTTTTAAGATATTACCATTCATGATCTTGTCTTCAATCTGGCTATAAAAAGCTGTGATATTAAAGTCAAAATTATCGTTGTTGCTAAAGTAGGTGCCAAACTCGAGGTTATTACTGGTTTCTGGCTTGAGATCTGGATTGCCAAATAATGGAGTACGGCCTTGACCACCTACGTTATAAATGCCATCAGTCAGACGCTCTAGACGTGGTGCTTTATAGCCTTCACTATATCCACCTTTAAAAGTCCATTGGTCATTAGCATTCCAGACTAAGTAAGCGCGTGGTGTCCAAAAACCACCAAAAGTATCATGATCGTCATAACGTAAGCCCAGTGTTAAAGCTAAGCGGTCATTGATAGCCCAAGTGTCTTCAGCAAAGATCCCGAGTTGTTTAAATGAGACTTCTTGTTTGGCGCGTAGACCATCTTTAATACTGGCATCCCACCATTGTCCACCAACGGCAATACTATGATCACTAAAGTGCTGTGTAGTAAACTTGGTGTCAAAAATAGTATCTTCACTTTCAAGTAAACGTGGCGTAATTGCCTTTGAACCATTTTGAGCTCTTGAAGGAATTAAACGACCTTCAGTTTCTGTTTGGGTATTACTGATACTTGATTCTAAAATGCCAAATTTATTACGCCAAGTATGCGCAAGAATCATTTTTTCACGATTATATTCCTGCGATTCATCATAGCCACCATCTGCACCGAGTGTACCCAGTTGGCTCTTACTGTTGTCATACCATTGGTTGGTTTGTTCATATTCAGCAGAGATATCATGATCTTTAGTTGGTGTTAGGGTGAATCTTACGCCAACAGTATCTAAATCGGACTTCGTAGGGTTGTTGCCCATATTGAGTTCTGTTTGATCATCTTTATCATCTATACGAGCAACATGTGATTGATCTCGTTCAGTCATACGCCCACGGATTTGTACACCTAATAGGTCAGGAATTAAAGGACCCATAACAAAGGCATCAATCGCACGTTGGTTACCGAAATCTGAACTATTCGGTAGGATCGTGCTGTCTAGTGTGACAGAGCCAGTCCAAACATCTGAAACTTTCTTAGTAATAATATTCACTACACCACCCATGGCATCAGAGCCATATAAGGTAGAAGCAGGCCCACGTATGACTTCAATACGTTCAATTGCTGAAACTGGTGGAATAAAACTATTATTCGACTCACCGAAACCATTTGGAGTGATGTCACCTGTACTGTTTTGACGGCGGCCATCGACCAGTACTAAAGTATATTCTGAATCCATACCGCGGATACGAATGTTTAAGCCCCCTGTTTTACCAGCCATTGGACTGATATCAACACCTTCAACATCAACTAATGCATCAGCAACTGAGTTGATACGTTTATCTTTTAAATCTTGCGCAGTAATGACTGTAACACTGGCAGGTGCATCTTTTAATTTTTGCTCATATCCAGATGCCGTCACGACAATTGTTGGAAGAACAACACGTTCCGAATCCGTTGGTTTTTCATTTTCATTGGCATAGGCAGTGCCTGCCATCAGTGCAAAGACTGCAACTGCTAAAGGGCGAGCAGTAAAATTCATCATCGATTAAATCCCATTAAAGAAGAAATTACTAAAAAATAGGCACAATCTTAATAATAAGCATTATTATTAGCAATAAAATTTATACAGTAATTGAATAAAAACTCTAAATTTATTCACAGCATATTTAAAAGGTGTGGATATATATCTTTTACTTAGTAAAACTAATGTAATTTTGAGCAGATCTCATGGAAAAAAGTAAAAAGCGCAAGGTATTAAAGATTGTTGTTCTAGATTGTCATGAGGGTGAGGGAAACGGCAGTTATAACGTGTTGAATGCTAAATGTAATGGGATTGTTGGTTAAAAAATAAAAAAAATACCAGTTTATGCCCAAGGATTTTGTATATCTTGCATTGTTGGCATATAATGTAGCACTTTTTAAAACTGTAATTACTACTTAATATATCGAGGAAGCCATGCAAGTAACTTCTGAAGCGGTTTCGGGCGTAGCCCGTCGTTTAAATGTATCTGTACCGACGAGCCGTGTGAACGAACAGTTTGAAGCTCGTTTAAAGCGCACTGCAAAAACTGCGAAGATCAACGGCTTCCGTCCAGGTAAAGTGCCATTAAATGTTGTACGCCGTGAATATGGTGCAGGTATTTACCAAGAAGTGGTAAATGATGTAATCCGTGACACAGTATTTGAAGCAATTCAACAAGAAAAAATCAATGCTGTTGGCATGCCAAACATTGAGAAAGTTGAAAACAAAGAAGACGCTTTGGTTTATGAAGCGACTGTAGAAGTTTATCCAGAAGTTAAAGTAAATGCATTTGATACTTTAGAAGTTGAACGTAAAACTTCTGAAATCAAAGATGCTGACGTTGACACTATGTTAGAAAACTTGCAAAAACAACGTCAAACTTGGGTTGAAACCAAAGGTATGGCGAAGAAAGACATGCAAGTGACTTTTGACTTCGAAGGTACTGTAGACGGTGAAAAGTTTGAAGGCGGTGCTGCTGAAGACTTTAAACTTGTTTTAGGTTCTAACCGTATGATCCCTGGTTTTGAAGACGGCATCATTGGTATGAAGAAAGGCGAAGAGAAAGTTATCGATGTAACTTTCCCTGAAGATTACCAAGCTGAAAATCTAGCTGGTAAAGCTGCTCAATTCAAAATCAATGTGAAACTTGTTGAAAAAGCAAAACTTCCTGAAATTGATGCTGAATTCTTAACGATCTTTGGTCTTTCTGAAGAAGATGGCGTTGAGAAATTAAAAGCTGACGTACGTAAAAACATGGAACGTGAAGTTAAAAATGGCTTACGTAACCAAGTTAAAGGCGCTGCATTTGATGCACTTGTTGCTGCAAATGAAGTTGAAATTCCAGCATCTATGCTTGCTCAAGAAATTGACCGTCAACGTCAACAAATGATCCAGCAGTTCACTCAACAATTTGGTGCTCAAGGTGCGCAAGCATTTGACAGCAGCATGTTGCCAGATGAGCTTTTCAAAGAACAAGCTGAAAAATCTGTGAAACTTGGTGTATTGGTGAGTTCAATTTTAGCTGAGTCTAAACTTGAAGTAGATCAAGCACGTGTTGATGCTTATATCAACGATATGGCTTCTTCTTACGAAGATCCTACTGAAGTTGTTGAATACTTCAAAAATGACGAAAAACAACGTGCTCAAATCGAAGCTGTTGTTTTAGAAGATCAAGTTGTTGATCACATCCTTGCGTCTGCTAAAGTAACTGATAAAGCTGTAAGCTATGATGAATTGTTGAAAGAACAACAAGCACGTCAACAAGCTTAAGTTTTATTTGACTAAAGAAGGCGCTTAGTGCGCCTTTTTTATTGTGAACATGACAGTGAAAAACTATGAAATTGAGGGCAGTAGAAAAATGTTCGCTCTTTTATAGGGAATATTTTGCAATTTTGAATATTATCCCGCATATTGTGGGAATGAATCTGAGAAACAAAAATCAGGAATAAATAACGTATGTACGTTCCAACTATTGAAAATGCATTAGTCCCCGTTGTTATCGAACAGTCTTCTCGCGGTGAACGCTCATTTGATATTTTTTCACGTTTGTTACGTGATCGTGTCATTTTCTTGACGGGTGAAGTTGAAGACAATATGGCCAACCTTATTGTGGCGCAGATGTTGTTTTTAGAGGCTGAAAATCCAGATAAAGATATTCACCTTTATATCAACTCACCTGGTGGTTCTGTGACTGCGGGTATGGCGATTTATGACACCATGCAGTTTATTAAACCTGATATCGTGACTTATTGTATGGGACAAGCTGCTTCTATGGGTGCGTTCTTACTCAATGCGGGTACAAAAGGTAAGCGCTATTGTCTTGAAAATGCACGAGTAATGATTCACCAACCTTTGGGTGGCTTCCGTGGTCAGGCTTCTGATATTGAAATTCATGCACGTGAAATTATCTTTATCAAAGAGCGCTTAAACCGCTTAATGGCGCAGCATAGTGGACAGGATTACGAGACAGTTGCACGTGATACAGACCGTGATAACTTTATGACAGCGCAACAAGCAAAAGAATATGGCTTAGTTGATGAAGTATTGTCAAAACGTCCTGAAAACTAAGATCTAAAAGTAAAGCTAGAATATTTGGAGTAAAAATGTCCGATAATCCTCAAGGACAAAAGCATTGTTCATTTTGCGGTAAGACGCAGTCTGAAGTCGGTAAGCTGATTGCAGGCGAGGACGCATTTATTTGTAATGAATGCGTGGACGTGTGCATGGACCTAGTTCAAACCAGTCAACAAGTAGAAAGTGGTGACTGGGCAACTCGTCCTTTGCCTAAGCCGCATGAAATTCGTGCTGCACTTGATCAATATGTTATTGGTCAAAGCACTGCGAAAAAGACTTTGTCAGTAGCTGTTTATAACCATTACAAACGCTTAAAAGTATCTCAAACTGCACAAAAAGAAGATGCAATTGAAATTGCTAAATCTAATATTTTGCTGATTGGACCAACAGGTTCAGGTAAAACATTACTAGCACAAACTCTTGCACGCTTACTTGATGTGCCATTTGCAATGGCTGATGCAACCACCTTAACCGAAGCAGGTTATGTGGGTGAAGATGTTGAAAACATCGTGCAAAAGTTACTGCAAAAAGCCGATTATGATGTGGAAAAAGCACAAAAAGGCATTATCTACATCGATGAGATTGATAAAATCACACGTAAGTCTGAAAATCCATCTATCACACGCGACGTATCTGGTGAAGGCGTACAACAAGCACTCTTGAAAATGATTGAGGGTACAGTTGCTTCAATTCCACCTCAAGGTGGACGTAAGCACCCACAGCAAGAATTTATTCAAATCGATACATCGAATATCTTGTTTATCTGTGGTGGTGCGTTTGCTGGTCTTGAAAAAGTCGTACAGCAACGTCAAGAGAAAGGCGGTATTGGTTTTACTGCAGATGTGCGTAGTAAAGATGATACTAAGAAAGTCTCTGAGTTGTTTAGTCAAGTTGAAGCCAATGATTTGGTGAAATTTGGCTTGATTCCTGAGTTTATTGGTCGTTTGCCTGTAATTGCGACTTTGGAAGAGTTAGATGAAGATGCATTAATGCAGATTTTAACTGAACCAAAAAATGCTTTAACTCGCCAATATCAATACTTATTTGAAATGGAAGATGTTGATCTGATTTTTGAAGATGATGCATTGCGTGCGGTTGCACAAAAAGCCTTAGATCGAAATACAGGTGCACGTGGTCTACGTTCAATTTTGGAAAATGTATTGCTTGAAACAATGTATGACCTACCAAGTCGTGATGACGTGGGTACAGTCGTCATCAATGCTGCGGTGATTACCGATCAGGCACAACCTGAGTATAAGAAAGAGCGTCAGCCAAAGACAGAACAAAACACTCAAGACAAAGCTGAATTAAAAGTCATTAAATCAGCTTAATCTTGTTTGAATAAAAAACCGTGCAATGATAGTTGCACGGTTTTTTTTATTTTTTAATTTATTTATTGGGTTTTTTCTGCTCAACCAAAGGTGCAACAATTTTACTGAGTTGGCGCATAAATTCTTCTTTCTGAGCTGGATCGTTATAAAGTTCAGAGGCAACTTGAGTCGATTGTTGCATCATATCAGCAGTTAATTTAATGGTTTTTTTACTAATTGACTGACCCAGTGGTGAGCTCAAAAATGTGATATAAGCTTGGGCTTCTTCTTCCGTATAAGTTTTTTGATAAACATCTTTAATGGCTTGTATGAATTTTGGATGCTTTAACATTTCTTGGTTTTTAGAGAGCATAAGCTGAGAAAGCTGTTGAGCAGCTTGTTGTTGCTTAGCATCTAGTTTTTCAACATCAAGCGCTTGTTTGATGATCATATCAGCTTGTTGATCAAATATAGGGCGCATTTCAGTTGTACTATTTTTTAAGAGGTCTTCAACATTAGAGAGTTGCATTAATTTTTCAAGTGATGCAGATTGCATTGGTGCTGCATATAAATTGGCGCTTGAGCCAAGAAGAGTGACGAGTAGTAATGAGGAAAGACGTTTATGCATAGTAAATCTCTAATGTTTGAATATTCTGAAGGATCAGTGAACTGAGTCTTTGATCATAACAGCATTTATAAGCAAATTTAGTCAATAGATTTTATTTGAATGAGATTTATTCGCATTATTTTCGCTGATCTACTTCTTGATCGCGTCCTGTATATTTCTTATGCTTTTTTATATTCCTTTTGCTACTGAGTTTGCTGATGTCGAAAACTTTTGTGTTAGCTCCAGATTCATTTAAAGAAAGTATGACTGCAAATGAAGCCTGTCAGGCCATGCGTTTAGGCATAGCGCGTATATTTCCTGATGCAAATATTATTAGTGTGCCTATGGCTGATGGTGGCGAGGGTACAGTTGATGCCATACTTGCTGCATGTGCTGGGGAAAAGGTTAAATGTGAGGTCATGGGGCCATTAGCCGAGCAGTGTGTTGAGGCTTATTTTGCATTACTCGATCAGGGCCAGACGGCAGTCGTTGAAATGGCTTTGGCCAATGGGATACAGCTGCTTGATGTATCAAGACGAAATCCACTTTATACCAGCAGTTATGGTACAGGACAACTGATCAGTGCTGCCTTAGATCAAGGTGTAAAACGGATTATCATTGGTTTGGGTGGGAGTGTAACCAATGATGCAGGTATTGGCATGGCACAAGCATTGGGAGCACGTTTTTATGATATCAAAGGGCGAGAACTTAACTTAGGTGCTGAGTGCTTGCTGCAATTGGATCGAATCGATATCACTGGATTAGATCCGCGTTTGGCACAGACAGATATCGTGATTGCAAGCGATGTGACCAATCCCTTACTTGGACCTAATGGTGCTTCGTATATTTATGGCCCACAAAAAGGAGCAACTGCTGCTCAAGTACCGTTTCTAGATCAGTCATTGGCTCATGTGGCAGCAATAGTACAGTCTCAGTTAGGTATAGATGTACAAGATATTGCAGGTTCAGGTGCTGCTGGTGGCTTAGGTTATGGATTGATGGTGTTTGCCTCGGCTAAGATGTCTTCAGGCGTGGAGACGATGCTCGATCTGGTACAACTTAAGCAATATTTACCCCAAGCAGACTATGTCTTTACTGGTGAAGGTGCAATCGATCAACAAACTTTACAGGGCAAAACGCCATTTGGTGTGATGCGTATAGCCCAACAGTTCAATGTGCCGGTTATTGCTTGTGCAGGGCGTGTAGGAGAGGGGATTGATGCGCTTTATACAGCAGGTTTTTCTGCTATTTTTTCGATCGTTCCAGAGTGTTGTACGGTTGAACAAGCCTGTTTGCATGGTGCTGAAAATCTAGAGCGTTGCTGTGAAAATATTGCGCGTATAATGCGAATGGCTGAATCTTAACTGAGCACAGCTATTTAAAACCATTAGTTTAATATTGATCCTGAGGATGAAAATCTAGCATGGGCTTGGTTGAATTCAGCTTTTCGCTGTTGGCTCTGTTAAACTGCCTAGATCAAAAATATGTTGGGTGGTTATGAGTTTAAATGTCCTAATTGATGAGTTAAATGCTCAGCAAAAACAAGCAGCAACCACCGAATCTCAACATAGCTTGATTTTAGCAGGAGCAGGCTGTGGAAAAACTAAAACAATTGTAGCGCGCGCCGCCTATCTAATTGAACAAGGTGTCCCTGCGGATCAAATTCAAATTTTAACTTTCACTCGAAGAGCTGCGAGTGAAATTGTTGCACGAGTTGAGTTGGCACTTGGAGATGTTGCTAAGGGGTTAAGGGCCTCTACATTTCACACCTTCTGTACGTATTTGTTGCGTCGAGCACCTAAGGCATTTGGTCTTGAGCAATTTTCAATTATTGATCGTGATGATCAAATGCTCATTTTTCGTTTATTGCGTGGCAAAGACGATAAAAATCACCTTAATGACTTGCCTAAACCTAAAGAGCTTTGTGACTTATATTCTTTTGCGCGCAATACACGGCAGTCATTAAGTCAGGCATTAGAGGCACAGCTTCCTGAGTATCTAGAGCAAAAAGATGCAATTAAACACATCATGCAAGATTATGAGCAACGAAAAAAAGCGCGTAATTTCCTTGATTATGACGATATATTAGCCTTTGTTGCTGTTGCATTGGCTCAGTCCGAGGGGCTGGTGAATTATGTCGCGTCGATGTGTAAGCATCTGCTGGTCGACGAAATGCAGGATACCAACCCTTTGCAATGGGCCTTACTTGAGCCATTGTTGCAAAAGGTCAATTTATTCTGTGTGGGAGATGACGCACAGTCGATTTATGCGTTTCGTGGTGCAGATTTTGAAAACATTCATCATTTTAAAGAACGTGTACCTCAAGCAAATATATTTAAGTTGGAACAAAATTATCGCTCCACTCAAGAAATTTTAGATCTTTCAAATTGGCTGTTAGCACAAAGTCCTATTGAATATAACAAGCAATTACAGGCACAGCGTGGTGCAGGGCTAAAACCTAAACTGCATATTTTTCGCAATGAATTTGATGAAGCAGCATGGATTGTTGATGACATAAAGCGACGCCATCTGACTGATGGTGCTGCGTGGAATGAACATATGGTGTTGTTGCGCTCGTCCTTTGCAGCACGACACATTGAGGCCGCTTGTATACAAGCAAATGTGCCATATCGTTTTATCGGTGGCATGAAATTACTTGAAACAGCCCATGTAAAAGATTTACTGAGTATGCTGCGCGTCATTGCCAATCCACAAGATGACATTGCATGGATGCGCTTTTTAACACTCTGGCCTGGGGTGGGTGATGTAGGGGCGAGTAAGCTTGCATTGCAGTTGCTTAAAGCAGAAGACTTTTCGGCGATCGTAAAAATACTTGAAAAATTTGGTCGAGTGTCGCCACAAGCAATCTTAATCATGCAGCAAATGTCGGTATTAAAAGATCAAGTACATGCTTGTGTTTGTTTGGCAATTGAGGCGTTGCAAGATCAGCTTGCCGAGAACTATGCCAAGAAAGATTGGTCTAAGCGACGCAATGACTTTGACTTAGTTAAACAACTTGCAGAAAAACATCATCAGCTCAGTGAATTCCTTGAGCAGTATGTACTTGATCCTATTTCTATTTCAGAGGTAGAGCGATTACAGCAAGATGATGTAGTTACACTGATTACAATCCATTCGGCAAAAGGGACTGAGCAAAAAGTGTGTTATGTTGCCAATGTTAGCCCTGGTCAATACCCGCATGCACGGGCTTTGGAAAGTTTTGCTGAGGTTGAAGAAGAGCGTCGAGTGCTTTATGTGGCTTTAACCCGCGCTCAAAATGAATTAATTCTGACTAAGCAAAACTTAAGCCAGTGGACCACTGAAAAATATGATGAGCAAGGCCGTAAAATTGAAAATTATTTTTTAACAGGCTTAACACGTCAATTATGTATCAGTGAAACTCATCATCAACAGAGTACATCACATCGGACTAAGTCATATTCATCAGGTAGAATAGATTTCGATTTTGGATTAAATCTAGATTAAACTTAATCAACCGTATCTGTGAATTTTTCATAGTGTACTTTTTTTGTTGTTTGAACTTATTGTTGTTTAAAAGGTTGTGAAATGAAAATACTCGTGCGTAATTTAGAGCGATCAATTACTGAAGCAGAATTGTTGGCTCTATTTGAACCTTTTGGGCAAATAGACTCTTGTGTGATTGTGTTGGATCAGGGGACTGGTAAATCTAAAGGCTTTGGTTTTGTTGAAATGACCAATCCTCGTGAAGCAATTAAAGCGGTTAAGGCTTTGAATACTTTAAAAGTTAAGGGTATTGGTATCCGAGTTAAAGTTGCTGAATAAGTCAGTCTAATGATTTTGATATGTCAGAAGAGTGAGTAAGTCAAAGCATCGAATTTTTTCAAATTATTTGATTGATGGGCTTTGATGACATATTAAAAAAAAAGCATTTAAATACTTTGTTTTTTGGCAAAGTATATTTAAGCTAAAGCAGAGTGCTATTTGGAAATGAATTATGTCCCGTGTTGCGCGCTATCACACTGATCGTACCAATCAAAAACTATATTTTGCGCGTTTGGCTTGTCAACAAGCAGAGCAATTAGATCATGTTCAACAAGCTCAAGCTGCTCGTGAAGCTGCGGTTTTTCATTTACATGGTGCACTGTTGGCATTTTTACAAGAGTTGGCGCGTTATTATCGTTTAAACGATCCCTATCCAACATTAAAGTCAATAGAAATAGAAATGGCACAAAAAGGACAGGTATCACCAGAAGTTACGGTGATGCAACAATTGGCCAAACAAGGGCTTATTGCAGAGTTGAAGCGTGCATATCGACTGTGCCAGTACGCGACTGAACCTGCAGCAATTGAGCCCGAACCTGAAACTTCATCCAACTTGATTATTAAAGTGACTCAATCTCCACAAGCATGGTTGCCAGACAGTGCAATTTTGCGTGAGTGGCATCGAGATTTATCACAGTTGTTCGATGGATTTCGTAATGAGATGGTCGAATTCTAACTTATAAACGGGATGACTTGAATTGTACGATGTCTATCCCGATATATCATCGCACTACACTGCAAAATTAATATTTTGTATTGTGTTGAGCATGGAGGATCTATGACTATAGAACAGTTAAAAGAATTATTCGGCAATCAAGAAGTCATTCTCGAATTAGTTCAACTTGAAGGTGGTGAGCTGGCACTACGTAATGCTGGTTCTGAAAAAGAGCCATTAATTACAATTCAGTTTAATGCTGAGGTTAAACAGATGTTAGGTGAGCAAACAACTGTATTGGCTCAACACATGATTCAGGCTGCATTATTTAGCTTGATGGAAAAACAAGTAGGCGAATGGCAAGCTGAGGTTGTAGATGAAAAACCTCAATTTCTAAGCTAAGCGATTGCGAATATCTTCCTATCTTGTCGTTTAGACAAGATAGGTTTTTTTGTGCCTGAGATTTAAACTGTGCAAAGGTACATTGTTTAGTGATGACGACTGTTGCTCGTGTCTTCAAAAATTTGGGATAGTGGAATAGACAGGCGAGCATTTAAAAAGTCATCAGACTCTGATAATGCTGGGCCAAGGTCTTGTAGCCAAACTTTGTTGACAGCAACCTCAAGTAGATCCTGACGTCGAGGTAGTGGATACGGCAACATATTGTAAAACTGCCAAAAATCAACTTCGTTTAGATTACGCACAAGTACGAACTGGTCATCACCTGTACATTTTACTAGGTTGTTTTTCACGAGGATATTGATATACGTTGGCCAACGTCCAATTTCTTCGCGCCCTAAGACTTCAAGGCCTTCAGCATCTGAAACGGCTTCGCCTTTTTTCTGTTTATTGTAAAAGAGTTGCAGTAGGTCCATGAGCATAATGACTGGATGGTGATTTGACTCTTTATGCGCATTAAAAGCGGTTAGCGCATAGCTAATCTCAACACCCAATAAAACGATGTTCCAAGATAAAAATATCCACAGTAGGAAAATAGGTACAGCGGCAAAAGCACCATAAATAATTTCATAACTGGTGAAGTTGGCCATGACAAAGCCAAATAGACTTTTGAGTAAAACGAAAATCGTGGCACTAAATGCCGCGGCGATCATGGCTGCTTTTGCAGGCACAGGGCGATTGGGTATCGTCCAATATAAAATAAAGAATCCGAGTATGGTTAAAGTAAAGGAAATTAGGCTGAATAAATAAGCACCATCAAGTTGATAGCCTGCAAAGTTACTGCTGAGCACATTCATCGATGCAATGGTTGATGAGATTACAAAGGCGCTGCCCAGCAAAATTGGACCCAGTGAAATAATTGTCCAATAACGCATAAACCCGATAATTCCTCCGCGTGTTTCACGTACTCGCCATATTCGGTTAAATACAGATTCAATGCTCGTTAACATTAAGACTGTAGTTACGAATAAGAATAAGATACCAATAATCGTTAAGTTACTGGATTTAGAGGTAAAGGCATTAAGTGCTTTGTCAAAAGCGATCGTGGTTTTAGGCAGAAAGTTACTGTAGATCAGCTGTTGTAATTGTTGTCTTGCTGGTTCTAAGGCATTGATAGAGGAAATAATAACTAAAAAAACGGTCAGCATTGGCACGACTGCAAAGAGCGTGGTATAGGTAAGAGAGCCTGCCTGTTCTCGGCAGCGATCTGCTTCAAAACGTTTAATCACAAATAGCATAAATTGAAACCATGTGTGATCGTAAAAAGGAAGTTTCTTAAAATACTTTTCAAACATATAGATGCCGTCTCATTCTTTTATTTAAATTCTTACATTATTCAAATGCATAGAGATGTCCCAAAAAGAGAAAAATAACGTATAGTTTTCTCTTTTATCGTAGTCTAGCAAAATATGCAGCCATATATCCTTGTTTTATATTACAGTAAATACGGTTCAGTGAAGAAAATGGCTGAACTGATTGCAAAGGGCATTGAATCTACAGGGTTAAATGTAAAAATTAGAACTGTCCCTCAACTTGCTACAGTGGTCACTGAAGCTGCTGCAAGTATTCCAGAAGAGGGGGATTTGTACTGTAGTTTAGAGGATTTAGCCAATTGCTCCGGACTTGCACTGGGTTCGCCAACACGTTTTGGCAACATGGCAAGTGAAATGAAATATTTTTGGGATCAAACGACAAGTCTATGGCTCAGCGGTGCTCTACACGGTAAACCTGCATGTGTATTTACAGCATCAGGTTCAATGCATGGTGGCCAAGAAAGCACCTTACTGACTATGCTGCCGCCATTATTTCATCATGGCATGATGATCATGGGCTTGAGTAATGCAGAGCCTGCCTTGTCGAATACGAAAACGGGCGGTACACCATACGGGGCGAGTCATGTGAGCGGTTCTCGACACGATCAAGCATTGAGTGAAGATGAGCGTATCTTGTGTGAAGCTCAGGGTAAGCGCCTTGCTGAAGTGGTACAACGCTTAGCTTAAAAATAAGCATATAGCAACATGGATGTTTAAGCTTTCAAATTGATAAATCGTTAGAGGGAATCATGACACTACATCATTACGCTGTTCAAGTGAGATGGCAGGGCAACACAGGTACAGGAACTTCATCTTATCAGGCTTACCGCCGTGACTTTGATGTAGAGCATCCCAATAAGCCGATTATTTCAGGATCAGCAGATCCAGCCTATTTAGGTGATGCAGCGCGTTGGAATCCAGAAGAGCTACTTGTTGCAGCTGTTTCTTCTTGTCATAAGCTTTGGTACTTACATTTGTGTGCAGACCACAAGATTTGTGTATTGAGCTATGTCGATGAAGCACTGGGTGAAATGCAAGATAATGATCCGGTAAAACGTGGACATATTACTCAAGTGACTTTGCAGCCCCATGTGATTATTCAGGATGCGGAACAATTAGAACTTGCGCAAAGCCTACATGCACTAGCTCATCATGAGTGTATGATCGCCAATTCTGTAAATTTTCCAGTGTACTGTCAGCCGCGGTGTGAAGCACAGTCTGAACAGAAATGAAGTTTAAGCTTGAGCTTCTAACGACCAATTGAGCTAATGCTAAAGTGGTTGGAGTATGTCAAAATTATCTGGTATTAGATGAATGATTTGATACTTATATTTGTATACATACAGATAAAGTGGTGAGTATAAAAAATAAACTTATATTGGCTAGATTTATCGAAGATTTTGAGACTAGGGTAAAAAATGAAAAAGCTGACAATTGCGTTGTGTGGTAGTGCTGTACTAACTTTAACAGCATGTTCTACAACAGAAACATCAAGAAGCATTCAGGCACCACAAGTGACCGCAGCAACTTCTGCTGTGAAATATCAGGGTCCAAAAACACCTGTATCTATCGGTAAATTTGATAACCGTTCAAGCTATATGCGTGGCATCTTCTCCGATAATGTTGATCGTTTAGGTGGCCAAGCCAAAACAATTTTAGAGACACATTTACAGCAAACGGGTTATTTCACGGTATTAAATCGTGATAATTTGTCTGAATTACAACAAGAAGCAGATTATACCCAAACAAGTCAATCGATTAAAGGCGCACGTTATGTGTTAACGGGTGATGTATCTGAATTCGGTCGCAAAGAAGTGGGCGATCAACAACTATTTGGGATTTTGGGCCGCGGTAAAGAGCAGGTTGCTTATGCCAAAGTGAATCTGAATATTGTCGATGTAAAAACCTCAGAAGTTGTCCACTCTGTACAAGGTGCGGGTGAATATGCATTAAGCGCACGTGAAGTATTAGGTTTTGGTTCAACAGCCTCTTATGACTCTACTTTAAATGGTAAAGTACTTGATTTAGCTGTACGTGAAGCAGTCAATAATCTTGTTTTAGATCTGCAAACTGGCAAATGGTCATTGAAATAAGGCAGTTTAAAAAATAATGAAAAATTTATTTTTGCTACCTCTTATTGGGTTGGCCTTGGTGGGCTGTGTATCAACGCCAAGTGCTTTGTATAGCTGGGGTTCTTATCCTGAGCAAAGCTATTTAATGTACAGCCAGCCACAGAAGGCATCACCGAGCGCACAAATCCAAAAGCTTGAAGCTGAGGTTGAAAAAAGTAAAGCCAAGAACTTAGCCGTTCCACCGGGTCTTTATGCTCATTTGGGTTTGATGTACGCAGAAGAAAATAACATGAATCGAGCAGCTGAGTATTTTCAGTTGGAGCGTCAAGTCTATCCAGAATCTACTGTGTTAATGGATCGTTTATTGAAGCAACTAACGGGCAATAAAGGAGCTGCGAAATGAAATTGAATTTCAAATGCGCAGTATTGTTAACAGCCGCTTCTTTGTTGGGAGGCTGTGCGACCACAGCAACCACGCAAAAAGATATGTCTGACTTCCGTGCACATATGCCGCGTTCGATCTTGGTTTTACCGCCTGTAAATGACTCTCTTGATATTAAAGCAGCATATAGTGTGTGGTCAGGAGTTACTGTGCCGATAGCTGAAGCTGGCTATTATGTTTTTCCGATGGCTGTTGTTGACAGTATGTTTAAGGAAAATGGTGTGCATAGTGGTGCTGAGGCACAAAATATTCCAGCAAAAAAATTGCAGGAAATATTCGGTGCAGATGCTGCGCTTTATATTCGCATTAAACAATATGGTGCGAGTTATCAAGTTTTACAAAGCGTTTCTACTGTTGCAGCAGAAGCCAAACTCATTGATTTAAAAACAGGTACTCTATTGTGGTCGGGGTCTAAATCACTTTCACAATCAAGTAATAATGGCGATAGTGGTTTAATTGGTGCATTGGTTGGTGCAGTGATCGATCAGGTTTCAAATAGCTTAAGTGATCGTTCATATCCTTTAGCTAATCAAGTGAATATGATGATGTATACACCTACACCATCACGACCTGGTACAGGGCTATTGTATGGTCCACGCTCACCGCAGTATCAGCAGGACGTACCAACAAAATAACTTGAGTCATACTTTTTGACTGCGTATTAAAAAAGCCTTGATGTTAAGACATCAAGGCTTTTTTGTGATGATTTACACTTAGGCGTAAATCATCATGTGTTTAGACAACTCATTCGTCGCGAACAAACTGTACTGTGCTATCTTGGAGTGATTGGACACGTGCCAAAGATTCTACACGGTAGCCTTTTTCTAATAAAAGCTTGCGGCCTGGTTGGAATGATTTTTCAATTACAATCCCAATACCTAAGACTTCAGCTTGTGCTTGATGAATTAAATCAGCTAAACCAAGTGCTGCTTGACCATTTGCAAGGAAGTCATCGATCACTAATACGCGATCAGTTGCAGCGATGTGCTTGTTAGAAATGGCGATAGTACTTTCAGTTTGCTTCGTAAATGAAAATACTTTAGAGCGGTAAAGATCATCTTTAAGCGTTAAAGATTGATATTTACGAGCAAAAATAACAGGTACACCAAGTTCTAAACCCGCCATAACCGCTGGTGCAATACCTGAAGCTTCAATGGTGATGATTTTAGTGACGCCTGCATCTTTAAATCGACGAGCAAATTCTTGACCAATTTGCTGCATAAGCACTGGGTCAATTTGATGGTTGAGGAAGGAGTCGACTTTCAAAACCTGATCAGAAAGAACGATACCTTCCGCTAAGATTTTCTGTTCGAGTGCTTGCACAGGGAGAATCCTCTAGAAGTCAGATGCTTTTAGCAAATGCGTATTTTAAAAAGCACCTGAAAAAATGCAAGCTTAATTGAGTTGAATCGCAAAAATTAAGCAAGCTTTTTTGAAAATCTTATTTTTTATAATTTGTAAGTAACAAACTATAAGAGGTTTTTCCATCTTGGTGGGTCATTTTTACAGGTAAATAATCCAACTGAGGCGCTAACCAAAAAATAGAGCTCTTGGTTGCATTGTCATGTTTTAATAAGACCTTAATCGTACTGTAGGTACCATAAGGTGTCGTAACAGACTCGGTTCCTTGCTTAATAAACTGACGCGCATCAGCTGATTTGGCATCGGCAATATAATAAGTTCCTTTAAGACCACCGCCTTTGAGGTCTTCACGAACCTGTAATTCAGCATTCAGTTCATCAAGTACACCGGCTCTCCAAGCAAATGAACGTGCTTTATCATCTTTTTGAGTGCTAATGACTTTGCTGCTTGGGTTAAAGGTGATATTGAGTTTGTTACTATGAACCAATACTTTACTTGTTCGACTAAAACTGCTCGATTGAATTTGTCCATTACTTAAACTAAAACGGCTGGTTTCATTGGCTGAAGCCAATGCTGCTGCCTTAGCCGAGAATGAGTATGTCCAGCTATTGCCATTTTGTGCAAGTTGACGTGTGGCACTACCTACATTTTTTCCATTATATGAAAACTGGTAACTGGCATTAAATGGACTGAGTGCGAAACTACTACTTGATACGCCTCCGAGTAAGACCAAACTCGTAAGGGCTGTAAGCAAACGTGAAGAGTTTGAAGTAAACAAATTCATTATATTGGTCCTCGAAAAGGGTTGTTCTATGACACAGTGTACAGTTCAATTCTGAGTAAATTCTGAATTTTTTAATGATTATTGTGAATTTTCACATGGTTATAAGTACCAAAACCATGAATTAACCATTCTTTTGTTCAATAGGTGTAACCAAGGATTCGAGTTCATCTGGGTCAGCATCGGTTTGAATTCGGTCAAGACGACTAAACAAGGCCATTAAATTAATATTACCTTGTACGCGTAACTCTGTTTCTGCGAGCACAGCATGATTAATACGAACTTTGTTCAATGTATCCAGAATAGCTGGTTTACCTAACCAACGGTTAAGATCTAGATGCAGCAATTCATTTTCAACATAGACGATATTGTATTTTGACAATATTTTACCAAGAGGGTCACGTTTAAGAACTTTTTGGTAAAAGAATAACGCTGAATTGACAGCAAGCTTTAACCATACTTTGGCAAATTTTGAGTCAAGCACTCGAGTCTCACTGATTTGTTCAAAAACAATGAGTTGAACATCTTTATTCATTTTCATTGAGACGAGTTTTAAATCTACAGATAAACTGGCATAGATCCCAGCAACATCAACTGTAGCGTAAAGTCTTAGCCAATCGTCA
The DNA here is from genome assembly GCF_000829675.1 of Acinetobacter rudis. Lineage (GTDB taxonomy): Bacteria > Pseudomonadota > Gammaproteobacteria > Pseudomonadales > Moraxellaceae > Acinetobacter > Acinetobacter rudis. Next base: position 33,374 of record NZ_BBRX01000036.1, read on the forward strand.
TGCAAGTCTGCATGTAGATCTTTAAGTAATCTAACATTATCGGTTACATAGCGTTTAAAAGTCGCATTGAGAAAGACTTGAGATATAGGGAACTCTCTTTCCTCTTCAATGAAATCACCTGCTTTAAGGCATGCATGTCGTGCTCGATTGGCAAGATTAGACAGCAGTGTCTGCATAAATTATGTCCCCGATGATGTCATCATAGTGAGCAGCCATCTTAAGGGCTGAACATGGTTTAAGTTTGACGACGAAATCTAATGAAATCGTAGCAAAAAACTGTTTTATTCAAATTATTCAGTTTGATTTTTTAATTTAAACATAAAGTAGTATAAAAAATAAGGCCAGAATAGGCCATGATTACTGTCACTCTAGCGCATATTTTAAAGCTGAGTGCAGTAATCATAAGATTTGAATCAGTTGCTGTTATGAAATATAAGGATTGTCGAAGCCAAGTTTAGCTAATATAGCGATTTCTATTGCTTCCATTTGCTCTGCATCGGCTTCACTGGTTTCGTGGTCATAACCCATCAAATGCAAAACACCATGTACAAGCATATGACTAAAATGTTCGATCGGTGTTTTGTTTTGTTCTTGTGCTTCAGTTAAGACAACTGGAATACAAATGACTAAATCACCAATGGGTAGGGCATCTAACAGCGCCACAACTTCTTCAGGAATATCGCTTGGAAAAGACAGCACATTGGTTGCCTTGTCTTTTTGGCGATATTCTAGATTTAAGCGATGACTTTCATCATGATCTACACAGGCGATACCGATTTCGCAATCTTCATCGACATCAATATAACGTAATGTGGTTTCAATGACTTTTTTTAAATAAGCACGTTTGAGTGGCAAAGTGGCTGATTCAAACGATTGTTGCAAGCTAAGACTAAGTTTCAAAATAAACCTTTTTATGTGTGAGGTCGAACAGATAAAACGAGGGTCTTGACTGAATTAACCAAGACCCAAGCTGTTATTCGACTGCTTGGTGCTGTGCATCTGCAGCATTGTCATTGGCTTGAACTAACGCTTCCTGACGTGCTTTACGTTCGGCACGAACTTCAGCTGAAACACGCTGTTGTTCACAATCCCAGCCTTCATAGGCTTCAACGATTTTCTGTACCAATTGGTGACGCACCACATCACGCGAATGAAAACGAGTGATGTGAATTTCTTTAATGGATTCAAGTACTCGAAGTGCTTGAGCAAGACCTGATTGTTGTCCACGTGGTAAATCAACCTGAGTAATGTCACCAGTAATGACCGCACGTGATCCAAAACCTAAACGGGTTAAGAACATTTTCATTTGTTCAGGTGTGGTATTTTGCGCTTCATCCAAAATAACAAAAGAATGGTTGAGCGTACGACCACGCATATAGGCGAGTGGAGCAACTTCAATAACTTGACGTTCGATCAATTTAGCCACTTTTTCAAAACCAAGCATTTCATACAAGGCATCATAAAGTGGGCGTAAATAAGGATCGATTTTTTGTGTGAGATCACCCGGTAAGAAACCGAGTTTCTCTCCTGCTTCAACAGCAGGGCGAACAAGGAGGATACGCTGGATTTCATTGCGTTCTAGCATATCGACTGCAGCAGCAACTGCGAGGTAGGTTTTACCTGTACCCGCAGGTCCTATGCCAAAGGAAATGTCACTTTGTAAAATACGCTGTACATAGCGCTTTTGATTTGCGCCGCGTGGATTAATACGGCCTTTACGAGTTTGTAACCAAACCTCGTCTAGGCCAGTATGTTCTTGATCAGGATCTTGTTGTAACTCACGGTCAGTTTGGCTGCCCTGAATCATCAGGTGCAACGTATCTGCACTGATTTGCTGCACATTCTCAGCTTCATCATACAGACGCTGCAACAAGCCTTCTGCTCGCTCAACAGCATCTAACTCACCATCTACATAGAAGAAGTCACCTCGATGTGAGATTTTGACTTCTAAACGTTGTTCGATTTGTTTCAAGTGACCGTTGTATGCGCCGAGCATACTCTTAATACGTTCCATTGAAACACCTGGGAAAGCTACCGTACGTCGAATCTCTGCAGTCAAGGTATATCCTTTTTATTAGTAAAGTTATAGGGCTACATTACGCTACGTCGGGTTCGAGATTCAAGAGTTCACCATAAACTAAATTTAAAGTTTTAATTTCAGTGATTTCGATCTCTGCGAAGCGTCCGACCCAACTAGCATCGCCTATAAATGTTACCAAACGAGTATTATCAGCAGTACCTACTAAAATATTTGGTTCTTTATCAGATACTTTTTCTACCAATACACGCTGAAGAGTGCCAAGCATGGCATCAGTTTTTTCAATACTTGATTGTTTGATCCATTGTTGAACTTTCGCTAAACGTTCTTTTTTCACAGCTTCAGGAGTGTCATCTGCAAGTGTCGATGCTGGTGTACCAGGGCGTTTTGAATATACGAAACTATAAGAGTGGTCAAAGTCTAAATCTTGAATAAACTGATAAGTTTCTTCGAAGTGTGCATCTGTTTCACCTGGAAAACCGATGATGAAGTCACTTGATAAATGCATGTCAGGACGAACTTTACGCAACTTTTTAATTTTATCGATATAAACATCAATACTGTGGTTACGTTTCATGCCTTGTAAAACATCGTTCGATCCACTTTGTACAGGCAAATGTAGGTGTGACACCATTTGTGGGAGATCGCGATAACATTCAATAATGTCATCAGAAAACTCCAATGGATGTGAAGTCGTATATCGAATTCGTCCAATTCCTGGGATTTCAGCAACTAAGCGGAGTAATTGGGCAAAGCTACAGATTTCACCATCAAAAGTTTCACCACGATACCCATTGACGTTTTGGCCGAGTAGGCTAATTTCACGTACGCCTTTTTCTGCCAGACCTGCAATTTCTGCAAGAACATCGTCAAGTGGTCGAGAGACTTCTTCACCACGAGTGTAAGGTACCACACAGAAAGAACAGTACTTTGAACATCCTTCCATAATTGAGACAAAAGCTTTATAGCCATTGACACGTGGTTCTGGAAGGTAATCAAATTTTTCAATTTCTGGGAAAGAAATATCCACCAATTTGATTTTATCTTTCTTCGGTTTCTCTAGTTGAGACTGGTGTTGGTCCAAAATTTGTGGAATACGGTGCAAGGTTTGTGGGCCAAAAACCATATCAACATAAGGCGCTCGTTTTTGAATATTGTCGCCTTCCTGAGACGCCACACAACCACCGACACCGATGACAAGGTCGGGATTTTTTTCTTTCAATTTACGCCAGCGGCCAAGTTCAGAAAATACTTTTTCCTGAGCTTTTTCACGGATAGAGCAGGTGTTCATCAAGAGCACATCTGCTTCGTTAGGGTCTGTGGTTAAGATGTAACCGTGCGATTCACCTAGAAGATCTGCCATACGGTGACTGTCATACTCATTCATCTGGCACCCTTGAGTTTCGATGTACAGTTTTTTAACTGCATTGATCGAGTCAGAGTGCTGAGGCTGGGTAACAGTGTTTTCTGCAGCAGCTTTAGTCGCATTGGGGATGAAGGTTTGAACCGTCATGTAGGCTCCTTAAAAAGGTCAGCATTAGCTTAGGTCTGGCGAGAAATTGGCTAGACGCGTAGTAAAAAACGGAGCATTTTACCGCATTTGTCGACAAAGAGCGAAGAATTAAATGTGTTCATAATGCTGTTGAATGTGAACTAAAAAAAGATATTATTAATGCCCTTGAATCAGAAGGTTACACAACAGAACAGTAGCTAGGGTTAGGAATACTTAAACTATGTGTTTTGATACAGTGTGATTATTAAAAGGTCAGTCATGCAGCTAGGAAACGATATTGTGTATAAGCATCAACATTTTAGAACAATGAAAACCTGTCTGTTTAGCTGTCTTGCACTCTTGGGTGTGCAATGTACACACGCCGATGAAACGCAGTTTAATGATGCGCTTCGTGCAGCAAATTCTGGAAATAGCGCACTGTTAGAACAGTATCGCGTATCAATGCAAAATGACGTATTGGGGTATTATCCTGAATATTGGTCTCTAAATACCAATCTAGGTTTTCAGCCTGCCAGTAGTATTATTAGCTTTGCGCAGCGTTATCCACAGTCTGCGATGGCAGAAAAACTCGCAGCAGATTATGTTGAAGAAAAAGTAAAACAAGCCGATTTTGCAACAGCCAAACCTGTATTAAATTATGTATCTAATCCTGACCAAGCTGAAAGCTGTGCCGTAGCACAAGTGCGTGCGCGTACAGGAGACAGTTTGGTTTATGCTGAATATAAAGACATTTGGTTAGCAACGAACACTCAACCTGAGTCTTGTAATGGCCTTGGGCGTATGATGTTGTCTAGCCCTTTAATGACCAAAGATGATCGTGAACAGCGTTTATACGCTCAATTACGTGCAGGTCAGTCAGGCCCTGCTATGGCTACAGCACAAACTTTAAATAGTAATTTATCTTTAGCACAGCTAAACCAAATTCAAGCAAACCCTGTCAACTACTTATGGACAGCACCTAAAACCAGTATGACGGATTATGCATATTTGGTTTTTGCGCTTGGTCGTGCTGCTGACACTGATTTAAATACAGCGTTACAAACATTACCTCGTTTAACTCAAGATGTACCCGCAGATGTGCAGAAGTATTTGTATCGTACTGTTGCTTATGTTGGTGGTACTACAGTCATGAAAAATAACTTTAATCGTGCTGTGCTTGATGCCTTTGATCAAAGTTATGGTGTACCGTTTACAGATGAAGAAGCTGAAATTTATGCACGTCAGGCAGTACGCTTTGGACGTTGGGAGAGCGTCATTCGTGCTGTAGAGAGCATGAGTATTAATCAGAAGCAAAGCGAACGCTGGCAGTATTGGTTGGCCCGTGCTTTAGAGCAACGTGATGACCGTAGTGCTAAGAAAACTGCACAAGAAATCTATAATAAACTCGCCAATGCAGGTGATGATTATCATAACTTATTGGCTAAGGATCATTTGGGGCAGCGTTATAATGCGACAGCACCTACCGCACAGCCTTCAAGTAGTGATCTACAGCGTTTAAACCAGGATGTTCATTTCCGTCGTGCATTTACGCTACGTAATATCAATGCGCCAGCGAACTACGTCAATCGCGAATGGAACTGGGCAGTACGTCAAGCCTATTTAAAGCAAGATGATGGTTTGCTACTTGCTGCGGCAAAACGTGCAACTGAAATGGGATGGTACGATCGTGCAATTTATGCAGCCGATCGAACGGCCAAAACACATAACTATGAGTACCGTTATGCAACTCCACATCAGGCAACCGTTGTGAGCTATAGTCAAAAAGCAGGTATTGACCCATCTTGGGCTTATGGCTTGATGCGTCAAGAAAGTCGTTTCGTAACCAATGCCCGTTCTCATGTGGGTGCTGGAGGCTTAATGCAAATCATGCCTGCAACAGCTAAACATGTCGCAGCGAAAATGGGTGAGAGTTATAATCCAGCGGTATCTTCTGATCCTAATACGAATATTCGTTATGGTACTTTTTATTTGTCGATGATTCATTCGCAGTTAAGTGCGAACCCTGTATTGGCTACTGCAGGATACAACGCTGGTCCTAATCGTGCTAAGCGTTGGCAACCTGAGCAACAACCATTGACTGCAGATCAATACGTTGAATCTATTCCTTTAGCTGAAACGCGGGACTATGTGAAAAATGTGATGACCAATGCGGTGCACTATGGCATTTTGCTCAAACAAGGGCCACAAGTGATTGAAAGTCGTATGCCAGTTATCCCAACACGTACCCCGTAAACTAGGTGTGTTATTGCGGTCGATGAGCAATTTAATTTTAAAAAAGTTTAGTAGCCCATATTGGCAGCTTAAAAGTTTCATTTTGCTGGCCCTATGGATGATCTGCGGTGAGACATTTGCCGCGGATGCTCAACTGCAGGGCTATGTCATGCAGATTCAAATGACACCTGCGGTTTGTTCAATGGACCAAAGTAGTGCAAAACAACGTAAGTGTATGGAAGGTTATTCATTAACAATTACGGGATTGCTACCAGAGGTACGACCAGGCACAAACTGTCGAACCAATAGTTCTGCGAATTTATCACCCATTCAAACCAAGGTCATTGCTAAGGTGATGCCTGATGAAAGTGGCCGTAGCCAGTTGTGGCATGAGGTCGGTGGTTGTGTGCCGATGAATGCGAGTCAATATTTTAGAACCGTGATTAGCTATGCTGAAAAACTAAAGGTGCCAAGTGACTTAACCGGATATGAAAATAAAGTTGTTGATCAAGCGAAGTTGCGTGCTCAATTTTTAAGACTAAATCCTAGTTTGCCAAGCCAAGGGATTCGATTTAGTTGTCAAAATCGGCAAGAACCTGCGGTACTTACAGAGGTGAAAGTGTGTTATCACGTCAATGGTCACTATAAACAGTGCTCAAGCCGTGTAGTAGCCAATTGTCCAAATGATATTTTGATTAAATCGAGTTATTAATTTTATTAGCCAGATGATTCAACTCGGCAAGTTTGTGTAGTTTTTTAACTCAGCTTTGATTCTTTGAGTGTTGCTGTAATTTTTGTGTTGGTTCTCAATATCTGTTTATTAAATTTGTTGAAAGTCACATTTTCTTAATGTGTCTTTTTTGACAATAGTTTGGACTGATTTATTTTTTCTATCAGACTTTTGTTGAATATCCACGGTTTTTTATGCAACTGCAATTGGATTGGAGTACAATAATGGCCGTTTATGATAATTCGGTTAGGCAGAATACCTGCTTAATCACATTAGCGATCCTCAATTGGAGATGATGATATGAAGCAACCCGTTCGTGTTGCCGTTACTGGCGCTGCAGGTCAAATTGGTTATAGCTTGTTATTCCGTATTGCTAGCGGCGAGATGTTAGGAAAAGATCAACCAGTTATTTTGCAAATGCTTGAAATCCCAGTTGAGAAAGCTCAACAAGCGCTTAAAGGCGTTATGATGGAGCTTGAAGATTGTGCATTCCCATTATTGGCGGGCATGGTCGGTACTGATGATCCGAATGTTGCGTTCAAAGATGCTGATTACTGCTTACTTGTTGGTGCTCGTCCTCGTGGCCCAGGTATGGAACGTGCTGATCTTCTACAAGAAAATGCTAAAATCTTTACGGTTCAAGGTAAAGCAATCAACGATCACGCTAGCCGTGACGTAAAAGTATTGGTTGTTGGTAACCCAGCAAACACAAATGCTTATATCGCTATGAAATCTGCTCCTGATTTAAACCCAGGTCAATTCACAGCTATGCTTCGTTTGGATCACAACCGTGCGTTGAGCCAAATTGCAGCTAAAACTGGTAAAGCAGTTAAAGACATTAAAAACTTGGTTGTTTGGGGTAACCACTCTCCTACAATGTATGCAGACTACCGTTTTGCTACGATCAATGGTGAAAATGTTAAAGACATGATCAACGATCAAGAGTGGAATGAAAACGTATTCCTTCCAACTGTTGGTAAACGTGGTGCTGCAATTATCGAAGCACGTGGTCTTTCTTCTGCTGCTTCAGCTGCAAATGCTGCAATCGATCATATGCATGATTGGGCGCTTGGTACAAACGGCGAATGGGTAACTATGGGTATCCCTTCTGACGGTTCTTATGGTATTCCTGAAGGCGTAATGTACGGTGTTCCAGTGACTTGTGAAAACGGTCAATACACTCGTGTTGAAGGTCTAGAAATTGATGAATTCAGCCGTAAGTGCATGGACAAAACTCTTCAAGAATTAGAAGAAGAGCGTTCAGCTATCGAACATTTGTTTAACTAAGCAATATGTTGATCGTCTGATCACAAAAAAGCATCCTTTAAGGATGCTTTTTTTATGGCTTAACGCTTTCTTGGCTGAGTTGGGTCTGTATGACTTTATGAAACTAGTTTAAGTGTGCTTTGATTAAAGTCGCAAACCATTCATGTTGTTTTAAACTTTGAAAGGCAGGGTGCTGATTTAACAAAATCGGATCGAATTGGTTCGATTTTGAATATTTGTTCAGCCAATGTCTGGTCATTGCAGTTTCATTTTTACCAAGTGAAGCATGGGCCAACAGGAAGTAAATCTCAGCATTTTCATAAATAGTCAGAGGTTTTAAGATTTGCTGAGTAATTAAAGCAAAACGTTGTTCCTGACTAATTTCAAAATAGCTCAGATAGGTTCTCGCCAGTTGAATCGATAGCTCAAGATAAAGATTCAAAGGCATTTCTTCAAATTCAATACGTGCTTGTTCAAGTAGTACGATCGCTTCTTGTAAAAAATGAATTTGTTCTGCACGTGAATGACTTACATGTACCAGTTGTAAACGTAAGCTTGCACGTTCTAACGCAAGTGCAGGAGTATTTTGCTGTAAAAATAATTGATCTGTTTCACCAATACGGGAAACGATCATGCGTGAATCTTCAGCCATTAAATGTATTCCTTAAATGAGCGAAGTTTTACTTGATATTCGGTGAGAGTATACATATTGCAATAATAGCATACTCATGTGTGATTTAAGTTTAGCTTAGTATAGGCTTGAACCGCTACGCAACCAGGCAGTAATGGAGAGGCGTTGTTGTTGAGCAGGCTTTACTTCATGTAATAAGTCACTTTGAAATATCGCGATACGGTTTGCTGTAGGTTGAATAATATGCCACTCGCCCTGTTTATCTTGTAGGTGTAGTTGTCCACCCCAATTTTCTTGCCACTGATCATGTAAATAGTAAACACTCGAAATCATTCGGTCATTTTTTTGCTGAGGGTTATCTCTGTGTAATGCATAAAACTCTCCGCTGTTATAGCAGGCAAAATGAGCCTCAACGTGTTGTATGCCGAGAAAAAAATGACGGTTAAATTGTTGTGATAGTTGTTCTAAAGCTTGAATATGTTGTTGTGCAACTGGAAATTGGTCTTGGTTAATCCAGAGAATGTGGTCGCTGCGAATATTTGAAACGACGCCATTTTGTATTGCCGCTTTACGGAATTGATCGAGGTTTTCTGTACACTCCAAAATAAGTTCTTGTTGATATTCATGGGAATAAGCTTGATCAATAATTGCAAAACCAGATAGGGCAATTTGGTCTAAAACCTGATCAATTTCCCATGCTACAGGGAGAAGCATCGCTTCCATAGAACCTCGTAAGTTCAATAAAATAATTAGAGACAATATTTTAGAACATTGACGGACAGTGAAGAAATCTTTTTTCGTGCTAAAATACGTGCTGAATACAGGAAGAATACATACATGAATTACCGTCACCATTTCCATGCAGGCAATTTTGCCGATGTCATGAAACACGTGCTTTTATTACAGTTGTTGACACGTTTAAATGCCAAAGACAAACCTTATCGTTATATTGATACGCATGGTGGTGCGGGTAAATATGATTTGTCTACATCTGAAGCACAAAAATCAGGTGAGTTTTTAAATGGAATTCATCGTCTAGTTAAATTAGATGACTCTATTAAACGAAATGCCCCTGAAGGTGTCAAACAATACCTTAAAATCGTCGAAGATATGCGTGCAGGCTCAGGGAAGGGGGCTTATCCTGGTTCACCATGGTTTGCACTTGAAGGTATGCGTGATATTGATAAGGCAACTATTTTTGAAATGCAGCGTGATGTGTTTCAACAGCTTTACTTTAATATTCGTGATAAACGTGCTGGTTTGCATGAGCGCGATGCATATGAAGGTCTTTTGGGTGTTATTCCTCCAAAAGAAAAGCGCGGTTTGGTCATGATTGACCCGCCATATGAGATTGAGCGTAAAGATTTTCCACAACTGGTTGAACTGTTGCAAATGGCCCATAAAAAATGGCCAACAGGTGTGATTGCATTATGGTATCCGATTAAAGATCGTGCCATGATTGATCGATTCGAAAAGAAAATGATGAAAACAGGTATTCGCCGTCAATTGATTTGTGAAATTTGTGTTTGGCCTGATGACACTCCAGTCGGTTTAAATGGTTGTGGTTTGTTGGTGATTAATCCACCTTGGCAATTTTCAAATCAAGCAGATGAAGCATTGCAATGGCTATTCCCTCATTTACGTATGAACGAAAATGGTGGACATGCAGCAGTGCGTTGGTTGGTTGGTGAATAAGCGTATTGTTATAAATTAGACTAAAGCAAAGCTAAAACATCAGAAAGTTGAATTAGGAAAACATAATGACAAGTACCCAACAGCAAAAATCAGATGACTCGAAACCTGATGATCTTTCTTTTGATGTCATCACATTTGAAGTTGAAGAAGAAGAGCATACGCATGAAGGGCATAAAGTAAAACGCCGTGGGATTTATTTATGGCCTAATTTAATCACCACGGCTGCTTTGTTATCTGGTTTTTACTCGATTATTGCGAGTATGAATCATGATTATCTTCATGCAATTTATGCAATTTTTCTTGCTGCTTTATTGGATGGCTTAGATGGGCGTGTGGCTCGTGCTATTGGTGCACAAAGTGCATTTGGTGAGCAGTATGATTCACTTTCTGATTTGCTTGCTTTTGGTGTGGCACCCGCAATCTTAATGTATAGCTGGGGCTTACATAGTTTAGGTCGTATTGGTTTAGCTTGCTGCTTTGTTTATACCGCTTGTGCTGCATTTCGATTGGCACGCTTTAATGTGCAGATTGGTGTGGTCGATAAGCGTTACTTTATCGGGATTGCCAGTCCACTAGCAGCGATTATCGTGATTTCATTAATTTGGGTCAGCCGAGATTATTCAATGATCTTAGATCCTAGTTCACAATTTATGAAAGTTACTTATGCAGCGTTCATGGTAGTTATTGGCTTATTGATGGTCTCGAATATGAAGTACTATTCATTTAAGCAGGTTGATCGTAAACGTGTACCATTTGCTGTGATGTTGCCAGTTATTTTAGTCTTTGGTATTGTCATGTATGACATACCGCTGGGTATCTTGGTGGTATCACTTTTATATGTATTGTCTGGTTTCTTAACCACCTACTTGGCACGTAATCAAACCGAGTAAGGAACAATATATTTGGCGTGAGGAGGGCTTGTGATGAAGTTGTCTGTGGATCATCAAGATATGCAACCACAATATGCACAAGTTCCTTTCAAGCTGAAGCTTGCATATCAGCCACCCAATGCATGGTTTAAAATAGTACAACATGCATTAGTCATCGCAGATTTACCCGCTCCATTACATTATTTTAATTTCAAGGCCCTTGTTGGCCAGCCCAATATTCCAATATTTAATACCCATCAACAGAGCAAGCATACATTAGATATCGTGACAACGATTAATAGTGTTAGCCCACACATGCTTGGACATTCGGCAACGTTTTCGGTTGGCCAAGACTGTCATTTACAAAAAGATGCTTATCAATTTGGTTCAGATCTAAAACTCACAGGCAGCTTTCCCTTTTTTAAGTTAATTCGTCACGACGCTGAACTGACTGTTGATTTAAATATTCATACCCAACCTGTGATTAGTCATTTTTCTAAACTGAAATTTGGTCTGGGGGTGTATCAACATTGGTCACTCTTATGTCAGTGTCAAGGTACTTTGACTTATAAGGGGCAGCGTATTGAGGTGAATCAATTAGGAAGTTTTGAATATGCCCGTGGCATTAATGTGCCATTTTTAGCTGTGTATTTTTATACGTACCAAGTGATTCAGCTTAAAGATCTGCGGCAGTTAATTCTTTTACAAGTTCGTAATCAATATAATCAAGTCCTACGTTCTCAGATATTTTTAAGAACTGAGATTGAAAAAAATACATTATGTTTTGATCATCAAGTGCAATTTATTATTCATCGGGTATATCCCAAGGTGCAAACACCTTGTTTAAACATGATGTACTTACCACGTGAATTTGAATGGCGAGCTCAGCAGGGAAAACACCGTATTGAAATCTATGCTAAAAGTCGTGGTGACTATAAGTCTGGTTTAGGACGTGGTTATGTTGGAAGTTTTCAATATCAAATCAAAATTGACGATTATTATGAGGAGGGGAGTGCTGGTTATTGTGAGTTTATTGATCTAAGGCCTTTCAATTGGCAGGAATCAGACCAGCCTGAACGCGCATTAGCGTTAGATTCTTTACCCTCATCTGCTC
>NZ_BBRX01000035.1 GCF_000829675.1 Acinetobacter rudis
AAAAAGAAATGATTTTATATGCAGATATCGATTTAATGAACTCACGTGGTGCCCCGATATGGAATAAGCATAACGATTTAATTAGAGATCGCAGAACTGATACCTATGATCAAATGCTGGGCTATACACAACATACCCCATATCCACGGTAATTTAAGCTGAGTTTTGGAAATGGAAAAAAAGGATTCTTTATGGTTTTATAATTTATTGACCGTGACTACTGCCATTTTGGTGGTTGTATTCATGGTGCAATTCATCACCCAAAATGCGCTTAAGCTATGGCCAGATTATACTTCAATGCAAAGCTTATCATCGCCCATAGCATGGATTCGCTGGATTTTAGGGGATATGAGTGAGGCACAATTTTATAAAAGTGAACTTGCTTCTCTAGGCTTACTTATTGGCGCAATCACTGCGCATATGGCAAGCGTTCGAAAAAAAAATTGGAAAGGTTTTGATCTTAGCTATGGAACAGGTTTATTTCCATGGATTCTCTTCAGCTCAACACTAGGTTTAATCCTAAGTAATATTTTATGGGGATGGACGGTCATTAAAACTGATCAATGGCAACCCACTTTCGTTACTTTTGTTTCTTTACCAGCAGCTGTAGTACTGATGTACGGGCGTGGCTTGAAAGTCGCGTGCGTGGGAGCGGTTTCAGGTGCAATTTTAGTTGCACCGAGTTCTTTGCTACTCGTGAATTATGTATGTATGCCTTTGAACTTACCTAATATTATTGGGAATGTCAGTGGTATGGCTCTAGGCAGCCTGATTGCCCTATTTTTATTACATAAATACCCAACTCTAATTGCTCAATCAATCGAGCAAAATAATACCTCATCCAAAGAGGAGGATTTGCAAAGTAAAACGACCAATTTAACTACTCAAAAATATGGTCCGACATGGACAATTAGACGAATGCTGGCAGATTTTTCTGAGTCGCAATTTTTTGCGAATGAGCTTGCTGGTTTAGGCTATTTAATCGGAGTTTTTTTTGCTATTTATTTAAATCCGTTGAGTATCGCATATGGAAGTGGCTTGATTGGAAAAATTCTGATTGCACAGGTGCTCTCCGCAGGTATCGCTATTTTAGTCTGGAGAAAAAAATGGGAACTTTATGGATGGTATCCAACTTACATACCAATATCTTCTGTAGCTCCAGCAGCGGTACTTGTTTATCAGGGTAGCTTAATATCGATCATTGTTGGTGCAGTTCTTGGTGCAATATTAGCCCCGCCTTTGGCCAGAAAGCTATCACTTCTATTAGCCAATTATCAACATCCATATATAGGCAATGTTCTCTCAATGGCTGTAACCACGCTCTTAACCGTCGGTGTCATTGGTTTAATTCCAACATTGAGTTAAAGGTTAAATACCCAAGAAGTCGAGAAAATTATGCAAAAATGTCCCATACACGGTTTTTTTTCTGATCAAAATATCATGCAATTAGCAGAACAATTACGTAATGGAAAACTCACATCCATACAAATAACTTTGGCAAGTTTAGAGACGATTCAACAATTCAACAGTCAAGTCAATGCGTTTTGTTTTGTGGATAGAGACTTTGCAATCAAGCAAGCTGAACATGCTGATAATTTATTTGCTCAAGGCATCGATCATGGTCTATTGCAAGGTATACCCATAGCAATCAAAGATAATATTAAAACAGCCAATATGCCAACAACCATGGGATCTGCATTTTATAAGGATTATATTCCTACAGAAAATGCAGATTGTGTCGAACTCTTAAAACACGCGGGTGCGATTATTATTGGTAAAACCAATACGCATGAGTTTGCTTATGGCCCAACTGGAGATTGTTCATTTTTTGGTGCCACAAAAAATCCTTGGAATACAAAAAAAATATCAGGAGGCTCCAGTTGTGGAAGTGCCGTAGCTGTCGCTACGGGGATGGTTCCAATCGCAATTGGAACAGATACAGGAGGATCAATTAGAATCCCTGCTTCATTAACTGGCATCATTGGATTTAAACCAAGTTATAGAAGCTTTTCAACGCTTGGTGTATTCCCATTATCACAAACCTTAGATCATTTAGGCATATTAGCGAAAAATGTGGAGGATATTAAAATTGTATTTGATATATTGAAAAATCCTTCAGTGAAAACACAATCCACCAATGATCAAGAAGTTAAACCTAAAGCTGCTTGGATTGCAATTGAGCAGATAACACATCAATTTGATTCATCTCATTACCAGAACATAAAAGAAAAAGCTTTTGAATTATTTGGTCATCATCTAGAAAATATAGCTATTGATCTGAGCTCAATCTTTTCAGAAATTAGTAATTGCTTTACTGCAATCCAAAATGCAGAGGCCTATAGAATTCATCAAAAAAACATAGAAACCAATCCAGAACTATTTCAAACAGAGGTACTCGAACGCTTATACAATGCAAAACATACATCGGGATGGGCATATTTAGAGGCAATGTCATTGCGTGAGAAATTTCAGTTTACCCTATCAGAAGTTTTTCAACATTATGAATTCTTAATCATGCCAACCATCGCTATACCAACAACAGATTTAGATCAACGTTATATTTATTGTGACAACCATCAAATCAATGTACGTAATGCTCTATTAAGCCTAACTAGCCCATGGAATGTCTTAGGATTTCCGGCCTGCAACATCCCAATAATGTTATCTAATGACAATATGCCTTTAGGACTGCAAATTGTCGCAAATAATAATGACGATGCCAAATTGATTGAGTTTATGCAATTACTGAATACCGATATGTGCTAAAACCTATATAAAATTATTTTATTGGTTTAAATACTTTAGGAACACTAGGAAAATAATAGAATGTTCTGACTAAGTATCAGAATCATCTTTGGTAGGATTTAGCATAAAAGACCTTTATCTTTACTCGTTTCGAGCCTACTTGGACTCGAAACGAGTCCAATAAGTATTGCCCTAAGTACAACATAACTTACTGATATAACTACTGACACAATTTAATGGTGGAAAGCTCTGAGCTGATTTGAATCTGCTCTGCATCATCTTTGCTGATCTTGCTATAGCTAAACATTGAGTGTGAACTTGGTAGCTTTGATTCAAAGCTAAAATGCAATGACTATTCTATCTATAATCAATTAATAATTTCCAAAAGACCAAACCCCATCTATTCTTTATTTTAAATATTAACTTCTCTATTAATCAACCAATTATAGCTTATAAATAAATATCAATTAGATGTTCACACAAAACATAAACTCACTATTAAGTCTTTAATTTTTATTATATTTGCAACATTGTTTATACTCTCCAATGTTTTTATATTCGTCCTAAAGTGATATTTTTCGGCCTTTAGAGCCGTTATATTCAACCCTTTATTCAACTATAAATTAATAAGATGTTCATGATGGGTTAGGGATAGAAAAATGAATTCAAAAGTAAATATATCAAATCGTGCTGGCGCGACATTTCCAGTACGTCGTTTAAGCATCGATTATGATGCTGTACCTGAATATTGGGCCAATAATTCGGCAGCACTGACTCATTTCATGACAGCTCTGTCTGCACTATTTCCAGCGGGTGAAAAGCTATTTATAGATAGTGTACGTGCACTACGTCATCATCCATCAGTTAAAGATAATGCGGAATTACAAAAAGAAATCAGTGCCTTTATTGGTCAAGAAGCCATGCATACGCATGAACATATTGGTTTTAATGCATCTGCACAGAAATATGGTCACGATGTTGCTTTACTTGAGAAGCTGACAAGCAACTATATTCAAGCAGGAAGAAAATATGCGGCCATACCTTTTAAACTGTTTGGTTTAAAACAAGAAATGTTAGACATCATGGGAACAACCGCTTTAGAACATTTCACTGCCTCTTTAGCTGTACAGCTCTTAGAAAACGAAAATTTTAAATCTGTTGTGAGCACCAATGAAACCATGGCGTATTTATGGTTTTGGCATGCTATTGAAGAAAATGAGCACAAAGCTGTCGCTTTTGATGTATTTGAAAATATTTTTGGTAAAGGAGTTAAAGCATATTTAGCACGAACCAGTGCACTGCTTGTGGCAATGGTATTCTTATTTGTTGCACATAATCATTTCTTAGGGCACTTGCTTTATAAAGATAAGAAGCTCAATTTAAAAAATTTAGCTGAAATATATAATTTTGCTTATCGCCCAGGGAAAGGGATTATTATTGGTATGGCAAGTGAAATGGCATCTTATTTTAGACCATCATTTCACCCCAATGATTCAGATACAACAAGCTTATTAACTTACTGGAAAAATCAATTAGGTTTCCAGAGTTAACTGATTAATAGACCTCTTGTTAAATATCCATTTTAATAATATTTAATTAAAACAAAAATATAAAATATGGATTAAATTATTTTAATAACACAAGAGGTCTATTATTATAATATCTTTAAAATTATTTTAGTGTATTGATTTCAAGAGCTATTCTGAACGCTAATTTGTACATAACGCAGCATTCCTTTTTGATATAACTGCTGACAAAGTTGGGCGGTCAGACTAATTTTAAAATAATCGATGTTAAACTTACCTTGATCTTTTTTTAGCTTTAATTGCTGGATATATTTGGCAAAACCAGCGAAGACAGGCTGTGATAGGTCTTCAACTTTAATCTGCTCTAAACCTGCAGAACTTAAGCTCTGTTTTAATGCAGAAATCGTTTGCAATTGACTCAAATCTACATCTGCTGCTTTTAATAAATAGCGATAATAGCGCTGCTGTCTAATATTTAAGTGCTCAAACTGTTCTGACAAAGCCAAATAGTGAAAACCTAAGCGACCACCTTGAGCCAGTACAGTCTGAACTGAACTTAAAAATGCATTGAGTGAACTATGATAGGCCGCATCAATACACAAGATAACATCAAATTTTTGATCAATTTTAAGTTGATGTAGCTGTAAGAAAGACATGTTATACAACATCGGATTTGGTTTTAATTGCTGCTGAATTTTTTCAATACAAGTTGCCTGTAACTCTACTGCAGTTAAATCTCTCACCTGATAGTGCTGCTGCCAATGCTTTAAACTTGCCCCCTGACCACAGCCCAAATCCAATAAACGATCTTGTGGAGCTAACTGTACAGCTTGCGCTAAACAGTCAGCCAATGCCTGACAAGCCTGTACATAGCTGGTGCAGTGTTCATCCCAATACCCTAGGTTACTCCACACTAAGATACGATCATCACCTAGATATCGGCTGTTGATCGCATACTTATGTTTAACGTGTAGGGACTTCAACCATGACCATCTTTGCAAGATTAGTAACCCAACTGCGGAGCAACTTCTACTTGAGGCTTTAAACCAACAAATGGCAATGCTGCACCAAAGATCTCAGCAATATGCATTGCAGAAGTGACTGCTGATTCTAAAATTGGTAAACCATCACATGACCATGATCCACAGAAAAATACTTTACGGTCTGGATTTAAATGACGCTGCTGCAGCTCTTTATTTAAACCTACAGTCTGTGCATCAACCACTGCACGTGTCAACGTGACGGTAGAGATAATTTTCTTCGGATCAATCTCAGTGATTGGACGCCATGTTTGAAAAACAGGTGTTTTACCCACTAGACTCGGTTCAATTGAGTTCAACCAAACTGTAAACTGCTGACGACTAAAATTACGTTCCATCAAGTAGTTTAAAACAGACCAGTCTTTACGTTTCGGTGGCATTACAGAACTATCGGTATGAATGACCAAATCACCTTGCTCGAAACGGAACTGCTTTAATAAAGCAATATCATCAGCAAACTGCTTAGTATCTAAAAATTCTTCAATTTTGGTGGTCGGTGTTGCAACAACAACGCGGTCAAAATAGTTCACTTCACCCGCTGTGTTCTCGACCAATACTTTATTGCCTTCTTCGACAACTCGACTGATTGAAGAGCCACTACGAATATCAACATTTTCAATTAATTTATCGACTAAAGCAGGTGTTCCACCTTGAATCCGCAATAAAGCATCACCATCAGTTAACTGCTTTAAAAATACCAACAACGGCTTAGCCGGCCATTCGCCTATAGTTTTTGGATCACAAGTACAAATGGTGTATAACACTGGCATTACTGCGCCATGCCAAAATACTTCTTCAATATCGTTATTATTAATAAATTCGGCTAAGGTAATATCTTGATTTTTAGACTTAAAAAACTGGTGGATTGCTGTTTTAAGTTGCAGCATGCCTTTAACTAAGCGCCAACCATACTGCTTAATCCCTTTACGGTTATTAATTATTGGGAAATTACCAATACGGCTACGTGTAGTCGTAAGCCACGTTTCAGTTTTATCTCCAAACAACCAGCTACAAGCCATATAAGTACGAACAGGGAAGGTGGAAATTCCTAAATAAGCAGCAAGGCTCAATGTATTTTTCCAAAGATGCGGGTTCATTACACGTAAAGGCGCATCCACAAGTCCGTCTTCGAAAGTCACGCTATGACTATCCATCCCTCGCCCAGCAAGCGCTTCAAAAATGGTGATGTCATGTCCAGCATCCTTGAGAATCCTTGCTGCTGCCAGACCAGCCATCCCACTACCAATCACTGCTATTTTCACAGTTGTTATCCATGCGTTGACAATTTTTCCAATTATGAATCAAGCTTTAAAAAAACACCCTATTAAAAAGTTCCAGATTTTTAATTTATTTTCTGACAATACTATACTTATTCTCAATCTCACTGGACTTGATCTTATTCAGCCACGACTAAATTCAGCTGAATCATATGTAGCATCAAGTTTTAATATGTTTGCATTTAAAACGTAGCCAACCCTGTACAAAGACAAGGTTGGCTAACTTTACATCATGCTAGGATCACAAGGTTTCTGCTGCAATCTGACCAAACTTACCTTGGTTAAATTCAGCAAATGCCGTAACGATTTCTGCTTTATTATTCATAACAAATGGACCATAACCTTCGATCGGCTCATTGAGTGGCTCACCTGTTAAAATTAATAGCTTAGTTGCATCCAGTGCTTCAATCAAAATCTCTGTTTCAGCATCTTTGGCAAACAAAACAATCGAGTGATCTTTAATTTCATGCGTTGTATTGATCTGCACCTGCCCCTCTAGGACCACCACAATGGTATTGTGCTGCGCTGGTACTTGGAAGCTTCGGATTAGACCCTTTTGCAGTGTTAAATCCCACACATTGACAGGACTAAATGTAGTCGCTGCACCTTTAAACTGCTGAAATTCTCCAGCGATTACTCGAAGTTGACTGCCTCGGTCATCTAAAGCTTTAACTGGAATATCAGCAGCACTAAGTGCTTGATAACGAGGTGTGGTCATTTTGTCCTTTGCAGGAAGATTTACCCACAATTGCACCATTTCAAACAAACCACCGCGCTTTGCATATTCATCAGAGTGGAACTCTTGATGCACTAACCCCGCGCCAGCCGTCATCCACTGTACGTCTCCTGTTTTGATCACACCACCACCGCCATGTGAGTCTTTATGCTCAACCTCACCCTGATAGGCAATAGTGACTGTTTCAAAGCCACGATGTGGATGAGAACCCACGCCACGTTGTTCTTCAGTTGCGCTGAAAGCATAAGGTGCCGCATAGTCCAATAACAAAAATGGACTAATCACTTGACCTAAGCGATCATAAGAAAATAGGTTTTTTACAGGAAAACCATCACCAACCCAATGCATCTGTTGATTACGATAAACACCATTAATTTTTTTCATTGTGAAGTCCCATGCTTAAATGAGTACGATGGGTGCTATTTTAATGAGTTTCATACTGATTAACGAGCTGACCCACGTTACACACAGTGTCATAGACAGGACAATGACAAGACTTGAAATCGCTAAATTCGCCAGCAGTTGCTACAGCATGGAGGTATGGATAACCTTAAACTTATCCACAGTTGTGCATTTTTCGTATTATTCACTGAGCTGCAGTATCGCTTAAAAACTAAGCTTTGATAAAAAACAGATCAGTTGTTGTAATCTCATTCAAAAATTCAATTTAGAATTAATAATCAGCAAAATGATTTCTATTGACAAACGATAATAATTATCAATAATATTACCTATAAGGTTTAGCGATGGACTTCAACAATGTACGTGTGCTTATGTCGTGGAATTACAGATCAAGATATTAAAAATGCCGTTGCTGAAGGCAGTGAAAGCTTTCGTGAAATTCGTGACTCACTCGACCTTGGAACATGCTGTGGACGTTGCGTACCTGAAGCACGCGCAGTCATCAACTCTGAACTTGCAGCCATTGCAGCAAAAATTTCTATTGCAGCCTAAATCACCTTATAACTTGTGTTACCCAGATAACAATAACTAGATGATGTTGATTTCCTCAGCCCGCCGAGCACCAGACAGCGGGCTTATTTTTTATATCTACTTTATATTCAAATAGTTCTAATGAATTTTGATTACGATTTTCATTCGCCGTTCAGTAAATAACTCGAACAAAACCCAAGAGTCGGTTAGAATTTAGCAACTTTATAATGTCAGTATAGTAAGACATCATTCTATTGGGTCTGGGAGTAAAAATAATGAAAGGCGATCGTGACGTAGTCAATCAACTCAATAAGGTGCTTTATCATCACCTGACCGCAATCAATCAATATTTTTTACATTCACGTATGTTTAATGATTGGGGAATTGAACAGTTAGGCTCTGCAGAATACAAAGAGTCTATCCGTCAAATGAAACATGCCGATAAAGTAATTGAGCGTATTTTATTTTTAGAAGGTTTACCAAACCTACAACACCTTGGCAAATTATATATTGGTCAACATACAGCTGAAGTTTTAACTTGTGACGTGCGTAAAGTCACTGAAAACATCGATGCAATCAAAGAAGCCCTCGCCCTTTCCGAAGTAAAACTCGATTATGTAACTCGTGATCTACTGCAAGAGATTCTTGAAAAAGAAGAGGAATACTGGGATTGGGTAACCACCCAAATCGATTTGGGTGAGTCAGTGGGTATGGAAAACTATATCCAAAGCCAAATCTAAAAAAGAAAATCCCCATCTCAAACTGCATTCTTTGCAAAGAGATGGGGATTTTTTTTATCTCAAAAATGTATTAGTTCGCTTTTGCGGCTGAAACTAATTCTTCATATTGATATGTCTTACCATGCAGTTGTTGAATAATCCATAGCTGATGCTCTGCTTCACTACGTTTACCATTAAATGCTAAAAGCTGAGCATACTTATGTAGATCATAACGTGATGCTGTATTGGAAACCATGCGCCCAATTTCAGCCAGTTGTGCATCTGTCACTTGCGTATAGGGTGCCAATCCGATCCACCAAACACGCTCTTTAAATTGCGTCAACACCCAGATATTTTTTTGCATATCTTGCTGATCTTCAACGCTTAAACTTTTCTGAGTTGCCAAATAGGATTGAGTTTTATAAAGCTCAAAATCACGTACCATTATTGTGCCTAACACTACACCAACCAATACAGTCAAGTGGATAAAAATCACAGGGAGTTTGATACTTGGCAATCGTGGATATTGTGATTGTATCAAGCCCAATAAAAAACCCATCGGCAATAAGAAATAAGCATAATGAATTGGGTACTCAAGCATCGCGTGAATCAAAATTGCAGCAATCATCAGCCCCGCAATAATAGAAACATTTTCTTTAGCACCTTTGTTCAGCCAATACAGCCAGCAGAAGAAATAGCCAACAAGTAAAGTACCGATCAGCAAACCATTCCAAAGTAGCAAATCAAAGATCATGTTATGCGCACTTTTATACCATTCATGTGAAGGGTAAATATCAAAAGCAGCGATCTGTGCCATACTCGTTTGGTTCCAACCATAACCAAACCAAGGCTGTTGACCCAGCGCAATCGATGCTTGTGCCCACATATCAAAGCGCAGATAACCTGACGAGGCACGGTCTACTACATTAATCGTTTCAATGGGACTTTGTTGACTCAAAGCCGCGATCCAAGCATTAAATGTTGGCAACAAAGCAATATCCGCAACAAAAATACCAATCCACAGCAATAACCAAGCGAAGCCAATGCGGTGATTACGCTGATAACTTTTCACACCCCAATAATGTTTTATAAACCAATAGATTGGGACAAATAAACCAACCACCCAAGACGTGCGAGACTGCGTTAATGCAATTGCAAAAATCAGTAATAAAGCAGTAGGCACCAAAATTCGTTTTGCCAGTACACGCTGTTCAAACAAATATAAGCATGCAAACACCCCTAAACTTAGGAAGGTTGCAAGGTTATTGGGCTGTGCAAAGTTTGCATAAGGACGATTCCCTTTGAGCACATTGACTAAACCGGGGAAATAGCTGGTGAGATTTAGCCACTGTAAAACAGCGATAAAACCCGACAATACAGCAACAACAAGAACCAAAAGAGAGAAGCGAGTAAAAACACCTTCACGTGCTTGTTGAGTTGAAGCTAAGTTGTAACCTACCACAACCATTAACCAAAACATCAGCAAGTAAGCACTTGATAATAATGCTGTACTAAAATAAATAATCAGACCCGCTGCCCATTGAATTAACGGCACAAAAATAAAGCCCGCAGCGATCAGTTGTGGTTTAGCAATTTTAGGAGCTTGTTTAGCAAAGCACATGCAAAGTGATAAAGCCGCAGCAAAAGTTAAAATTTCGCTGCTAAAAGTTGTCCATGGCATTCGATGTACAGGAGAAAGCCATGCTGCAGCCATCAATAACGCAGCGAGGATAAAGAAAAAAACACGCATAAAAGCAAACAATGAAAATGATGTTCATTATACAGTCTTCACAACTTTTCTAAACGCCTAATCAAGATCGGTACTGAGTAATCGTGTTACAACTCAAGTTGCTACATTTTTCGCTGTACAGCTTCGTGGCAAATACTTCACATCGGCATTGGAGTGACAAGACCAAATATTACTCACTTTATCCATACTCAAAGTGACCGTTTTATCCTGAATTGCTTGTGCAACTTGTTCTTTTTTAAATCGGGCAGTAATGCTACATGCCTCTCCTGAATCACTGGTCGTTACAGAGACAATATATTGACCTGTAATGTCAGCTGGTCGAGGTATGCTACTGATCTTCTCAAGTTTATTGTCTAAACATGCACCATCCTGTGCAAATGTTTCTGATACCACAACTTTTAAACCACTGGTGAGTGTAAAAGCTTCTGTCATTTGTGCACGAGCAATATAGTCCCGATAAGTCGGAACTGCAATAATCGCCAGAACCCCAATAATCACAATGACAATCATCAATTCTATTAGTGAAAACCCGTGTTGTTTAAACAGCTTAACCATCTGTGCATAGCCTTTGATTTAACCAATTCTTGTTGCATATTGGTCAATCAACTACTGGCAGACAATTATTTCTCGATAAGTAACGCTGTCAACTTTAAGCAATCCAATGAAAATTGATATTTTACAAAAGATTAGAAAAGTTATTTTAAGATAATTGGTTGATTAGAGAGTTCATCTTGTTGTGTGTAACCGAGCTCTTGCTGGAAATGTTGTAATATCTCAGCAATACGCTCAATAGCAAACAATACAGCCTCCAGATAAGCCTTCTCTTTAAGACTGGGTAGCATTTCCTGACAGATCTGTTCCCAACACGTTGCCTGTGCAGCCTGTTGTATACCGCGATCCACCACAATTTCTACGGCTCTTTCACATAGATTTAAATACAACATAACACCGCTGTTATACGCTGTATCCCAGACTCCAAGCTCAGCGAAAAGCTGCTGGGCACGTTGTCTACTGTTGTGGTGATAGGCCAAACCTGCTGGGATATGCCCCTCAATCACCACTTGAATTTCACCAGCATGCCCCTGTTCAGCCTGCTGAACTGCAGCAGCAATTGCCTGCTGATCTTTTTGATTAAAGTAGTGTTTGACTTGCACAATGCTACAAGCATGTTTTATCCAGCGTTTGAAACTTGGTGCTGTATCAACATGTTTGCTCACAAATACTGTATTTGAGCTTTGATTTACCATGAACCTGATGCTCCTCCACCGCCAAAACGACCACCACCGCCACCATATGAACCACCGCCACCGCCGCCTCGACCACCCCCCCCTCGGCCACCGCCAGAGAGTAATGCTTGTAAGATCAACTGCGCTAAAGGGGTAACCAATAAGGCAAAGAGCACACCTCCCATTAATACACTGGTGAGCAAACCAGCACCATTAAATAGCCCAGCTGCAAAACCTGTCACCCCTGCTGTCGCAGCACTCACACCACGCCCAACAAACATTGAAGCAAAAGCAGCAATAATAAAAATGACTATCGCAGTATTTAAACTACGCTCACGACTTGCCTGAGCTTGTAGTGCATCTTGCTGTCGCTGTTTTAACTCTTCCGCGGCTTTTTGCGCAGTCTCTGGATCTTGATTTAACCGCACTTCAATTTGATTGAGTGCAGCCATGAGGCCTTGTGCATAAGCCTGTTGCTTAAATGCTGGGGTTATTTGCTCACGTATAATCTGGTTCGCCAAGATATCGGGGAGTACCCCCTCTAAACCATATCCTGTTGAGATATTGACGCGGTGATCATTTACAGCAACTGTAATTAATAAGCCATTGTCTTGCTTAGCTGACCCCCACTGCCCTTTCTCAGCAATACGCATAGCAAAGTCAAAAATACTCTCTTGTCCTGTACTTGGGACAATTACGATTGCAATTTGAGCTTTGCCTTGGTCATAGATCGACTTAATTTTCTGTGAGAGTGCCTGCTTTTCATCGGGCTTTAATACTTGCGCCAAATCAATCACAGGTGCATTTAAAGCTGGAATACTCACTACTGCTTCAGGATCGGGCTGCGCTGAACGTGTTGCAGCCATTCTTTTTTCTTCTTGCTCAACCTGAGTAGGAACAAATGTAGCTTCACTTCCCACGGGTGGAGACTCAGCGAATACAGTCACTGAACTCAACATCAAGATCAGACACACAACGCCGCTGTACAACCACGATAACCCAGGCGATATGATTTGTTGTTTCACTGCTTGCATTCGCTTCACCTCATCAGTTTAAGCTCGATCACTCAAAACTTAGAAATCTACTTTAGGGGCTTTTTCAGTACCCGCTTCAGCTGAGAAGTTCGGTTTAGTTTTCATACCAATAACTTTAGCAGTCATCGCTTGTGGGAACTGGCGTACAAAAGTGTTGTAATCTTGCACTGTGGTAATATACCGATTACGTGCCACACCAATACGATTTTCAGTACCTTCAAGTTGAACTTGTAAATCACGGAACTGTTCATTGGCTTTTAAGTCAGGATAGTTTTCACTTACTGCCAACAAACGAGATAGTGCACCTGTCATTTGCGACTGAGCTTGTTGATATTTTTCAAACAACTCAGGGTTTTCAAGTACTTCTTTGTCTACTTTAAGCCCTGCAACATTGGCACGTGCCTCTGTCACCTCAGTTAACACACTTTGTTCGTGTTTAGCGTAGCCTTTCACAACATTCACTAAGTTTGGTACTAAGTCTGCACGACGTTGATATTGGTTTTGTACTTCAGACCAAGAAGCGGTTACCGCTTCATCTTTTGCTTGTAAGGTATTATAGCCACACCCAGTGAGGCTCAGACTGCCAGCTAAGGTAGTAACCAATAGAGTTTTCTTAAGTAGGTTCATTGAGTTTCCCCAGATATTTATTTGTATTTTTCACATCAAAATGATTTTAAACACAATTTTCAGAAGTTTTGTTTCATTTATGCTATCAATGACTGAATAACTTGTTTTAAGTGCATTGTGATTCGGACCATCATCAGCTTAAATTTATACCATTTTGAGTCCCTAATATAGCTTTGGCGTGCTTCAATCAGTTCGGCATCTTGGTAATCCAATGAGTTCGCCAACCGATATAGACTTACAGTAGAGTCATCTTCTGTACGATATCTTACAACTTCAATATTAGCCATATTAAATAAAATCTGTGCTGTAATTGGATCATGATGTACAAACTGCAAACGCTGCTGCATTTGGATTTTGCTGTGCTCTAAAATCGTATCAAGATCATAAGACTTTTCATTGAATTTCACCGATTTTATCTTCTCAAGCGGTGCTGCCTTTGAACCAAAATCTAAGCCTAATACGTCATTTTTCTGGATCCATGTATGATCTTTTTGTTGTGCTAATTGTGCATCTAAAATTTTGACATGAATCCACTCACTGCCCTCATGAATGTTGGGATCTCGACTAATACCTTCTACAATCCAATGTTTAGCTTGTTCAAATTGTTGATTAAGTTCATAGGCTGTACCCAAATTGGCTGCTGTTTTAGCCAAATTAGGATGTTGTCTTTCTATCATATTAAAAATATCAATTGCCTGTTGGTACTTTCGATCGTAAATCAGCAGCACCCCATAATCATTCAACTGTTCTAAGTTTTTATTTTTAATTAATTGATTTTTAATTAAATTTTCCTTAACTTCTTCATCACTCATTTTATGTGTAAATTCAGAGGTATATGAATTAATGCACGCTTTGATTTGCCTTTAAAAGTTAAATTTAGAACAACTAATCCCGTTAAAAAAAGTGCTTTCATTATGTTTATTTAATTGATTTAAAGTAATGTATTTAACTATAGCGCATAAAAAATCCATAGCGATACATTTATTTCTTGCAAAAGAAAACAGCCACCCAAAGGTAGCTGTTTATTAAATCAGGTCATCGACCTATTTTTCTTCATCTTGCTCAGCAGGTAAATCTTTAACTGCCTCAGCAATCAAACCAAACATATAGTTACCATAAGCATTGGTCTTGTCGTAATGGAAACGCAAACGTGGTGTCACGCGCGTTTTAAGACGACGACTTAACTCTTGACGCAAAAAGCCCGATGCCTTATTCAAGATATCTAAAGTATCTTTGTGTGCAGCTTCGTTTTGGTCATTTTCGAGTTCACGTCCCATCACGGTCACATAGACATCAGCATAACCAAGGTCTGGACTGACTTTGACCGCAGAGATGGTCACTAGACCACCTAAGCGAGGATCTTTGAGCTCTTGGCGAATAAGTTCAGACAACTCGCGTTGTACGGTATCACCCATTCGCTTCAAACGCTGACTTCCAGCCATTAAAGACTCCGTTTCACCAATTGAACACTATAGACTTCGATCTTATCGAGTTCTTTAATGTCGTTATAACCTTTAACTGCAAGGCCACACTCAATACCGGCACGAACATCATCAACCACTTCTTTATAACGACGTAGAGATTCGAGTTCACCCTGGAATACAACTACATCATCACGTAATACGCGGATTGGTTTGTTACGGTAAATTGTACCTTCCATCACCATACAGCCTGCAGCAGCACCAAACTTACTTGAACGGAACACTTCACGTACTTGAGCAACACCCAAGATTGTTTCACGATGTTCAGGAGCAAGTTTACCACTCATCGCATCTTTAACATCATCGATCAATTCATAGATGATGCTGTAGTAACGAATATCAATACCGTCTGCGTCTGATTTTTGACGAGCTGTAGCATCAGCACGAACGTTAAAGCCGAGCAATACACCATCAGAAGATTCAGCTAATGTCACGTCAGACTCAGTAATCGCACCAACGCCAGAACCGATAATACGTACTTTAACTTCATCAGTTGAAAGTTCGTTTAACGCAACATTAAGTGCTTCAAGTGTACCGCGTACATCAGTTTTCAATACGATATTGACTGTTGGTACATCTTTTTTGCCCATAGACGCCATGATGTTTTCAAGACGCATTGAACTTTGACGCTCAAGACGTTTTTGACGTTCACGGTCAGAACGCGCATCAGCAACTTCACGTGCTTTCTTCTCATCATTCACAACAAGAACTTCATCACCCGCCATTGGCGCTTCAGGTAAACCTAAAATCTCAACAGGGATAGATGGACCAGCTGACTTAATACGGTTACCGTTTTCATCAGACATCGCACGAACACGGCCGTGTGCAGAACCTGCAAGCACGAGGTCACCCACGTGTAGCGTTCCGTTTTGTACCAAGATAGAAGTCACAGGACCACGACCTTTGTCTACACGAGACTCGATCACAACACCTTGTGCAGCACCTTCAGCAGATGCTTTAAGTTCCATCAATTCAGCTTGAATCGAAATCAAATCAAGGAGTTCATCAATACCTTGACCGCTATGTGCAGAAACCATCGCTACAGGTACGTCACCGCCCCATTGCTCAGGTACGATTTCTTTCGCTGTTAATTCGTTAAGAACGCGATCTGGATCAGCAGATTCTTTGTCCATTTTGTTGATCGCAACGATGATTGGCGTACCTGCAGCACGCGCATGATCGATTGCTTCAGCAGTTTGTGGCATAACACCATCATCCGCAGCAACAACAAGAACAACGATATCAGTTGCCTTAGCACCACGTGAACGCATTGCAGTAAATGCTGCGTGTCCCGGAGTATCTAGGAAAGTAATAATCCCTTTCTCAGTTTTCACATGGTATGCACCAATGTGCTGAGTGATGCCACCTGCTTCGCCCGCTGCCACTTTGGCACGACGAATACGGTCAAGTAACGATGTCTTACCATGGTCAACGTGACCCATAATCGTTACAACTGGCGGACGAGTTGTTTGCTCACCACGTGCTTCTTCAGCAGCAACAAGTAAGTTATCTTCCGCTTGAGTATCAGAAACTAAGATCGGGTTGTGACCCATTTCTTCTACAACCAAAGAGGCAATTTCTTGATCAATACTTTGGTTTTGCGTTACTAACTCACCCATTTTCATGAGAGATTTAATGACTTCGCGGACTTTAACCGCCATTTTTTGAGCCAAATCAGCAACAACAATTGTTTCGCCAATTTCAACATCATAAACTTGTTTCTTAACAGGTTTTTCAAAACCATGTTTATTCGACTGGCTGGTTTTTAAACCACGCTTATGTTGGTTATGGCTGAAGTTTTGTTCTTCTTGACCACGACGACCGCCTTTCTTCTGACCGCGTGTATCTTTGGTATTACCACCACGCTTGATTTCACGGTCTTCTTGATTGAACGAATCTTCATAAGCCTGACCAACCAAACCAGCAGCAAGTGGAGAATCATCAACAACACGAATAGTGGTTGTTGTATCTTCACTTGAATACTTAGATGCCATACGACGCATTTGTTCTAACGTACGTTGTTGTGCATCTTCTGCAGCCTGACGACGTGCAGCTTCTTCAGTTGCTTTTAACTGTGCAGCTTGAGCTTCACGTAAACGTTTTTGCTCAGGCGTTTCAATTGTTTTTACATTTGCTTTAGTAATCGGCTTATTCGTTGAACGGCGTTTTACTACCACTTCAGCTTTTTGCGTTACTTTTGCAGTTTCTTTCTTTTGTGCAGCGCGCATCGCATCAAGCGTTGCACGTGCTTTATTTTCAGCTTGTGCACGATCAGGTTGCTCAGCAGCAACTTGTTCTTTTTGCGCTACAACAGCTTTTGCATCCGCATCAGCCTTTGCTAACGCTTCTGCTTTAATCTGTTCAGGATCAGGCTTAGTAAAAGTATGTTTTTTACGTACTTCTACATTAATAGTCTTGGCTTTTCCTGAGGTACTCGCAACTTTTGCTGTACTAGTGGTTTTGCGTTTCAACGTGATTTTTCCTGCATTGCCGCTGGCTTGGCTCTGAGTACGAGTCAAATGTGCCATTAAACGATCTTGCTGTTCGTTGCTAATTTGATCATTAGCACTTTGTTGGGGTAGCCCTGCTTCACGCACTTGATCCAGAAGCTTTTCAACTGGGAGTCCTACCTTGACCGCTAACTCTTGAATTGACTTATCCGTCATGTATTACCTCCTAGTTAATTAAACCATGATTCGCGTGCCTTCATGATGAGCTGTCCTGCGGTCGAAGCATCTAAACCTTCGATATCAGAGATATCATCAGTGGCTTGATCAGCTAAGTCGTCGACAGTAACCACACCACGCTGGGCGAGTGCATTTGCAATCTCTGAGCTCATTCCTGGCATTGCAAGGAGTTCTTCACTCGGAGCTTGAGTATTTTCTTGCTGTTGTAACGCATCAGCGAGCGCAGCTTCTTTCGCACGGCTTTGCAACATTTCAACTAAATCAGCGTCAAGCTCGATTTCATCAAATGTTTCTGCTGGTACATAAGCAATTTCTTCAAGAGAAGTAAAGCCCATTTCAACCAGTGCGATCGCTAAATCTTCTTCAATATCTAAACGTGTTACAAACATGTCTAAATACTGTTGTGCTTCGTTTTGTTGACGCGCACGATACTCATCTTCAAGCATCATGTCGAGTTTATAACCCGTTAACTCTGATGCTAGACGGACGTTTTGCCCTTGTGAACCAATCGCACGAGCCAATTGATCACTGGTTGCAAAAATAATATCTGCCGTTTTCATATCTTCGTCAATCACAATTCCAGATACATCAGCAGGTTCTAAAGCACTTGCAATGTACTGTGCTGGATCGTCAGACCAAACCACAACATCAATACGTTCACCATTGAGTTCTTGCTGAACTGCTTGAATACGTGTGCCACGCATACCAATACAAGCACCAACAGGATCGATACGGTGATCGTTGGTTTTCACTGCAATTTTGGCACGTACACCCGCTTGACGAGCAGCTGCTTTAATTTCAATGATTTCTTCTGAGATTTCTGGAATCTCTTTTTTCATCAATGCAATTAACATCTCTGGCTTAGCACGTGAAAGCAACAACTGTGCACCACGACCTTCACGGTTAACGTTAAATAAAATTGCATTAATACGTTGTTTTGGACGCAAAATTTCTTTTGCGATCATTTCTTCACGTGCTAAGTAAGCTTCAGCATTATCACCTAAGTCAATAATAAAGCCATCTTTGGTTTGTTTTTTCACTTCACCATAGATAAGTTCACCAACTTTAGCTTCATAAGCATCAGCAATCAATGCACGCTCAGCTTCACGAATTTTTTGCACAATCACTTGTTTTGCAATTTGTGCAGCAATACGACCGAACTCAATTGATTCAACTTCAAGCTCACGCACATCACCTATTGACCACTTTGCTGGATCAACATCAGAAATTGCATCTTGGCAAGCTGGCATTTCATGATCTTCATCAGCAACAACAGTCCACTGACGGAAAGTGCTATATTCACCAGTTTTACGATCAATTTCCACGCGAAGCTGTGCTTCTTCAGAATTTGTGCCTTCGTAGAATTTTTTCTTCGTCGCTGCAACTAACGCTTGTTCAAGCGCTTCGAAGATTGCTTCTCGACTAACACCTTTCTCATTACTAACCGTTTCTGCGACGGTAAGAATTTCACGGCCCATAAGTCACCTGCTATTCAAATTCTTTTAAATTAAACGTTATCTTGGAAAATCAAATTTGCTTTATCGATGTTGTTGCTATCAATTTCCAACACCTGTTGCTTTTCGACTTCAACCTGAATCAATTCGTTCTCTACATCCACTGCAACGAGTTTAGCTTGGAACTTACGGCGATTTTCTACCGCAGCAATCAAACGCAGCGCTACTGTATGGCCAATATATTTTTGCAGTTGTGCAAGTTGGAAAAATGGGCGATCCCATCCTGGTGAGGAAACTTCTAAGGCATATTCACCTGAAATTGGATCATGAACGTCGAGTATTGCACCGACTTGTTGGGTGACACGCACGCAGTCTTGGACACCGATTCCTCGGCCAAGCTCTACTTCACCATCTTCATTGATCACTGGCTCAGCGGCTTCATCAACTTCACGGTCGATGTAAATACGTAATAATGAACGTTTGCCTTGAGGGATAAATTCAATACCCCAAAGGTCGACATCACAAGCATTTACTGCTGGTGCAATCAAATCTTGTAATACTTGAGTTTTATTTGATAACTTCATTTGCTCTCGTCATTTTCCCACAATGCAATCGGTCTAGGACCAATACCTATTTACTATAGTGAAGCATGAC
The DNA here is from genome assembly GCF_000829675.1 of Acinetobacter rudis. GTDB lineage: Bacteria > Pseudomonadota > Gammaproteobacteria > Pseudomonadales > Moraxellaceae > Acinetobacter > Acinetobacter rudis. The sequence goes on from NZ_BBRX01000035.1 coordinate 19,890, forward strand.
TTTTTGACCAACTGATGTCTACACTACACGATAGCCAATAAAAAAAGGGCGCCAATCGCCCCTATTATTGCACAGAATCAGAAATCCCACTGTGCAAAAAGGCCCACCTATTTGTGAGCCCTCTTAGAAACTTGGTAGCGGGAGCTGGATTTGAACCAACGACCTTCGGGTTATGAGCCCGACGAGCTACCAGACTGCTCCATCCCGCATCAACGTGCAATATTGTAACTGAAGAATAAAAAAAATCAATCGAATTTTATATTCTTCCTGATTTAAGTTGCACCTTAAATCAAATGGTAGCGGGAGCTGGATTTGAACCAACGACCTTCGGGTTATGAGCCCGACGAGCTACCAGACTGCTCCATCCCGCATCAAAAGCTGCTTGCATCAACGATCTGGTTTATCGTTGGTGCGGAAGGGGGGACTTGAACCCCCACGCCCGAAAGCACTACCACCTCAAGGTAGCGTGTCTACCAATTCCACCACCACCGCAGCTGCACGCATTCTAGTGGGTTCACTTGCAAAATGAAAGCGATTTTTTCACTTATTGCGAAGTTTCAGGTTTGTTTGGCGAAGTTTCAGACGATTGAGGTGCAGCAGGCGCAACGGGTTGAGTAACTGCCAACTTCTTCAAACCTAATGGATCTTCGGCATGTTTTTTGGCAAAAACAGCCAAGCTAATACTGGTTACAAAAAACAAAGCCGTTAAGATCGCTGTTAAACGTGTAAGGAAGTTTGCTGAACCTGAAGCACCAAATACAGTCGCAGCACCGCCACCACCAAATGATGCACCAGCATCTGCACCCTTACCGTGTTGTACCAAAATCAAGACAATCATTAAAACAGCGAGAATAATATGGATAACAAGCACAAAGTTTTGCATTTAGAATTCCTTAGTGTTTTGTTTGCGCAAAGGCTTGAGCGATCTTATAAAATGACTCAGCCTGTAAAGAAGCACCACCGACTAAGGCACCATTAATATCAGGACAAGCTGCGAGTGCTTCAGCATTATCTGCTTTTACACTACCACCGTACAAGATAGCGATATCTTGTCCGTAACCAGTGAGCTGTTTTAGACCTGCACGGATTTTTTCATGCATGGCTTGTGCATCTTCTGGTGAAGCTGTTTTACCTGTACCGATTGCCCAAATAGGCTCATAGGCGATTTTAATATTTTGCCATTGCTCAGCTTTAACGACACTAGACAAATCACAGATTTGTTGCAACACAACCTGTTCAGCTAAACCTTGCTCACGCTGCTCTAAACTTTCACCAACACAATAAATAATCTGGAGTCCAGCATTTAAGGCATGGGTTACTTTAGCAGTAATTTGTGAAACATCATCACCAAACAATTCACGGCGCTCAGAGTGACCAATCAATACATAATGAATAGCACTGTCTTTTAAAAGTTCAGCACTCACCTCACCTGTATAGGCACCCGTTCCAGCAACACGCGATAAATCTTGTGCAACTGTAAGAACCTCAACTGCGGCATCTTGTAGTTGTTGCTGTACAGAAAGCAATGCAATTGCCGTAGGCGCAACAGCGATACGACATTGAGCCACATCAATTGGCCCTGCTTGCAAATATTGTTTGAGTGATTGTATGAGTTGTTGTGAATCAGATTGCATTGGGTTCATTTTCCAATTGCCGACAACCCAAGGAGTTATAGTCGAACCCGACATACATCTAACCTTCTATCGAAAATGCGCCCATTCTACACGGAAATTAAGCATTATAAAATTCTTTCATCAAGCACAATGCTTTTTTCTCACATTTGCACTCAATCCCAAACACAGCATAACGACAAAACCTGCATGAACACTGCTATTTGAGCAAATGTTAAAAAATGAAAAGCTAAAAAATTAAGTTGTAGCAAAGCAGAGCACCCTGTACTCAGATTACAGCTGCCTCTATTGATCAATTAAACAAGAATAGACAAATGAATAAAACCCAATCCGTCCGAACGCGTACTTACCGCTATAAAGGCTATAATGCTCAAGGCCAACATGTTTCAGGTGAACTCTGTTGCCCCTCCTTACAGTTGGCAAAAATCCAACTGAGACGTCAAGGCATTCACTTAAAAAAAATCCAAACCATAGCCCGTTTACCACATCGTCGAATATTGAATATTTCTTCAATTAAATCGACCGAAATTCATCTATTTACACGCCAACTTGCCACTTTACTCAAAGCCAATATCGCGCTATCACAAGCACTTGAACTCATTTGTTCAGGTTTACAACATCAACGTATGCAACAACTACTACAAAAACTTAAAAACCAAGTTGAAGGTGGTCAACGTTTTAGCCAAGCCTTGACCCAACAAAAGCAATATTTTGATACTTTATATGTAGCATTAATACAGATCGGTGAACAATCAGGAAGCTTAGATATCATGTTAGATCGTATGGCTTGTTATCAGGAAAAAACTGAGCGATTAAAACAAAAAATCAAAAAGGCCTTATGGTATCCATTGCTCATCTCCTGTGTAGCTTTGTGTGTGAGCTTCATCTTGATCTTAAAAGTTGTGCCTATATTTCGCGAACTTTTTACATCTTTCTCAGCCGAACTTCCTCTGTTTACGCAGTGGATACTCAACCTATCCAGTTGGCTGCAAACGTATTGTTTATATTTACTGTCTTTGATCATGGTTATTTTGAGCATCACGCGTTATGGCTATCAACACTCTCCCAAACTCCGCCTGCTTTTAGAACGACACTGGTTAAAACTCCCCATCTTTGGTGATCTGCTCAGTAAATCCATCATCGCCCGCTATTACCGCACCTTAGCCACAACTTTTGCTGCGGGTGTTCCGCTACTTGAAGCATTGGAATACACTGCAGCGGTCAGTAATAATACGCTTTATCAAAATGCTGTCATAAAAATCCGCGATGATGTCGCGCGTGGACAACAGCTGCATGTGGCTATGCGTAGCTCACAGCTATTTCCACATATGGCAGTACAAATGGTTCAAATTGGTGAAGAATCTGGCGCTTTAACTGAGATGCTTGATAATATTGCTGAGCGCTTTGAAACAGAAGTTGCGCATACAGTAGAAGGTTTAAGTACACTACTAGAACCGTGTCTTTTAATTTTTTTAAGCTTAATTGTAGGTAGTTTGGTGGTTGCGATGTACTTACCAATATTTAAAATGGGTTCAATCATCTGATGCAAAGTCTTTCAGTCCTTTTTACACACTCTCCTGCGGTGTTTTATCTTAGCATTGCAGTTTTAAGTCTGTGCATTGGTAGCTTCTTAAACGTGGTTATTTATCGAACTCCACTTATTTTAAAACGCCAATGGACTGACGAGTGTAAACAATTTCTAGATCCAGACTACCAACCAAGTAACAGTCAAAAATTTAATTTAAGTTTACCTGCATCACACTGCCCACAGTGCAAACACACATTGCGTTGGTACCACAATATTCCACTACTCAGTTGGCTCATATTAAAAGGTCGCTGCTCGAACTGCCAGCAACCGATTGCTATTCGATATCCGCTGGTGGAATTACTCACCATGCTTTGTTCGCTTACAGTCGCCTATGTGCTTGGGCCAAACTTAAGCATGTTAGCCGGTCTCGGCCTCACTTGGACATTGATAGCACTGACATTTATTGATTTTGATAACCAGCTACTACCTGACTTTTACACCATTCCACTCGCTATGGCGGGATTATTACTCAACAGCTGGGCTTTTTACACCTCACCACAACAAGCCATTTGGGGCTATCTCATTGGTTTTATGAGCTTGTGGTTGGTGTATCAAGGATTTAAATTATTTACAGGCAAAGAAGGCATGGGCTATGGTGACTTTAAGTTACTTGCCGCCCTTGGTGCTTGGATGGGACCGTCCATGCTGCCGTTGATTATCTTGCTTTCCTCAAGTCTAGGTGCAATTATCGGCATAATTTTGTTAAAAATTCACAAAGAAAGTCAGCCCTTTGCTTTTGGCCCTTATATCGCGATCGCGGGTTGGATTGCATTTTTATGGGGAGAGAAAATCATGGATTATTATTTGGGTTATGCGCTACCTTAAGTCACCCCAAACCACCCAAGGAGTCACCGTGCAGCAATTTATTTTAGGCCTCACAGGCGGTATAGGCAGCGGAAAATCAGCAGCAAGCCAATGGTTTGAGTCACAAGGAATCGTCGTTGTCGATGCCGATATTGTTGCTCGGGAAATCGTTGCAAAAGGACAAACAGCGTTAAGCGCCATCGAAAAACACTTTGGCCCTTGGGTACTCAATGCTGAAGGTGAATTAGACAGACGTGCTCTACGAGAACATATTTTCAAACATCCTGAAGCACGCAAAGCTTTAGAAGAAATCACCCATCCAGCAATTCGGCACTCAATTATAGAACAGCTACAAGCAGCACAAAGCCCTTATGTCATTTTAGTTTCGCCGCTTTTGTTTGAAACTAACCAACATCAACTGACACAGCGCACGCTATTAATTGATGCATCTGAACAATTACAAATCCAACGTGCCAGTCAACGCGATCTACAAAATATTGAACAAATTAAGCAAATTATTGCAGCACAAATGTCACGGCAGCAGAAACAACAACGTGCAGATGACATCGTACTTAATGATGGTTTGCTCTCACACCTTCATATGCAGCTTGAGCCTTTACATCAAAGCTACTTACAACTCGTGCAGTAACAGAGCCATACCCTCAATAGCAAATGACAGCTCAATCTTGATCAGGTTTATTTTGCTGCGCTTTTTGTGCAGCTAAAGCTTGATCCAGTGCGCTCTTTCTCCCCCACCAACGCCAAGGTTGCAAAGCTCCAATCCCCATTCCCAACAGACCAAACATAATTGCAGGACTCAAAGGTTCATTCAGCAAAGGAACAGCCACCACTGCTGCGATAAATGGTGCTAAGGTCACAATACTTCCCGTTTTAAATGCACCCAATCGTTTAATTGCTTCAACATAGGCCATGGTTGCAACCATAACAACAAAAATGCCATGAAATAGCGTTTGCATCAGCATATGCATGGGTTGTACTTGCTGATATTGGTGTGGCAAAAACAGTAAATAAATAGGCAGATAAATAATTGCAGACCAAATAGCCACTGAGGTCATCGAGTGCCAAGCGGACAACTTCCAATGACGTAGCAGCACCGTAAATACAGCCCACAGCACAGCACTGGTAAAGAATAGCAAGTCGCCTAAACCAAAAGCTGTGCCTGTACTTCGATACATGAGGTAACTCATGATCACAATAGCACTGAGCATGATCACGACACTAATCCACGTATCACGTTCAAAAGGTTCTTTAAATAAAATATAAGCAGCTACCGCTGTACAAAGCGGTAAAAAGCCATTGAGAAAAATAGCGGCATGTGCGGCAGGTGCATAGTGAAACGCACTATAAGACACTAAACAGTAAGCAACACCACCGATGAGGGCTAAGATAAATGGCTCTTTATGCCATAAAAATGCGGTGTCTTTTCTAATCAATAGGATAGGAAATAAAATCAAAAAGGCTAAGCCAAATCGAAATGCGGTAATATCCCAAGGACTAATATGCCAAACAGCATTTAGGCGTGATGTAATAGTAAAACCACCCCAAATGCACATGGTGATCACGACAAAGATATATCCTTGCGTGCGAGAACTGATCATGAAATTTCACTCATTAATCAGGGTAAAACGCTACGGATGTAGCGCGTATTTAAATATCCTATTTAAAAACCCTGACGTTGACGGTTTGCTTCATATAACGCCATTCCAGTGGCGACACTGACATTTAAACTTTGTAAATCACCAGCCATTGGGATATATACAGTCTGATCACATTGCGACTGAGTAATAGGACGTAGACCAACATCTTCTGCCCCCATGACGATCGCCACGGCACCAGTTAAATCACATTGATGCAAAGGCAAAGCTTTTTCATCCAGCATCGTACCAATAACGCGCACATTAAATTCATCTTTAATATGGGCAAGTGTACGTGCCAAATTAGTCACTTGAATAAACTTAACTTTTTCAGCCCCACCTGCTGCAACTTTACGTGCAGTTGGCGTTAAACTCGCAGAGCGGTCACGTGGCACAATCACAGCACTCACCCCCATTGCAGCGGCAGAACGAATACAAGCACCCAAGTTATGTGGGTCTGTAATATGATCTAAAGCCAATAACATGGTTTGAGGTTGTTGCTGTAGCAACTGATCTAAATCTTTTTCATTTAAAGTTGGATGTGGACGCACTGCAGCCACTACGCCTTGGTGAAAAGGTAGACCAGCTAACTTTTCAAGTGTATCTCGACTGGCTTTCTGCACACTGATACCAAATGGTTCAGCCAACTGCAAAATTCGCTGTAAACGTTGGTCATCACGACCTTTTAAGGTAAACAATGTGAGGACTCGCTCTGGCTCAAGCTCTAATAATGACTCTACAGCATGTACGCCATAATAATGTTCTGCTTTCGCCATGCTTAACCTCAATATATGCAATTCAACAAAGATAAAAATGAAAAATCCTGCAAAGCCTACTTTACAGGATTAATCTATGCCGATCATTTTACCCGATTTCACCTTAAAATTCTTTTAAATTTCCTCGGTGATATGTAATCCTAATCACTTAGCCTTCTAAGTGGCAGACATAATCGAGCACATCGTCAGTTTCAATTTTAAAACGGCTATTACCAGGAACATAAAATGACTGGCCTGCACGAAACAACTCATGTGCTTCGCTGTCAGCGATCGTCACACGACATTCACCAGAGATAATTTCCATACGCTCAGGTACATGTGTTTCAAAAGTCAGTGCTTGTTCAGATGGCAAGATCACCCCTAATGTTTTTTTTGTTCCATCTTCAAATTGCACGGTATGGCTTATGCACAAACCACCAAAATAAACATTTGATTTTTTTATAACGGAAACATGATCAAATTGTGATGACATGCGTATACTCCAGATAATGCGCACTTATGTAAATGACTGTCGGGCTAGTTTACATTGTGCCCGATCACCGAATCAATCTATCTCTGATCTATGTTTTTTATCAGATTTAAATGATTAGCTCAATGTTCTGTGTATTCAGGACTTTTAGTGATCTATCACAGATTGAAATAAGTGAAAATACTCAACAACCTATAGCCTGAGTTAGATACTAGCAAAAGATTTGCCCATGAAGATGACATTGCTATTAATTTTGCAGTACTCATCTTTTTTGTCCTGCAGGATATCGTTATAATCTATATTTCACGATCAAAACAGATCTTATATTGTACTAAAACAAAATTAAATGATGTGCTAAGTGAATAAGACTTACTGTAAGTCATTCGATCAAGCACTGATTTCCCATTGACCCTTGTGCCTCGGAAGCGTTTATGCTGACACATTTAAATCTTATTAATTTTGCGCTCGCTGATAATTTAGCTGTGGATATAGAAACAGGTTTTAATGTTTTAACGGGTGAGACAGGTGCTGGAAAATCATTATTACTTGATGCTCTATCTGCTTGCTTAGGCGAACGTACCGATACCAACTATGTACGTTATGGATCAGATAAAGCAGATATTACTGCAGTATTTAGTTACCAAGAAAATAGTATTGAAGCTGCTTGGTTAAAACAACATGAAATGAATGATGAAAGTGGTGAGATCCACTTACGTCGCGTCATTTTTGCCACAGGCCGCAGCAAAGCTTGGATCAATGGTCGCCCGAGTAGCCTGTCTGAACTCAAAGAAATCGGACGTTTACTGGTACAACTTTATAGTCAACACAGCCAACAACAACTTCTAGAACCACCCTATCCAAGGCACTGGATTGATCGTTATAGCAACTTTGCAGCCGATGCACAAACAGTACGTCAAGCACACCAAAATTGGCAAAAAAATATTCGTCTTCATCAAGCAGCGATTGATGCACAAGCCAATCGCCAACAGCGTATGGAAACTTTAGGGCTACAACTTGAAGAGCTCGAAGAGATCATGAGTATGAACTATAGCGAAATCGAACAAGAGTTCGACCGCTTAAGTCATCATGAACACATCATGCAAGACTGTAGTTATGGTCTAAATGCTTTAGATGATGCAGAACAAAACATTAATCAAGAAATAGCCTCCATCATTCGTCGCATTGAAACACATGCTGGCCGTAGCGAGCAATTGGGTGAAATTTATAACTCAATGCTCAATGCACAAAGTGAACTACAAGATGCGAGTGCAAACTTGCGCCAATTTATCGATCGACAAAGTTTTGATCCTGAGCGTATGGAACAGCTCAATAACCAATTAGAAATATTTCATCGCTTGGCGAGAAAATATCGCACTCAACCAGAGGTGTTAACAGAACAGTATCAGCTCTGGCAACAAGAACTTGAACAGCTACAGCAGCTTGAAGATCCAGAAACCTTAGCAGAACAGGTTGAACAATCACATCAAGCGTTTTTAACTCAAGCACAGCATTTGGATCAAATTCGACGTGATGCCTCTGGACCATTGGCAGAACAACTCACAGAACAAGTCAAAATACTTGCTCTACCCGAAGCGCATTTTGAGTTTAAATTTGAAGCACTCGAACAACCGAGCGCAGAAGGCCTAAGTGCGATCCAACTTCTATTTACTGCCAACAAAGGCATTCCAGCTCAACCTTTAGCACGTGTAGCCTCAGGCGGTGAACTTTCACGTATTGCCTTAGTTATGCAAGTTATGAATGCAGAAAAAACGGATGCAGAGGTTTTGGTCTTCGACGAAATTGATGTGGGTATCAGTGGAGGTACTGCAGAAGTAGTCGGACGTCTACTGTCAGGCTTGGCCCAACATGTACAGATTCTTTGTATCACACATCAAGCTCAGGTTGCTGCACAGTCAGATCAACACTTATTGGTGAAAAAACAGCAAACTGATCCAGCGAGCAGTACCATTATTGAGTTAAATGAGGATGAGCGTGTCCTCGAATTAGCACGTATGACTGGCGGTGTAGAAATTAATGAAACGACGATCCAGCATGCGAAACAACTGCGACAACTGAAATTTCAGCCAACACTCTGATACACTTTTGCTATCAAGTGTGTCCTGCCGATACACTTGATGTGCTCTGGTGCTACTCAACATTGCGATTGTCATACAAGTTATCGCTATTTAGTCCGATAAAACTCAGTAAAATACTTTGAAATTGGCTAGCCTGATTAAAACATACGAATTTTTTATAGCCTCTTCACAAACATTCAACAGCAAAAATACGTACTATTCTCATTAACTTCTTCTTTAATTTCAAAAATTAAGTTATGGTAAATTAAAAGATAATTTCAGCATGACTAATCAACTGAGCGAAACAAGGAGAAGAAATTCAGTGACCAAACAGTTTTTGACGCATCGTTGCCTGATCGCTCCACCCAATATGGTCGACAACTTTTTCGCCAATACAGTGATCTATCTCGCTCGACATGATGAAGAAGGTGCACAAGGGATTGTAATCAATCGACCGGCAGGCATCCAAATTAAAGAACTTCTCAATGATCTAGACATCGACGCTGATAATGTCAATCCACATGAAGTCTTACAAGGTGGCCCATTACGCCCCGAAGCTGGTTTTGTACTACATACTGGGCAGCCCACTTGGCACTCATCGATTGCTGTGGGTGAAAACCTGTGTATTACAACCAGTAAAGATATCTTAGATGCGATTTCACACAATCAAGGCGTAGGTAAGTACCAAGTTGCTCTAGGCTATGCAAGTTGGAGTAAAAATCAGCTTGAACAAGAAATTGCGCGTGGTGATTGGCTCATTTGTGACTCTGATATGGATTTGATCTTTAATATTCCTTACGATGACCGCTGGGATGCTGCTTATCGTAAAATAGGCGTAGACCCAATTTGGTTAAGCTCAGAGATTGGACATGCCTGATACAAAAACATCTACTCCCACAACGATCACAGATCTAGATACACAAACTGCAACCACCGATCAAAAAAACCAACTGATTATGGCCTTTGATTTTGGAACGCAAAAAATGGGTATGGCAATAGGTTCAAGCCTGATTGAAAGTGCCATGCCTTTAGCCTTGTTTCCCATGAAAGATGGTATTCCTCAATGGGAAACACTGCTTAATATTGTAAAACAACACCAGCCAAACTTATTCTTAGTGGGCCTACCGCTCAATATGGATGATAGCGAATCTGAACTCTCTGCACGTGCCCGTAAATTTGCACGACGTTTGCGACATCAAACCAATATCATTACTTGGATGGTTGATGAGCGACTAAGTACGCGTGCTGCTCGTGATGAACTTGATCAGTACCAAGCCCAAGGTCGCGCCAAAAAACTTTCAGCAGATAGTTTAGCTGCGGCGTTGTTTATCGAAGCTTGGTATCGCGATCCAGCAGGTATTCAGCCCTAATTCCACGAATTCCTCACACTGAACGATCTATGTAGTCAAACTATGTCTAAAACCTATGTAATTTATGGCGTTAGTAAAGGACTGGGGCAAGCTATGCTTGAAGCACTACCCAGCGCAGATGACCTTGTCTATGGTATTTCTCGTAGTCAACCTCGTGATTCACAGCCCAATCTACACTGGATTGCCGCAGATTTATCACAACCTGAACAAGCACGTGACCAAGTTAAGGCCGTGATTGGATCAGAGAAAGTTGATTATCTTATTTATAATGTCGGTATTTGGGAAAGTTTAGCCTTTGATCCAGCCTATAACTTTCAGCAGTGTAATGATGCAGAAATCGCTGCGATGTTAAGCACCAATATTCATGCAAGTATTTTAGCCATTCAATCCCTGTTAGATAACTTAAAACGATCTGAAAATGCCAAGATTATTTTAATTGGTTCAACTTGGGGACTCGATAATCACAACGGTAAAGAAGTGGTTTTCTCTGCGACCAAGTATGCTCTACGCGGCATGATTCATGCTTTACGTGAAAACTTACGTGATGATCGTATTGCAGTCAGTATTTTAAACTTAGGATATTTAGCGACTGAGTTCTCTCTTGAAACACCTGTTGAGCAAGTGTTACAACAAAGCAATGCCGAACTGATACCACTACAGGATGTCATGCTTGCATTAAAGTTTATTTTATCAACGAGTTATGCAAGCTGTGTCAAAGAGATCAATATGCCCGCTATGGCTGATCACAACGTCTAAGCAGGCCGATTATGACACTGTCGATGCTTGAATGGCTTTACTCAGCACTTCAAGCATCGCTGTACGTTTCTTTTCATATGCACTCAATGTTGAATAAATCAATTCAATATGCAAGCTATCTATAATGCCCAAGTAAGCCTCTTGAAAAGTTGCGATCTCATCTACAGTGAGCGACGGTGCTGCGGCTTTTAATTGCAGTACAAAATACTCTCCAACTTCAGTCAAATAATTGGCATAAGCTGCTTTAATCTCGACTTGTAAAAAAGCAGGCCCTACAAAAGAGGCTTTTAAGAATAGAGCCAAGCTTGGTGATTGCTCAAATCGACTAGGTAATGAAGCACAGTAACCATTTCCTAAGTACGACTGTTGTTCGACCTGAAAACACTGCTGCATAAAAACTCGTTCTTGCTCATAAGCAGCAGAAAATACCGTACTAAACAAATCATTTTTACTTTGAAAATGACTATACAACGACGCCTTACGAATACCCACAGCCTCTGCAATGGTATTCAGACTTGATGCATCATAACCATACGTCGCAAAATGGCTGGTTGCGACTGCACAGATTTTTTCAAATGTAGAAAGTGGCATATTCATAAGGCTATCAATTAATGCGCTGTCACCAAATCTCTTGTATTTGGTAATCGAGCAACTGTAAATAAAGTAAGGGCGATCAATATGATCCCAATCATACAGAGTAACAGCAACCAATGCATCGCACCAACTTCAGAAATATAACCTGCCAAAGGTGTTGCAAATGAAGAAATCATCAATTGCATCGCCCCCAATACAGCAGCCGTTGAACCAAGTGCCGTTTTCTGCGAAGACATCGCTAAAGCCATAAAAGTTGATTCAGCTATGCCTAAACCCAACATTGAGATAAAGAAACTCGCTGCAATCGCATAAACACCTAGATCAAACATATTCATCAGCACTGCAAGAATTGCACCCAAGCCCATTAAAACCGAACCATAGACAGTAAGCTTAGAAATTCCCAAAACACCAATTAGACGATTACACAGTAAAGCCCCTAACAAAACTGCTATACCCGTTGCACCAAAGGTAAAACCAAACTGCTCTGCTGATAATGCAAAATTCTTTTGATAAACCAAACTAGCGCCTGCGATATAGGCAAATAAGAAGAAGAACGCAATCGACAAAGATAAAGCCGGCAGTATAAATGACCGTGTGCTAATAATCTTTTTATATCCACCTAAAACATTTTTACTATTCAATGCAATTCGTTGTTCAACAGCTAAGCTTTCTTTTAAGTTGACCTGACTATTGAGCAGAGCAAACACTCCCATAATCGCCATACTCAGAAATACAGCTCTCCACCCCCATTGCCCATCAATAACTCCGCCTGCGGCAGGAGCTAATACTGGCGCTAAGCCTTCGATTGTCATCAATAAAGCGAATAACTGCGCAGCCTGAGCCCCTTCACTCACATCCCGCACTGTACTTAAGGCAACAACTAAAATTAAAGAAGCAGATATACCTTGACCAAAACGTGCATATAACAACGTTTGAATTGAGTCTGCTGATGCAGCCCATAATGCCATCAAGATAAAAGTAAGTAGCCCAAGCATTAAAGGTCTTTTGCGCCCATAGGCATCCGTGATGGGGCCAAAGATTAATTGACCCAAGCCCATTGAGAGTAAAAATACAGTTAAAGTTAATTGCACATTGGCAAAGGAGGTTCCCAATTCAACAGCAATTTCAGGTAAAGAGGATAAATACATATCGATCGCTAAGGGACCAAGCACTGTAATTAATGCAAGTGATGCCGCTAACTTGATATGAGATGTTTGCGATTTCATGACGTACTCAAGACTATTGTAATGCATAAAAATAAAACTACCTATCGGTAGGTAGTTTGGTTTACTACAATAACAGCTCATTTTTTATTGTCAATTTTTAATCTACTTTTATTTGCAATTCACAGGATGATCACGCGCTAAAACTCAAGTTAAAACAGTAGACGCGAAGAACATCAATACCCACTGTAATCGATGGCAATACTGCATGAACTCATTACTTTCCATGTTATTATTAAGTTAAATTAATGTATTGATAAAAATCATTTAAATTGACTTTAAACAGGAGAATATAGCGTGAAAAAAAATATCTTGTGGCTTGCTGCCCTATTACCTGTCTTACTCCATCCAAGCATCGTGATTGCTGCACCGTATTGTAATGCTCAACCAGATCAGCAAATGATGGGGCAGATGCATAATGGCAATCATATGATGGGACAAATGCACAACGCCGATGCTCAATCAGTACAAACGTTTAATCAAAAAAGTGCTGAGCTCAATAAACTTTATGCTCAAGGTGTCAAAGAAAATGACAAAAGAGCACAAGTCCTGATTAAAGATTTAGATAATTTATCTAGAAAAATGTATAGCGATACAAAGCAACCTTATCGCGATCACTCCCAGCAACACGGTCAAAACCAATACCGTGGGGGTTGTAGATAATCTATTGAACAGATAATTCAGGTATATCATTGATCTGCGGCTAAAATAAAAGTCCTGTAGTGTTATTTCACTACAGGACTTTTTATCTATCATTTGCTCGAATGTAAATTTAAGGTTGTTTTAAATATGGCCAAGCGGCTCTTAAGTAAATAAACATCGACCACAACGTGAGAACGACTGCGGTATAGAGTAATGCATAGGCTAACTGGTCTAAAGGTTTCCAGTTCAGTAAAAACACAGTAATCGCAATCATTTGAAAGGCTGTTTTATATTTGCCGATTGCGGATACGGCAACACTGGTACGTGCACCCAACTCAGCCATCCACTCACGCAGTGCAGAAACCGTAATTTCTCGTGAAATAATCACCACTGCTGCAAAGGCCATAGCAATACTTGGACGCCACTGCACTAACACGATCAAAGCTGTTGCAACCATTAATTTATCAGCAACAGGATCTAAAAAGCGCCCAAATGCGGAAGTCTGATTCAACGTTCGTGCCAGATAACCATCAAACCAATCCGTGAGTGCGGCAACCACAAAAATAGCTGTCAAAATAAGGTGACGTGTCATCCCACCCTCATGACCACCCACCCCGATCGCTGGCGGCCAGTAAGCAACCAATAAAAATACTGGAATCAATGCAATACGTGCCAACGTCAAAATATTGGGAATATTCCATATACGACCTGTCGTCATCGTTTATCGTTCCCTTCTATTCTGGGTAAATATATTGCGCTTACTTTAAACGATTCACTGATCACTGTCGACTAGCTAAATACAGTAACTGTTTGTCTTGAAATTGCAATCAAGTGATTATCAGCATCCCATATTTGCGCTTGCTCAGTACTATAGCCATCCGCAGCAAACTCTGTATGTACTCGATACTTAAACCAATCATGCAATTGATACTGCATTGGCCGCAGCATAGTCATATGCCAAGTTAATGAACTCGCAGGTGCAACTTGTTCAAACATCGGGAGCACACCAGGTGGCCAAATATCAGCCAAAATCAGTAAATCTGCTTCAGACATAGCTCGATTGCTATGTTTTTCGGTATCAAATCTAAACCATCCTGAAAAATCAGGATCGGCACTGCCACTAAAAGGTGCATTACCGCTGGCCCAAGCAATTTCAAACTGGCGAAAACATTCTGGTGCCAAATTCAAATTTGGCAGACGAGGTAATCGTTCAACATCAGGGAAATCAGGTGCTTCTGGTTGCTGTGCAACGGAAATATTTGAAGGGCGAGCACGACCAAAACTTGCCACCAAAATACTCTGTACAGCATCATTTTGCCAAATTCGCACTTCAATACTCATCACTGACTTACCCTGTCTGAGCACCTCAGCAGTCAGCCTCATTGGACTCGGTTGTACAGGGCCAACAAAAATGACGCTACAACTCAGCAGCTGTTTCGATTCATCATTCACCAGCTGCTGTGCTTTATGTAACATCATGCCTGCAACCAAACCACCGTATATGGTTCGCCCCTGCAACCATCCTTCAGGAATCTCCACCCACTCTTGTTGTTCAATGCTTTTTAGTAAGGCCTGCAATGCCATAATCGATCTCATCCTGAGCCAAAATCATAATGTTACATAGCTTAAGTCTGATCACAATGATTTCATCAGTCAAAAAAAGTGCTCTAAAGTACGCTTTTTGCCAATCAATAATAAGGTGTTGACATCCTCCCCCAATAACAGGAATAAGGATGTCATTATGTTGAATGAAACTATATTTAATAGATATTAGATTTTTAATTTTTACTTCACTTTTTAGTATGTAATTTTTCTAACACAATTTATATTAATTCGAATTAAATGATTGAAGGATAAGTTTTATAGCCATAAATAAACTCACAAGTATCAACATAGGTCTAACTATTTTAGTGTTGTACTTCAATATATAAATTGAACCTAGGAAAGCACCCAATGATGCACCTACAGCCATAATAACACCCAGTAAAATTACAATATTACCTTGTAAAGAAAAGACAGTTAATGCGCCTAAATTACAAGCTGCATTAGCAATTTTCGTATGGGCAATAGCATTTATAATTCCAAAACCCAATAAATAAGTATAAGCAATCATATAAAATGAGCCTGTACCCGGACCAATTGCTCCATCATAAAATCCTATTATAGGGATAACCATAAGTATAAATAATGTCTTAGATATTTTCTGATTCTTATTCTCTAAATTTATATTTTTAGAAAACATAAAATATATTGCCACCAAAATTAATATTGGAGGTAGTGCATATTTTAATATGTCTTTAGGCATTGAGGATATAAATAAAGCTCCGACAAGACCTCCAGCATATGCAAGTATTATTATTTTATAGCCAATACTCCAATCTATTAATTTTTTTTTAGAGAAAGAGTATGCAGCGGCAACACTAGCAAATGATCCTTGAAATTTATTGGTTGCCATTGCCGCTAAAGGAGACATACCCGTTAACATTAAGGCTGGCAATGTTATTAGGCCGCCGCCACCTGCTATAGCATCGACAAAGCCAGCAAAAACTGCAGTTAAAAATAATATAAAATAATCAGACAATTTCTATCCTTTAACTATATATGGATTTTGATTTATAACTATAGGATCAGTGTTTTGATCATATCCAAAAATCCTAACCAATAAACGACGATTATCTTTAATCGTATCTCTACAATGCATTGTTTTAAAATTATTAATAATCAAAGTATTTCTACTTGATAAAGATAACTTTATCGGATTAAATTTTTTAATTTTTTCTTTTAATATTTCAATAGCTTCATGGGCTATTTTAGGTGCATTTTCTGAAACCTTAAACCTTAGAAAATTAAATTTCAACATATATGTACCATCTACATATTCTTCTATAATTTTTATATTTTTCCCTCCAGATCCTTCCCCTTCATTAAAAGAATCACTTCTTATAAAATCAAAACAATTTTCTTTTAATTGATTAATAAATTTAGGTTCTATACTGTCTATTATATTATACATTGGGATAATATTAGTTGGCTCATCTAAAGGATTCCATACAGCTGATAAAATTAAAGATGATGGTGCGGGTGAGTGCCCTTGACTATGCTGCTTAGAACAGAAGTAAGGAGTTTCTGTATGTGCACTAAGAGAAACACCTGAGTGAGAACAAGGCCTTGTACTCTTTTTAAAATTACCTACAAGCCTTATAGCTTTACCATGGTTTTCTATATCATATGCAAAAGATTTTTGATCAACTAATTCTAGTAAAATAGAACTTCTTGCAGCAATTAATTGTATCGTGTGAGTATTGACTAATTGTTTTTCTAAGGGTAATTCATCAGGTAAAAATTCGTTAAACTTATTTCCATGAGAATTCAATAAATTAGAAAAAAGTAATGCTCCTATTTTTCCTTCCTTATTAAGATTCAAAATTTTCTTTTGTTCATCTGAAAGGCTTTTCTGAATAATGTTAATAAAATATCTTCTGGCTGAAAAATCCTGAATTTTATCAATCCCTCCATCTTCTACAATTTTTTCTGAAACTTCGTGAAGTAATTCACTTTGTTTATCATTAAAATTAAATAAAATATAATCTTGATTGAAAGATGATCTATCATAAAGCTTAGCTATGTTATTCATAATTTGACTCAAAATTGTGACTTAGTAATCATTATTTTAGAATAATGTTTAACAATTATTAAAAATAAGAAGCTTCACTGTATTTTTTTTGTACAAATTTTCAAATATTGAACTGACCTGTTAAGCATCCAAATTTAAGAGATAACTGGGGTGTGGGCTCATCCTATTATCTAAACTTATTAAGAACTACTAGGTCAGCAATAATCTCCCCCTCTTGGCTTTCTAAGTTTCTAGCACTGAGTTTATGGTCTAATAATTTGATACTGAACATCGTGCTTAGCATAAAAAAGCTGAAGCGGCCTTCAACTCAAATACCGTCTCAATCCTTATTCATTTACTCATGCAATATTTTATAAATGGTACGTGCCATAACCGCCCCCAACCCTGGAACCAAGGTTAGATCTTTTTCAGAGGCCTTCAGTACCCCCTGAATACCACCAAAATGTGTTAACAAATCACGGCGACGTTTTGGGCCAAGCCCCGGAATCACCTCTAAGACAGAACGGCCACGACTTTTGTCCCGTTTAGCTCGATGTCGGGTGATTGCAAATCGGTGTGCTTCATCTCGAACCTGTTGTATCAGATGTAGGGCTTTATGATCTTCAGGCAATTGTATTTTTGTACCATCGGTAAAGTGCAAAGTTTCTAGACCAGGTTTACGCCCTTCCCCCTTGGATACCCCGACCATAAATGCGTCTAAGCCAAGGTCTTGCATCACCTCCATGGCCATATGTAACTGACCTTTACCACCATCGATGAGTAGCAAGTCAGGTAACATAGACTTTTTATAACGTCGAGTGAGTGCTTGACGCATCGCCGCATAGTCATCTCCCCCAGTAATATCTTCAATTGCAAACTGACGATAATCGCGTTTACGCGCTCCACCACTATCAAAGACCACACATGATGCAATGGTCGCTTCACCCATAGTATGTGAAATATCAAAACATTCGATGCGATCTACTGGTCGTTGCAGCACCTGCTCTAACTGATGAAAACGCTCATTAAGTTCAAAATGATTACTCAGCTTGCCTTTAATCGCATGCTGCACATTCATTTGTGCCAGTTCTAACCACTCTGCTCGCGTTTCACGTACCTTATGTTTGATTTGAACTTTTTGCTCAAAATGCTGACTCAATGCTTGTTCTAATTGTGCGCGATCAGTCAGCTCAACATTTACAATTAATTCAGCAGGAATTTCGTCTGCGACCTGAAAGTAAAAGTTAGCAATGAAGTCAGACATCATCTGGCTTAAATCATCATCAACCATATCGGGAAAGTAAGCTTTACCACCAAGCATCTTACCATTACGCACATGCATGATCTGCACACAAGTGACTCCGGCCATATAAGCAATCGCGAGAATATCAGCCTCACCTTTGACCGTATAAATCGCTTGCTGTGTTTGTATATCACGTAACAGTGCCAATCGATCACGATAGAAAACAGCTTTCTCAAAAGCCAAAGCTTCTGCAGCCTCCTCCATTTTGCCAATTAATTCTTGGTTAAGCTCTTTGGTATCCCCCCGTAGAAAACGAATTGAGTTCTCTACATCCACTTTATAATCTTCTGGACTAATCAGGCCGACACAAGGTGCTGAACAGCGTTTAATTTGATATTGCAAACAAGGACGTTTACGCTGTGAGAAGTAGCTATTTTCACATTGGCGAACATTAAATAATTTTTGTAAAACCAATAAAGTGTCACGTGCATTATAAGCACTTGGATAAGGCCCAAAAAACTTACCTGCTTGATGACGCCCTTTACCACGCCCACTGGCGATACGCGGATAAGGTCGATCTGCGGAAATAAAGATATATACGTAAGACTTATCATCACGCAGCATAATATTATATGGTGGGCGATGTAGCTTAATCAGGTTCTGCTCAAGCAGTAAAGCCTCAGTCTCTGAACGCACAATCAAGGTTTCGATATCACAAATACGCGCAACTAAAGCTTGAGTCTTAGGATGTTCAATGGTTTTAACAAAATAGCTCGATACACGATTTTTTAAATTCTTCGCTTTTCCGACATAGAGTAACTCCCCATCTTTACCCAGCATTTTGTAAACACCTGGGAGCGGGGTCATATGATTTAAAATTTTTTCAATATGTTCTCGTGCGTTCTCGTTCACAGCCAGCCTTTTCATGAGGTTTACAGCATTATGGATGATGTGAAGGTGATCACAGCATTTTCAAGCAAAATAAATATGTTAATTCTAGACCTTTACTCAATATCTCCCTGTTTAAGAACCTACCTAAATCAAACCCATTGCAATTTACAACAGTTTAGTTCGTTCTTTTGAGCTCATCTATTGATCTCTTATTGATCAAAATGAGTGCATTCAAATAAATGCCGAATAACGCCTTTTTTTGCCGAATTTAAGTAACGAATATGCGTCATATTTTTTTAAATTACGACGTGAATACAAAAAGTTGTATGACACAAATACACTCTCTAACGCGATCAAGGAATGATACATGTACGCGACTAAAACACTTCGACACTCAACTGTTGCAGTCTGCACCTTTGCTCTATTCAATCTCTCAGCCCATGCAACGGATATTGATGCAGGTGATTATGACTATGCTCCAAGCGGCACCAATCTTGCGCTGCTTTATTACCAACACGCCAACCGTGATGCGCTTTACCAAGGTAGCGATAAAGTAGCTGGAAAAAATGAATTAACATCCGATATCGGTATTGCTCGTTATGTGCATTACATGGATATGGGGGGTATACAAATTGCCCCGCAAATTTTGGTTCCCTTTGGCCGTCTCGAAGCGGGTAAAGATATTTCCAGTATGGGATCGAGCAGCGGTATTGGTGATGTGATCCTTGCCAATGCTTTTTTCCTCTATCATAACGCTGAGTCAAAAAGCCAATGGGGAATAACACCCTATTTATATCTCCCCACAGGCCAGTACTCCAAACACGATGATATTAACCTAGGGGAAAATCGTTTTAAACTCACGCTACAATCGGCCTATACCACTCGGATCACGCCTAAACTGGCTGTAGATGTCGCAGGTGATTTTACTGTCTATGGTAAAAATGATGATGCCCGAGGCGGTACGCTAAAGCAGGATGTAGGTTATCAACTACAAGCCAATACGCGCTATTTTCTCAATGATCAGCTCGATCTACGCGCTGGGGTCTCATATAGTGACGCAGGTAAAAGCAAACTTGATGGTATTGAGAGTGCAAGCACCAAACAGAGTAAATTTTGGCTAGGGACAGCTTACTCCCCAACTCCAGCAACCAGTGTCATCTTGGCCTATGGTCGAGATATTGATGTAGAAAATGGCTTTAAAGAAGATAACCGCATCAATTTAAGACTGATGTACGCTTTCTAATCTCGCTCTATTTTAAAACCTCAATCAAAAACGCCCGATGAATATCATCAGGCGTTTTTTAAACTCAGCGTCGATCTCTAAAACCTAACTCAAAACCACGGCATTAAGATGTGATTAAGCTGTCATTAAATAAGGACGAATAAAGATCATGAAGAATGCCCCTAACATCAAGAACCATTTCAACACATAGTACATAGTGCGGTTGGTTTTCTTCAGTGCTTTGGCTTTTAAGCGAACTTGATAGACATAACCAAATAACTTATTGAGTGCCCCAGTACGATCTTGCTCACTGTTTGGTGAACTCGCAGCAGTCATGACATTTTTACCAAACCAATGGTTAAAATGCTGTACCAGACGACTACTCAATGGACGTTCGACATCACAAAATAAGATGATACGATTTTGCTCGGTACGATTTTCAGCGTAGTGAATATAAGTTTCATCAAAAACCACACTTTGCCCATCACGCCATGAATATTTCTGCCCATCGACATCAATAAAACAGCGGTCATCATTAGGGGTCAACAATCCTAAGTGATAACGTAAAGAACCCGCATACGGGTCACGATGACTCACCAAGCGGCTATCTGGAGCAAGTTCAGTAAACATCGCTGCTTTAATACTTGGTAGGGTCTTTAACAGTGCAGTGGTTTTAGGACAGAGTTCTGCTGCCGATGGGTGTGCAGTGTCATACCATTTTAGATAAAAACGTTTCCAACCTGTTTTAAAGAACGAGTTGAAACCCAAGTCATTATAACTACTTGCTGCCTTAATCCCGCCTTGCTGATAAAGTGCTTGGGCCTCATCACGAATCATTTCCCAATGATCATCCAGCACCTTTAAATCTTTAAAGTAGCGACTTTCAATATAAGGCTGATTAGGTACTTTAGAGAACAAGTACATGATAAAATTTACGGGTGCAAACAAGGTAGAATGATCAAAAAACTGACGATAAAACGAATGTCGCACCTTTCCACGGTACTGGACATAAATCGCAGAGAGCACGAATATAGCCAGTATAATCCACTTCAACATATTAACACCTAGATACAATTCACAGACTTTACTTGATTCGCTCGCGAGATCGTTTTCGCTAAATTGTTATATATTTCAAGTAAACTCCATTCTAACATAGTGCAGCATATGAAAAAACCAACCACCTCACTCGACTCTTTTCGCATCAATTGACATTTCTGACAAATTTACACAGTAAAATTATTTTCTCATTGATTAAAAAAAATGTTTTTTAGTGATATTTTTCACAAAAAAACCTAATTTAAACATAGTGTTCTGTTTTTCTATGCTTATATAAACAAGCTCTATCAAGTAAAAGCTTCATTCTGAGCAAATAATTTAGGTGACCCTTGCGTCACGGCTTGATACAACTTGTTGTATTCTTTTTAGATATAGTTATCGTAAGATGAGTGAAGCATACTTGTGTGCGCAACTTGCACCACGCTAAACCAACAACATCAACGTAAAAGTCCTCCAAAAAAAGGAGATCAGGGCATGATCCACGCTGGCAATGCCATTACCGTCCAGATGCTTAAGGACGGGATTGCAGAATTCCGCTTTGACTTACAAGGTGAGTCGGTCAATAAATTTAACCGCGCAACATTAGAAGATTTTCAAGCTGCGATCCAAGCTGTTAAAGCAGATCAAAGTATTAAAGGCTTGATCGTTACAAGTGCCAAATCTACATTTATTGTGGGCGCGGACATTACTGAGTTTGGTGACAATTTTGCTCAAGGTGAAAATGCAATCGTTGAATGGGCAATGCCTGTTCATGATATTTTCAATAGCTTCGAAGACTTAGAAATTCCTAAAGTCGCTGCAATCAATGGCATGGCCTTGGGTGGCGGTTTTGAAATGTGTCTTGTTTGTGACTATCGTGTGATGTCAGAAGCTGCACAAGTTGGTCTACCTGAAATTAAACTCGGTATCATTCCTGGTTTTGGTGGTACGGTTCGTTTAAGCCGTATCATTGGTATCGACAACGCGATTGAATGGATCGCGATGGCTGCACCAAAACGTCCTGCAGCTGCACTTAAAGATGGTGCTGTTGATGCAGTTGTTGCAGCAGACAAATTACAAGAAGCTGCTGTACACCTTGTACAACAAGCTATTGATGGTCGTCTAGATTGGAAAACCAAACGTCAAGAGAAACTAGATCCAGTTAAACTGGATATGCTTGAGCAGATGATGGCATTTAACTCAGCGAAAGGTGTAGTCCTCGCTAAAGCCAACCCTGCACAATATCCTGCACCAAAACTAATGATCGATTCACTCCAAGCTTCGGTTACTCTGCCACGTAATGATGCACTCAAAGCAGAAGCGCAAAGCTTTGCTAAAGCAGCAGTTACTCCTCAAGCAGAAGCACTGATTGGTCTATTCTTAAATGACCAAGTGGTGAAGAAAACTTCTAAACACCATGAAAAAGGTGCTCACCCTGTCAACCAAGCTGCCGTATTAGGCGCAGGGATCATGGGTGGCGGTATTGCATACCAGTCTGCGAGTAAAGGCACACCGATTATCATGAAAGACATTGGTAATGCTCAATTAGCATTAGGTATGTCTGAAGCGAACAAGTTGTTGACTAAACAAGTTGAGCGCAAAAAATTAAAACCTGCTCAAATGGGTGACACACTTGCACGTATCCGTCCAACTTTAAGCTATGACGAGTTTAAAGAAGTCGATATCGTGATTGAAGCAGTGACTGAAAACCCTAAAGTTAAAGAAGCTGTTCTTAAAGATACTGAAAGCAAAGTACGTGATAACACCATCATTGCATCAAACACATCGACCATTTCGATTACACGTTTGGCAAAATCTTTAGCACGCCCAGAAAACTTTGTCGGTATGCACTTCTTTAACCCAGTACACATGATGCCTTTGGTTGAAGTCATCCGCGGTGAACAAAGTTCTGAAGAAGCAGTCGCTACAACTGTAGTTTTGGCACAAAAAATGGGTAAAACCCCGATTGTTGTCAACGACTGCCCTGGTTTCTTAGTCAACCGTGTGTTGTTCCCTTACTTTGGTGCCTTCGATCTGTTATTAAAAGATGGTGCAGACTTCCAACAAGTCGACAAAGTGATGGAGAAATTCGGCTGGCCAATGGGTCCTGCTTACTTACTTGACGTTGTCGGTATCGATACTGGTGTTCACGGCGCTGAAGTGATGTCAGAAGGTTTCCCTGATCGTATGAAACCAAGCTTTAAAGGCGCGGTTGAAATCATGTACGAAAACAAACGCCTTGGTCAAAAGAACGATGTTGGTTTCTACAAGTACGAACTCGATCGTAAAGGTAAGAAAGCAAAAACCATCGATCCTACTGCTTATGACGTGATTGCACCAATGGTTACTAGCGAAAAACGTGAGTTTGATGCACAAGAAATCATTGATCGCATGATGTTAGCGCTATGTAACGAAACAGTACGTTGTCTAGAAGACAATATCGTTGCTACTCCTGCAGAAGCAGATATGGCAATGATCATGGGTATTGGTTTCCCTCCATTCCGCGGTGGTCCATGCCGTTACATCGACCAAACTGGTGTTGCTGAATATGTTGCGCTTTGCAACAAATATGCACACTTAGGCAAGGCTTATGAAGCGCCACAAATGTTGCGTGAAATGGCTGAAAATAACAAAAAATTCTACGGTTAAGGAGCGACGTGAATGGCTACTTTAAATCCACGTGACGTTGTGATTGTTGATGGTGTGCGTAGCGCCATGGGCAAAACAAAAAACGGTATGTTCCGCAATGTCCGTGCCGACAACCTGTCAGCAGAGTTGGTACGTGCTTTAGTTGCCCGTAACCAATTTGATGTCAACGACGTTGAAGATGTGATCTGGGGCTGTGTCAACCAAACCCTAGAGCAAGGTATGAACATTGGCCGTAACATCGTGTTATTGGCTGACTTACCTAAAACTGTTGGTGGTCAAACGGTAAACCGTTTGTGTGGTTCTTCAATGCAAGCACTACATACTGCAGCAGCACAAATTGCGACAAACCAAGGTGATGTTTTCATCATCGGTGGTGTAGAACACATGGGCCATGTGGGTATGATGCACGGCATCGACCTTAACCCAGAAGCATCTAAACACTATGCTAAAGCTTCAAACATGATGGGCTTGACTGCGGAAATGTTGGGTCGTATGAACCAAATCACCCGTGAAGAACAAGACCAGTTTGGTGTTGAATCACACCGCCGTGCTTGGGCTGCAACGCAAGCAGGTCGCTTTAAAAACGAAATCATTGGTATCGAAGGTCATGATGCAAATGGCTTTAAGATCTTATGTGATGTCGATGAAGTGATTCGTCCAGATGCCAACATTGAAGCCTTTAAAGCATTACGCCCTGTATTTGATCCTAAAGGCGGTACAGTCACAGCAGCAACATCTTCAGCTCTGTCTGATGGTGCATCTGCAATGCTAGTGATGTCAGCTGAACGCGCTCAATCACTTGGTTTAAAACCACGTGCTGTGATTCGCTCTATGGCAATCGCGGGTTGTGATGCAGCGATCATGGGTTATGGCCCTGTTCCTGCTACACAAAAAGCATTAAAGCGTGCTGGCTTGTCTATGACGGATATCCAAACCATCGAACTGAATGAAGCTTTTGCTGCACAAGGCTTATCAGTCATGAAAGGTTTGAACATCTATGACAAACAAGACTCGATCAACTTAAATGGTGGTGCGATTGCACTCGGTCACCCACTCGGTTGTTCTGGTGCGCGTATTACTACGACACTACTCAACGTAATGGAACAGCAAGACACTCAATTCGGTCTTGCAACAATGTGTATTGGTCTTGGCCAAGGGATCGCAACCATTATCGAACGTGTTTAAGTTTTAATTAAATACGAAAAATCCCCGCTGATGCGGGGATTTTTTATTTCAAGCCAAAAACAAAAATTACATCATCTTGTACCCTATTTCGCCCACCTTTGCCAAAGGGAAAAATAAGCATTGATTATGCTCAAACTTGATCGATGCAAATAAACATAAGTCTTCATACAACTCTTTTTTTTTAGTCACTTTATTATTGAACTCAATATACAATGAGTCGTCTCCAAATTAATTTTTGCATTATCAATCAAGCCTATTTATGATCTGATAAATATTTCTAATTCAATGACATAATCATGATCAAGAAAATTCTATTTTGTGCCAGCTTTAGCCTCATGATCATTCAAAGTGCTTGGGCTGATAATAACCATCAACTTGAAGCGCGTGTAAAAGAAAAATTAGGTACAAAAGTTCTTACTGAAAAAGAGGTCTATGCAGGCGCTGATCAAACCAATCTGCTTTATGCTCACTGTATTGGAGAAACGGCAGCAAAACTCAAAACCATGTATCCAGATATTAAGCAGCAAATCGTCATCCAAACTGTAAATGAAGCCTGTGAATATCCTGAAGACCGCTATGGTATTTATAGTATTTTATTGGCTTCAACCATCGCCATGAAAAAGCCACTTTCAGAACGACAAGCAGCAGTATATTTAGAAAAAGAATATGAAAAAATAGGTCGTGATCAAGCCAATGCTGAACAACGTGAAGCCATCTACAAAAAACTTGGCATTATGAAATAGCAAAACTATTAGGCTCAACCGATCAATCTGTCTGGTATGACACAATACAACAGTACAACGAGTTAAAAAGTACTCTCTCCTTTTAAGGAGAGAGTTAGTGAGAGGACTTAAGCAGCCTCTGCTTTAAAAGGGTTTACTTCGATAAACCAAGCTTAGAAAAAATATCCGGCGTTAAAAAAGTTGCGATCAATTTATTTAAATCAAGATGACGAACTACACCGCGCAACTGCTTTTTCACCTCAGGATTTGAAATAATTTCTTCACCCGTTGTACGACCTAACTCCTGAAAGCTATCACCTACAGCTTGAATCCCTTCTGCTTGAATCACAGCTTTGGTTTGTACTGCACATTGTTCAGTGATCACACGCTGTAAAACCTGTGCAAACTTTTGATCTAACTGACCCCGTTGTTCTTCAGTCACATTGCTATAAGCCTTTAAATCGGGATGTGTAGACAACGCCACAAAGGTCCATTGTAATACTGTGGTTTTATCTGTTGCTGTAGTCGCTTTCACCAAACAATCGCTCAATTGATCTACCGTAGGACCAGCAACAGCGATTTGTGCTGTTCCCAATAGCGTTGCTGCAAGCAGCAATGGACGCATCCAAGCAACCTTGTTCTTTACTCGAGTCATATCATTCGCCTGCAACATAAAAAAATCCAATAGAAATAAAGTACTTTTTACCACAAAGCTTAGTGTTTTTATCTATACATCTCACTTCAACCTATATAACTATACATAATATATTGATACTCATAAATTAACTTTACCCTATGGTGAGGGTTCTTATCCGCTGACAAATCCTTTAAAATTTGCTGTCCCTTTTAAATACAACAAAGAGTTTTATGGACAACCGAACCGCAAAAATCATTGGTAATATTCCGAAACTCCCCATGAAATATGCAGGTATTCTTATTCCCTTTTTTCTGTCTTGTTTAATGAGTGCCATCATCTCCATGATCAATATGATCAAAAACTTAGGTTTTATAGATGGCTTCTTTGGACTTTGGCTTTCCGCTTGGCTTGTCTCTTGGATGTTTGCCTTTCCAATCGTTTTAGTGCTCCTACCTCTGGTTCGCCGACTTGTTAGTTTATTGGTGGATATGCGTACACCGTAATAATCTTAGTCACTGAGTTTATTTAACATTGAGTATAAAATTTTAACTGATACGTCATGATTTAACTTTATTGTATCTCCAATTGTTATGGAGTCTTTACAGTGAAGTTTACTGCCAAAATATTGCTACTTGCCGCATCAGTTACTTTGCTTAGTGCTTGTAACGACAGCGATGATGATTCAACCAACCCCAGTACTTCTCAAGATCATGTTTATCCTGAGTTTAAACCCACTCTACTCGATTACACACCTGGCAAATTACTCAGTGCGGGTTCATCTGATGCCTCAACAGCAGTCAGTATTGATGGTGAATATATTATTGTTGCTGATGATGAGAGCAATGCTCTAAGGGTCTATCCTAAAAATGGTGGTGATGCTGTCGCAGAATGGGATTTCTCAACGCAAGGCCCACAATTAAAAAAAGAATTAGATATCGAGGCAAGTGCCTTACTTAAAGACAATCGTGCCTACTTTATTGGCTCACACGGCAATAAAAAAGATGGTGGTGATGCTGCGGATCGTAGCCATTTATTTGCAGTGAAAATTTCTGGAAAAGGGGCACAAACTCAGTTTGAATACCAAGGGATTTATTCAAACCTAGAAAAAGACTTGGTGGATTGGGATCAAAATAACCTGCACCAAAAAGGCAAAGATCACTTTGGCTTTAAAGTATCCGCTGCTGCTGGTGTTGCACCAGAAAACTTAAATGGTTTTGCAATTGAAGGGATGACTGCAAGCCATGATGAAAAACAACTATTGTTGGGCTTTAGAGCCCCTGTTACCGATCAAGGCCAACGTGAAAAGGCATTAATTATTCCTTTAATCAACTACCAACAGCTCATTCAAAAACGAGATTCAAAAGCACTTTTTGCTGCACCCATCGAACTTGATTTAGCAGGTCGTGGTATACGCTCTATGGCTAAAACAAAAAATGGACAATACTTAATTGTGGCTGGACCTGCTGCTGGTAATCAAAGCGCACTGGATAACGCTTTTGGACTGTATTTATGGGATGGCAAATCGAGCACGCCGCAGCTGCTCAATAATCGTATTGAAAACTTACAAAGCCAATCTAAAGGCAGCATAGAGACCATTGTAGAAACTCACGATCTTGGTGATAAAATCCAGCTTTTACTCGACAACGGCGATAGTATTTGGGAAGGACAAACGGCCGTTTCTAAAGACTTAGAACCTCATCAACAAAAGTTTCAGGGTGCTATATTTAATATCGGTTCAGCATTTAAAGATATTGTTGCTCCCCAAATCATCACTGCAATTCCTGAAAACAATCTGCAGGGTGTAAACCTTGATAGCCCAATCCAATTGCTACTTAATGAAGGAATTAAATCCCAAGTAGGCCAATTTGATCTCTATGAAAACAACCAATTCATCCAAAGTTTTAATGCCCAAAATAACAACTTAAAAATCAATTTTAATCAAGTTGAATTACAGCCTACTCAGCCATTTAAAATAAATACTGAATATAAAGTAGTAATGTCACAAGGACTACAAGATCACAATAAAAACCTGATGCCAACTCAAACCATCACCCAATTTAAAACGGCTGGCCAACCGACAGAGCTCGCGCTAGGTGATCTTTACTTTATGGCAACCAATGCAGAAGCTCCTGATGCGATTGCCTTTATGCTCATGAAAGACATCAATGGTGGAACTGAGATTTATTTTAGTGACCGAGATTATAGTGCCGAGAAGACAAGCTTCTGGGACCGTAAAAAAGACCAAGCAGCAACCAATGAAGGAGTGTTCCGTTGGACTGCTGATCGTAATTTAAAAGCAGGTTCGATCATCACCATTCAAACGGATACTCCAACAAGTCCAATCGCTAATATCGGACGTGTACTTGGTTCACCATCAGGGATTGGTAAAGAAGAAACCATCTTTGCCATGAGTAAAACCAAAGTGAATGATCTCAAAGATGGATCAGCAGGCTTAATTACGGATACAGGAACATTCCTTGCTGCTATTACAGTAGGAAGTGACAAAGACAATGATATTCCTGAATCAATCCGTGCATATAGTCTAAAATTTATGCCAAGCATAGCTGAACAAACCAATGCTATTTATAACGTGAAAAACTGTAGCTTAGAGCGTCAAAATCTCACTGCTTTAAAACTTAAATTAATGGATAAAAACTGCTGGAGTGTCAGTTATAAATCCCAAGGAGCAAGTGGTTTCCCTATTAAAGACAACAGTCTATTTGCCAATGCAGTTGTCCATTAATCTTGCTACTGCATAAACAATATAACGCTAAATTTAGTGCTCCACTGCATCTGCGTGGAGCACAATTAAACTGAAGCATCATTAAAATAATAAGTGAAATATTTCTCAATTTTCTTGACAATTCATCTAATTAATCATCATATATTAAAAATATTCATCCTATTCAATTTACTTTTTTGGAGTTTATATTGAAACATTCAATAATAAAAACGAGTGTAGTACTTGGATGCTCTACCCTCATCCTCTCAGCTTGTGCCACATCGACCTTGCTTAAAAAAGGCAAAAATGAACGCACTCGCACCGAAAAAGTAGTTTTAGTTGAGGATAATGTAGTAGCTTTTGGTAAGTTAGCACAACAAAACAGCCAACTTCCTGCCGATAGTCTAGTCATTGCAGGAAGTAAAAATAGCTATGTACTCACCCAAGGTGGTGCACGCTTTGTTTCTGTAATTGGCCAGCTCGATCCTAAATATATTCAACTTACCCGTGAATTAAACTTTTATTCAGCTAAAAATGATGGTCAATTTTCTGGTGTATTGCCACTTTCTTATGTCAAATTACAAGAAAATGTAAGTAAAAAAGACCTTGAATTTTTTATTGAAAATGGCGCAGAAGAATGTACCACTTCAAGTGATAAGCGCATGAATGCTCAGCGTTTTTGTTTCAATATCAAACTATCTGGCGTGGTCTATCCTGTGGTCAACAATTTAAGTTCACTCAAACCTCTAAGCAAGTCGTATCCAGTCAGTATTTACACCCAAACCGAAGAGCATTACACCACTTATAAAAATAGTGGTGCAGAGAAATTAGTGCTTTTCCCTTTTGCTGTGGCATTCGATGTGGTCACGCTTCCTTTCCAAGCTTTATCTAAAATTTTTGACTAAAAACATATTCATTCAAATGAAAAATCCTCGTTTTACACGGGGATTTTTTTTGCCCAAATCTAAAATTACTTTACCTAATCCTGATCAGCCTCAGCTACATATGATCAAATATCAATCAGTTGATTTTTATCCTACTCAACCGAATGAAAGTCACAGCTTTAAGCCGATCAAAAATTACCCTCAAGAAAATTGCTTACATTTAAGCAAAACCACATGACCAAAATTAAAACTACATAAAATTATAAATATAGTTTTTATCGACAAAAAATCATTATTTAACTAGTAATTATCTACAGTATTTAGATTAATACAATTTACACCACCAATAAAAGAATATATATTTTTCAATAAAATTCCGAAATCTTTCATTCTATTTTAGCAACGATAAACCCAACTATAATCACTGACAAATCAATGTCTTAAATTTTAATTTAATTTTTTAGTGGAATTGTATAATTTTCCTGCATATACTCCGCGGCAACAAATTGCAAAAAACCTCGTTAGGTGAGGCTCCTGTACGGAGACATGCTACTGCCCAGAAACGTCCAAAGACGCCAACGGGTTTGAACAGAAACCATCGAATTAAGGTGGTTTATAACGTAGCTAGAAACCCACGTTTCTTATGCCGTACAGTGCTAAAGCTCAATGAATTGGGGTAGACCAATATCAACACGCTCGGGTCGTTCGATGTCCTGAGGCGTTGATGTTGTGCCGGACTGTATCTGTAAAAAGTCATGTCTAAGCACGCCCCTATTTTATTGGAGGCGTGCTTTTTTATTGCCGATTCAAAATGTTTTGTAGCCAAATGCTATGCGCTTTTGAGATTTACTATTCGAGGACAGGGTTGTACAACCACTGACTCATGCACGGTCAAGGAGTTTTAAACATGTTTAAAACGAATGAAACCCAAATGCAGATACACTCCATCCGTTGGCTCAAAGTTATTGATCCGGATCAGGAATATATCACCCATATCTCCACTCAGTTTTCAATACCGCGCAATTTTATTCAAACTGCATTAGATGAAAATGCCAGTGCACGTATTCAATGCAAGCAACAAGCAACATTGATCATGACGCATCTGCCCTTCAATACCTCATCCAAAGCAGAGCAATCCGTAAGTTGTAAGAGCTTCGCGGTGATTATCAAAGATCATTTGGTGTTTATTATTTCTAAACATGACCATCCCATCTTTGACCAAATGATTCAGTATGTAGAACAAGGTCCTGAGCATAGTGCAGAACAGTTAGCTGATTATGTCTATCGCTTTTTAGAGCTCGCAGCAGATCAATTTATTGTTGCCAGCAAAAGCGTCAATGAACAAATTAGCACTGTTGAACATGAGTTACTTAGCTCAATTAAAAACAAACAAGTTTTTAAATTACTTAACCACAACAAGGTCCTTAATCGTATTGCAATCTCGTTGCGTGGCAATAGTAAAGTTTTGAATTTACTCAATGATATGCAGGTGGTAACAGGTCATCAGGCAGCACAGCATCGCTTGCTGAATGTCATGGTTGAAACCGATCAAGCACAAGCCATGGCTGAAATTCACAATATTAATTTAAGTAATCTGATGGATGCGTATTCGGCCGCAATCGAAAACAACTTGAGCTTATTGGTTCAATACCTGTCGGTCTACGTCATTATTGCAGCAATACCGCTAGGGATTGCGAGCTTATACGGTATGAATATCCCACTCCCCCTGCAAGAACAACCGTATGCTCTTTCTCTACTGGCTGGCCTCAGTCTGCTACTCAGTGTTGCCATCGTTATTATTTTTAAAAAACGTCAAATTATCTAAGTATTGACGGAGTACAGTATGCTTAAAATTTATCAAAGCAATCCTCAAGGATTACTACTCGAAAGCCAAGATATTCAACACAACAGCATTATTTATTTGTGTAATCCACAATCAACAGAAATTGAATTACTCGCGACTAGTTTACATATACCTCGCAGTTTTTTTAACGACTGTTTAGATAAAAATGAACGCCCTCGTATTGAGAAAGATGGCAACACCTTATTAATGGTGCTCAATACTCCAGTACAGTTAGATCACACTGAACAACATCAAGCGCCTTATCAGACCCAACCTTTTGGCTTGATTCACTGTGAAAATCATTTAGTTATAGTCTCTGCACAAAAGTTGCCACTGCTCGATGATGTACTCGCTGGTAAATATGGCGAGTTCCAAAGTTATATGAAAACACGATTTAGTTTATTGGTGTTTAAAGCTGTAGCTGATTCGTACAACTTGAATCTCAATAAAATCAACAAGCAAATTAGTCAGCTACAACATCAATTGAAAAAATCATACCGTAACCATGAGTTATTTGGCCTCATCGCCCTCAATAAAAGTTTGGTGTACTTTTCAACCGCTTTAACGGCTATGAATATTTTATATAAACGTATCATGCAAGGGCACGATATTAAATTGCATGAACCTGAGTCTAAGCGCCTGCAAGAAATTTTAGTTGATATACATCAAGCTGCTGAGGTAACGGAGTTACGTCGCGAAAGCTTAAGTAATCTTATGGATGCCTATGCTGCAATTATCCATAACAACTTAAATGGCGTGTTAAAAATACTGACGACCTTAGCGATCGTGATGGTCATCCCAACAATGATCGGTAGTATTTTCTCAATGAACGTTGCTTTACCTTATGAAGAAGAATGGTTTATGACTGTATTGGTCAGTATCTCCATGTTGTTAATTGTGGTGGTCTTGTTGATTGTTTTCTACAAGAAAAAGTATTTACGTGCAGCTTAGTGCCAATAAGCCAGACTTGTAAATTTCACTCACCCTTTATTGGCCTTAGCCTAACTATTGAGTACTGAACATGATTGATATTTATCGTTATACCCAAAATTCGGAACAAGCAAGCACATCAAACCCTGTAGCCAGCAGCTTGCATTTTCAACAAAGCATTGATGCCAAAACCGTACATCTAGAAAAGTTAAACACTGAACTGCAAGTCCCTGCGGATTTTCTTCAACAAGCACTTGATCTAGATGAGCGCCCACGTATTGAACAACGTGGGGAATGGACTTTTTTGTTAATTCATATCCCGTTCAATGATGAAAAAGTTGAGAAACTTGATGATCAAGTGAAGTTTCGTACTACACCACTGAGTATGTTGATTAAACACGATTGCTTCATCTTGATCTGCAATGAAAACAATGCTTACCACCCTGCTTTCTTTGAGCAACAGCATATTATTCAGCAACAACAAAGTGGTACTCATCCCGCATGGTCACTCCTTCAACACTGTGCGCAAAGCTATGTTGAATTAGTTAAACAGCTTGAGAAAAACATTGTTCAAGCCGAAGAT